>JAMLGZ010000002.1:0-351205 GCA_023957385.1 Brumimicrobium sp. | reverse complement strand
TTGGCACTAAGCTTCCTTATGGGGGGTAAATGGTCTGCATGGTCGCAGACTCTTGACATTGGCTCTGGAACATCTACCCAACGGTTTCCACTAGGTCATCTTTGGGGTTATGAACGCACTGCCTCTTTATATACAGCTGCTGAGATGTCTGTTGTTGCATCTAACATTATTACAGATATTGGATGGGATGTAGCTGGTACTGCAGGTAGTGCATGTCCTACAAAAATTTATTTAGCAACTGGTGTTGCTTCTCCATTAGTATCTACGACTTGGGCTACTATGATTTCAGGAGCTACTTTAGTTTACGATGGATCCACAACACCTGCTCCTACTAATGGATGGTATAATGTACCTATCAATCCTTATTTATATTCAGGAGGAAATCTCGTAGTTTTAGTAGAAACTAATCTTGGAGGATCTGGTGGTGGAACTAATCCTTTATTAAGATATTCATCATCAACGGGCAATAATTTAACATGGACAGCAGATAATAACCCTCCAACAGGAAATGGGGTTACCTCCTCTAGTAGACCAAATGTTCGTATTACTTATACAGCAGGTCCTCCATGCTCTGGAACACCTACACCAGGAAATACTTTAGCAAGTGCAAACCCTGTTTGCTCAGGAGCTAACTTTACTTTATCGTTACAAAATCTAACTTCAGGTACTGGAGTTACATATCAATGGGAAAGTGCTGACGATGCTGGATTTACAGCAAACCTTACTATGCTAGGTACAAACTCTACTGAAACCGTATCTCCATCTTCTGATAAATACTATCGTTGTCTCGTAACTTGTACTAACACAAGTACAGACGCTTATTCCACTCCTGTTTTGGTCACAATTAACAATCCTATTTATGCGAGCTATGATGGCGTATCCTATACTGAAGATTTTGAAAATTGGATTAGTGGCTGTGACATTACGGAACAGCCTTCTGTAAGCTGGACAAATACTCCTCTAACTGGAAATAATAGTTGGAGAAGAAATGATCAAGGTACAAGTGCAAGTTGGACTTCAACAGGCGGGTCTTATAGTCCTTCTTTCAGTCAAGGCGCTTATTCAGCTCGTTTCCATAGTTTCAATTCAACAAGTGGTTTACAGGGTTCATTGAGATTCTATGTAGATATGAGTGCGGCTTCAGGCAATACTCGCTTAAGTTTTGATCATATCAACACAAGCGGTACTGATGTTGTTAAAGTCTTTGTTTCTACTGATGGTGGTGTTACAGAAACACAAGTAGGAAATAATATTGGGATTTCTTCTACATGGACTAATAAGACATTTGATTTTAACAGTAACTCTGGAACAACAATCATTCGTATAGAAGCTACTAGTGACTATGGTTCAACAGATATTGGTATTGATAATCTTAAATTAGAACCGGCACCTGCATGTCTTTCCACTACAGCTACAGCAGCTACAAACATTACAAATGCTACAGCTGATGTAAATTGGACAGATATAACTGGAGACTGGATTATCGAATATGGACCTACAGCTACTTTTACTCCAGTAGGAACAGGAGCAACTGCAGGAAATGCTAATAATTCTATTCTAACTATTTCTAATGCAAATACAATAGGATTATCTGGTTTATTATCTGGGACTGGTTATTCTTATGTAATTCGTCAAGACTGTTCTGGTGATGGAGATGGATATAGTACAAATAGTAATACTATTTCATTTACAACGATACTTGTTGTTCCTTCTCCATGGGTAGAACCGTTTACAACAACTTCAACTCCAACAGAATGGACAACTACTGGTTGGAATATTGGTTCAACACGAGGAGTCACCGGAAATCCTGGTTATAACATCTATAAAAATATTTGGTCTAGCAGTTCATCTGGAGCAAGTTTCACTACTATTAATGTTGGTCCCATTCAAACTGGAGATGAGTTAAAATTTGATTACAAAGTTTCTAACTATTCTTCTCCATATAATGCACCTGTAGCTGGTTCAGGAGATTATGTAGTCGAAATATCAACTGATTTTGGCGCAACTTATACTGCACTTGAAACAGTTACAAATGATGGTGTAGCAGGATGGAGAACTAAAACATATTCTCTAACTTCTTATATAGGTCAAATAGTTAAAGTTAAAATTACTGGAAACTGGGTAAGTGGTGACTATGATATGGCCTTTGATAACATAAAAATAGAAATACCACCAACATGTCTTGCTCCCAGCGACCTAACAGTAACAAATATCACTGATAATTCTGCTGATATAGATTGGACTGAAAATGGCACAGCAACACTATGGAACGTAGAATATGGTACTCCTGGTTTTACACAGGGTAATGGAACTGTAGTCCCTACTAACTCGAATCCATTTACTCTTACTGGATTATCCTCTGGCACAACTTATGAGTATTATGTACAAGCTGATTGTGGAGGAGGTGATGAAAGTAGCTGGGTTGGACCTTATAGTTTTACAACTGAATGCTCTCTAGTAACAGATTTTGTTGAAACTTTTGACGGAGTTAGCACTCCTGCTCTTCCTAACTGTTGGGAAAAAGTTGGAACATCAGGTTCTGTTTATACACAAACCTCAAATTCAAATTCAGCTCCAAATACGCTATACATATATGGGTCATCCTCTAGTGCTACCCCAATAGTTAGTATGCAACCAGTATCCAATCTAGGAGATGGAACACATTGGTTTAGATTTAATATGAGAGCTAATGTTACAGTTGGAGGAGAAATACAAATTGGCTATTTGACAGATCCCAGCGATGCTAGTAGTTTTGTTGATCTAGGAACTGTTACCGCATCTTCACTAACATATGAAGAATATACATTCATTCCAGTGGCTGGAACATATTCTAATTATCCTGCTATAAAACATACAGGTTCTCCTGCTAATAGTATCTTGATAGATGATTTCAGATGGGAGCCCACACCAACATGTATCGCTCCTTCTGCTTTAACAGCAACTAATATCACTGATAACTCTGCTGATTTAGGATGGACTGAAAATGGTACTGCAACTCAATGGAACATAGAACATGGTGCTTCTGGATTTACACAAGGCAGTGGAACTATAGTTCCTACAGGATCAAATCCATTTACCCTTTCTGGATTATCTCCTTCTACAACCTATGAATATTACGTACAGGCTGATTGTGGAGGAGGTGATGAAAGTAGCTGGGTAGGTCCTTTTAGTTTTACGACTTCTCAAATTCCAGCAACAATCCCATATACAGATGATTTTTCTGCCAACAAATACACTTTTGTAAATGGAACACAAACCAATAAATGGGCTCATGGTTCTGCGGCTGGAAACCCATCTGACGCTATATATATTTCAAATGATGGAGGAGTAACAAATGCTTATACTACAAGTTCTTCAAGTGTGGCACATGCTTATAGAGATATTGCTATTCCTACAGGAGCAACAACTGCCGAATTTAGTTTTGACTGGAGATGTGAGGGAGAAGGAGCTAGTTGGGATTGGATGAAGGTTTGGTTGGTACCAACCTCATATATTCCTACAGCTGGAACTCAAATGACAGCTGGGAACGGAAGAATACAAGAAGGTCCAAACTATTTCTTATCACAAAACACTTGGACTACTTATTCTAATAACAGTTTAGATATTAGTAGTTTTGCTGGGCAGACTATGCGTTTGGTATTTGAATGGAGAAACGACGGAATTGGGGGAAATCAACCTCCTGCAGCTGTTGACAATGTATCATTAATAATACCAACATGTCCATCTCCAACTAATTTAACTTTAGATGGAATGAATTTCACAAATGGCACTGCCGACATTTCATGGACTACCGGTGGTTCAGGTTCTAGTTGGAATATTGCTTGGGGTACTTCTCCATATACACCAAGTACACCTGATGGAAACACAACTATAGATGGTTCATACGTATTGAATGGCCTAGTTTTAGGAACTACATATCAAGCATATATACAAGCTGATTGTGATGCAGATGGTACTAGTAATTGGGTAGGTCCAATAACATTCTTATTTGATTATTGTGATGTAGATTTCCCATCTAGTGTTGAACCAATTACATTAGTTGAATTTGAAAGTATTAGCAATACAACGAGTGCTGTTGTCGGTGGAACTCCAGCATTAGAAGATTTTACCAGTATGTCCGCTAATGTTACAGCAGGAATAGCTTATCCTATTAAGGTAAAAGGTAATACAGATGGCCCTTATAATGCAAAAATAGTTGTTTATGTAGACTGGAATCAAGATGGTATTTTTGATAATTCAAATGGTTCTGATGAAATGTACACACTTCCTGATATTTATGGATCTACTGGTGTGGATGCTATAGAGTCAAATGGAACTATCAATGTACCTTATACTGCACTTCCTGGAAATACTAGGATGCGTGTTATGAAGAGATTTTCAACAACACCTACTCCATGTAACAACGCAGGGTTTGGTCAGGCTGAAGATTACACTTTAAATGTTACGAATATCTGTGATGCTGGTATAGATGGAAATGCTACTGTATGTGAAGGAAGTTCACTTGACTTGCTAACTGTACTTGGTGGAACACCACAAAATAACGGTGTTTGGTATGATAGTGATAATAATGCGTTAGCATCAGGTTCAATCATAGTTGACCCAAGCATGACAGAATATACTTATGTAATTGACCATAGTCCAGTATGTAACGAATCAGCTACTGTTACTTTAACTGTAAATGGAATTACTTATGGTACAGATATACAATCAGCTTGTGATACATACACTTGGATTGATGGAAATACATATACATCAAGCAATAACACAGCTACTTGGACATTAATCAACGCTGCTGGGTGTGATAGTATTGTTACGCTTGATTTAACTATCAATTATTCAACTACAGGAACTGATGTACAAGTGGCTTGTGATACTTATACTTGGATTGATGGTAACACATACACAGCAAGTGACAATTCAGCTACTTGGACGCTAACAAACGCTGCTGGGTGTGATAGTATTGTTACACTTGATTTAACTATCAATTACTCTACTACAGGAACTGATAATATATCTACATGTGCCACATCTTATACTTGGCCAGCAAATGGACAAACATATACATCAGATGTGACAGGTGTTACTGAAACACTTCAAACAGTTGATGGATGTGACAGTATAGTTACCTTAAATCTAATTTTAGGAGTGATTCATACAACTGATGTTCAAGTGGCATGTGATACATATACTTGGCCTGAAAATGGACAAACGTATACTTCAAGTAATAATTCAGACTTTGTAACACTTACTAGTGTTGATGGTTGCGATAGTATTATTACACTTGATTTAACTATCAATTATTCAACTACTGGTACGGATGTACAAGTTGCGTGTGATACTTATACTTGGATTGATGGTAACACTTATACAGCAAGTGATAATTCAGCTACTTGGACGCTAACTAATGCTGCTGGATGTGATAGTATTATTACACTTGATTTAACAATTAACTATTCATCTACAGGAACAGATGTTATAACTGCATGTGATTCTTACACTTGGATAGATGGAGTTACTTATACAACAAGTGATAACACAGCTACTTGGACATTAACTAATGCTGATGGTTGTGATAGTATTGTTACGCTTGATTTAACAATTACCTCAACAGGAAATGCAGGTGCTGATGTTACGGATGAGGCTTGTCAAGAAGAAAGTGTTGATTTAGACGATCTTTTAAATGGTGCTGATGCTGGCGGTGTTTGGGAAGATGAAAATGGAAATCCAATAACTTCACCATTTACTGTAAGTAATGTAGAAGGAGAAGTTTATAACTTCAACTATATCGTTGGATCTGGTAATTGTGCTGATACAGCTACAATAACTATCACTGTGAAAGATTGTTCTTCATCACTTACTGTTGAAGGTCTAGGAAATATCACAGTATATCCAAACCCTGCTCATACAACTGTTAATATTGAAAACCTTACTTCTTACACAGATTTAAGAATAGAGATGATAGATGTTAATGGTCGTGTGGTATTAGTAGATAATAATGCGCTATTCAATACCTCTGAAGCAACAATAGATATTTCTAATTTTGAAAGAGGGGTATATACACTTAGAGTTTATAACAACCTAGAACAAAGAATTTTCAAGGTTGTAAAACAATAACATAGACTAACTTTAAAAGAAAGTGCGTTTCAATAATGGAGCGCACTTTTTTTATGCATAAATCTTAGAATATAATTTTTTTAATATAAGAACTTTTCATAACTTAGCTCTTTTAAAAAAAACGTTTATGAATAAAACACTACAAAAGCATAGTAACCTATGGATAGGTAGCTTTGCAAAGAAGGCCATCATGTCCTTCATCTTTATTTTAACAATTGGAAGTGTATCGCTTTCTCAGATGACTATTACAATCGGTTCTGGAGCAGCTACTTCTAATTATTTCCCATTATATTATCTTTATAATTATTCTTACTCACAAACGATTTATACGGCAGATGAGTTCACATCACAGGGAGTTTCTGGAGCTCAACTTATATCAGCTATAAGATATAAGCCAACGAGTTCTGCATCTACAAATAATTGGAAAGATTGGGTTGTGTATATTGGTACCACTAGTCAAGACGGATTCTCTGGGACTACTGATTGGATAGCTGTTAGTTCGCTAACAGAAGTATTTAATGGTCAACTTCCAGCTAATACAACTGCTAATGATTGGCTAGAAATTCCGTTTAACTCTTCCTTCTTATGGGATGGAACATCAAATATTGTAATTGCAGTAGATGAGAATACATCTGGATATGGAAATACTCCAAATTGGGCAGGTTATACATTAGCTCCTTCAACAGGAAGTAAAGGGATTTATTATTACAGTGATGGAACTAACCCTGATCCTGCATCTCCTCCTACAGCTAGTAATACAATAAACACTGTTGCTCAAATACAATTTGATATGACTCCAGCAATAGCATGTTCTGGACAACCATCCGCAGGTGTTGTTGTTGGACCATCTACATTTAGCGTATGTGGAGGTCAACCCTTCCAAATACAAATGTCTGGTGTAACAAATGAAGCTGATGTAATTTATCAATGGCAAGGAAGAAATGCGGGAAGTACAGATCCATGGTTAAATGCTGCTACTACTCCAAATCTGAATTATCCTCCAGGATATTTTAATGCTGATTTAGAATTTAGATTATGGGTTGAATGTACAAACTCTGGTTTATCTGATACTTCCGATATAATAACAGTAACTGTGAAACCAGCTAATCAGTGTTATTGTACTCCTCCTCCTGCTTCTACAGGAGGATTATATTGGATTGAGAATGTTTCTACTACTGGAGGAAGTATAAACATAAGTAATCTAGGAACTGGAATTGAACCAAACGAATATGGTGATTACACTAACATGACTATTCAAGTTACTCCTTTTAGTGATTTTCAGTTTAATATTGATGCACAGAGTGGATCTTCCCCTGGAATTAGTATTTGGATTGACTGGAATCAAAATGGTGTTTTTGAAGCTGTAGAAGAAGTATTCTCTTCAGGCGCTGGTCAATCTTCCAGTTTAAATAATTATACTGGGACAATTAATGTACCTGTGACAGCAGTATTAGGGACAACAAGAATGCGTATCCGAAATTACATAAATAGAACACCATGCGACCCTCAACCTTATGGAGAAGCGGAAGACTATACAGTTGAAGTTTTGCCACTAGCAGATTGTGCTGGAACTCCAGATGCAGGAACAATTTCAGACATAGACGTCTGTGCGAATAAAGACTTCATAATAGAAACAGTAGGTGCATCTGCTCCTGCAAATGGATTTGAATTCACATGGCAATCTTCTTCAGACGGGATTAATTGGAATAATATAACGGGAGCTAATGGATATAGTCATAATGTGACAGGTGGAATTACTTCAGAAACATACTACCGTTTAATAATTGGTTGTAATCTGACATCAACAGCTGACACTTCTAATGTAATGACCGTTTCTTTAAAGCCAGCTAACCAATGTTATTGTATACCTGGTGGTACTAGTACAAGTTATTACATCAATGACTTCTCAACTACTGGAGGAGTACAGAATATCTCTAATTTAAATACCGGTTCAGATCCAGGTGGATATGGTGATTATACAGCTACAGATACAGTATCTCAAAATTTTAATCAAACAGTTAACTTCAGTGCAGCCTATGGTGGTGGAACATTTGGTACAAAAATATGGGTTGATTGGAATCAAAATGGACAATTTGATGTAAATGAAATTGCTTTTCAGAGCAACAGCTATGTTTCATCTCAAACAGGTAGTTTCATTGTTCCTAACGATGCACTTGAAGGGCCAACTCGAATGCGTGTGGGAATCAGTTACACACCTAATACCGGACCAAATTCCCCTTGTGAAACAGGAAGTCGTGAATTTGAAGATTATACATTCATTGTTATCCCTAAACCAGCATGTGACACTACAGCGACACCTGCTGATTGGGCGCTAAAAACTAGTATGGATACTATTTGTCTTTTTGCAGATTCAGTTGGGCTCAGCATTGAAAATCCAATCTATGCGAATGACGTGTCTTATACTTACCAATCTTCTACAGATGGCATAAATTGGACAAACTTAGCTAATCCATACATCTTAAACGTAAGTACAGATATTTATGTAAGAGCAATGTGGGCTTGTAATGGAAATCCAGTAGATCCAACACAAGCAATTCATATTCCTGTAGTAAATCCACAAGTGCTTTCTACAACAGATGGTGAAAGATGTGAGGATGGGCCAGTAACACTTTCTGCACAAACATCAACAAATACACAAGCTTTATGGTATGATAACCCAGGAGGAATTGGAGAGCCTATCTACATAGGTGCTAACTTTACAACTCCATCTTTAAGTCAAACTACTTCTTACTGGGTAGCTGCTGCAAATGGTGGAAACGGCGCTGGTGGCTCATTAACTACATTAACAGATCAAAGCAATGGCTGTAGTGGTGGTGTTATGTTTGACATCACTCCGAATAGCAATTTCAATTTAGATTCTATTCAGACATTCTCATATGATGCAGGATCTAACTTAAAAGTATATTATATTGCAGGAACTTGTGTAGGTCATGAAACCAATCCTGCTGATTGGACATTACTAGAAACTCTTCCTGGAAATTATGCAGGTGGTCCAATAAGTATTCCGTTCTCAAATCCGCTTCAAATGAATGCTGGTCAAACTTATGGTATCTATATTAATCACTATGCTGCATATACGACAGTAACACCAGGTTCTACTTATTCCAACAGTGATGTAACAATTGCTGCTCAGTTTGGACTTTGCGCTGATTTTGGTAGTACAAATACACCGAGAGCTTTCAATGGAACGGTTTACTATAGCAATCCAAGCTGTATTTCCAATTTAGTTGAAGTTGTTGCTACTGTACAAGATCATACTTATCCAACATCTGGTACAGGACATTCTATCAACGTATGTAGAAACCAACCAATTAATTTATACGATGGATTAAATGGTGTTGTACACATGGGTGGAGTTTGGAAAGATTACAACAATAATGTAACTACTTCACAACCAATCGCTTCAAACTTCCCTGGTAGCTTTAACTATATGTATATAGTTGATAACGGTGTATGTCCTGCAGATACTGCTATCATTGAAGTAATTGTTGGAACTTGTGATTATTTATCTGTTGGTGAAGAGGTATTTACCCAATTAGCGGTATATCCTAACCCTGCAACTACACAACTTACAATTGAAAATCCATCTAATATGGATGAATTAATTGTAGAGATGGTTGATATGAACGGAAGAATTGTATTAGCAGATAAAAATCTATTATCTCATGCAGATAAGGCAACTATAAACATTTCATTCCTTGAAAAGGGTATATATACACTTCGTGTATTTAATACAGAAGGATATAGAATCTTTAAGATTGTAAAACAATAAAACAATCTGATATTTTTAAGAAGCGTCTTCTTCGGGAGGCGCTTTTTTATTTCTATTCTTCTACTAAATTTGTATTTTTGGCAAAATTTTAAAAGATGATTAAAAACTTTATCGAGGAACTAACTTGGAGAGGTATGATACATGATGCCATGCCTGGTGTAGAAGAACATTTAATGGAACAACAACGAACTGCTTATGTGGGTATAGATCCAACAGCAGATTCACTTCATATTGGTCACTTAGTAAGTATTATGATGCTGAAACATTTTCAAAGAGCTGGGCATCAGCCTATCGCATTATTAGGCGGAGCTACAGGAATGATTGGAGATCCATCTGGAAAATCAAAAGAAAGAAACTTATTAACTGAAGACATACTTCGTCATAATCAAACTGAGATTCAAAAACAACTCAGTAAATTTCTAGACTTTCATTCTGAAAAAGGAAATCAAGCTATTCTTGTAAATAATTACGATTGGATGAAAGATTTTTCATTTTTGAATTTTATTCGTGATGTTGGAAAGCACATCACTGTCAATTATATGATGGCTAAAGACTCTGTTAAGAAAAGATTTTCTGGAGATGAAACAGAAGGAATGTCTTTTACTGAGTTTTCTTATCAATTGGTGCAAGGATATGACTTCCTTCATCTATACAGAGAAAAAAATGCTACACTTCAGATGGGAGGATCAGACCAGTGGGGAAACATCACCACCGGAACTGAATTAATACGAAGAATAGAAAGTGGGAAAGCCTTTGCTGTAACTTGTCCACTAATTACCAAAGCAGACGGAACTAAATTTGGAAAAACAGAAGGGGGAAATATTTGGCTGGATGCGGATAAAACTTCTTCTTATCAGTTCTACCAATATTGGTTAAATACTTCAGATGAAGATGCTGAAAAATTTATTAAGATTTTCACTTTCCTCTCTAAAGACGAAATAGAATCGCTTATTTCGAGCCACAAAGAAGCTCCTCATGAAAGACAACTCCAGAAGAAATTAGCAGAAGAAATTACCATCATGGTTCATTCAGAAGCAGATTTAAAAACTGCTATGGCGGCTTCCAATATCTTATTTGGAAAATCTACCGAAGAAGATTTAAAATCACTTTCAGAAAAAGAATTTCTACAAATATTCGAAGGGGTTCCTCAAGCTAAATTATCACGTACCGATATAACTCAGGGAATTGGAATAGTAGATGCTCTTTCTGCCAAAACAGGTTTCTTGGCATCCAATGGAGAAGCCCGTAGAGAGTTAAAGGGAAATGCAGTAAGTGTAAATAAGAACAAAGTAGATGAAAGCTTCTTAATAACTCAGGACAATCTTATTAATAATAAATTCATATTATTAGGAAAAGGAAAAAAGAATAATTACCTCATCATCATCGAATAGGCTTTAAAAAGGCAAAGTAAAAGTTGCTTCAACTTTTGAAAAATCATATATTTGTTTAAAGCCTATTTGATGCTGCAACTCAAACTAATCTTCTTTTTGCTTCTTTTGATTGTTTTTAATCAAACAAAAGCACAAACAACACCCCAAACCAAAGGTATTGAGCAAGTATATACAGAGCCTACACATCCTGTGGGAAATATCTATGCATTGATTGTAGGTCTATCTAAATATCAATATCCTGAAACTTATACTCCACTGCAATTTGCCGATAAAGATGCGCGCGTCTTTTATACTTATCTGCGTTCAGACGCAGGAGGAAAAGTTCCTTCTGAAAATATAGACACCCTATTTAACGAAAGAGCAACGTATGGTGAAGTTATGTCGAAGCTACTCAGCATCAAAGATCGCATGAAGGAAAATGATTTATTATATTTCTATTTTTCTGGCCACGGAGATGCTTACAATGCCGCCAAAGCTTTCCTCCTACCCTATGATGCTCCCTCTGGAAATGGACGCTCTGATAAAAATCATTACCTAATTGGAACAACTGTATTGGATATTTATACCATTAAAGTAATTTTTAAAGATTTAACTTCCAATGGAAGGAAAGTCATTTTTATAAGTGATGCGTGCAGAACTAATGAATTAAGTGGTGGAGAAGAAGGTAGAACGAGCGTATTTAAAAAAATTATGGAAGATGATGCGGGAGAGATACGCTTTAGCTCTTGTTCTTCGAACCAAGTTTCTTATGAAGATGTCCGTTGGGGAGGTGGACGAGGGTTATTCTCTTGGCATTTAGTTAACGGATTAATTGGAATGGCAGATACCTCTCCAAAAGATGGAGAAGTAACCGTAGATGAATTAGTAAGTTATGTTAAAACGCAGGTAAAGAATGCCTCCTATGATAAGGCAACAAAGACCTACAAACAAACTCCACAATTTGATTGCAAGGCTGAAAATTGCGAAACATTTGTTTTAAATCTTGTGAATGACACGGAAAAAAATCGATTAGCACAAGAGTTACAAAAAGGTGACAACTCCTTTTATCAAGATGCACTAGCTACATCTTCTCCTGCTAAAGGAGTCAATCTACCTATCGAAATGGATAAAATAGGTTTCAAAGCCTTATACAACGAATTTGTAAATCATCTACAGAACAATGAACTCATTGGGGAGAATAGTGCTGCCACTACTTTTCAAAAAATTATGCTAGAAGAGACAATTCCCACATATCTTGTAAATGAATTTAGAGGAATTTTAAGTAGTCGTTTGATAACAGATGTCAACAAAATCATCAATACATACATCAATGCAGCTCAAAACAACAATCTTTATACTTACGATTACTTTTATACTGGATATCTCAAGCTTAAAGAATTCATAAAGATAGCAGACACGCTATTTTACATTCCTTTAGATGCTAAAGTAAATCTTCTCTTTTTAGAGGCGCATGCAAATTGGAAAACTAATCGAACAAGTGAATTAAAATCTAGCTTAGAAAAAATAGATAGTGCTGTTATCTTAAAACCTGAAGCTTCTTATCTCTATAATTTAAAAGGAGTTTTACACCAACGTTTAAAGCAATATAAAGAAGCTTCGTTAGCCTTCCATAAAGGCATGAAGTTAGCACCAGGATGGATATATCCTACTCATAATTTAGGCTTAAACTTCAGTTATTTAGGTCAACGAGACAGTAGCTTTTACTATTATTTTAAAGCATTAGAATTAGACACTAATTATCAAACTACATACAGCGTGATTGCTCAAGAATATGCACATATTGATGATTATGAATCTTTTATCAAGTATGTTAACAAAGGATTATCAAAAGACCCAACCGATCCTTCCCTTCTACTTCAGAAAGGAAATTATTATTACTATCAAAAAGAGGATTATGACAAAGCTTTGAGCTATTATATACAATCATTTAGTTATGACAAGTCATTTTTATATGGCTATGAAAACGCACTTAAGGTTCATATTAAAAAAATGGATTCAGATAGCACAAAGTTCTATATCAACAAGATAGTAGAACGTGATTCAACTAATCCTGAAATCTATTTTGATATTGGGATAATCTTATCGGAATTTTCTGCGGACAGTATGGCACGCACATTTTTCAATTATGCTATTTATTATGACTCGCTCAATATTGATTATTGGAATGCTTATGCGAATAGTTCTTACAAATTAGAAGATTATAATACGGCGCATACTATCTATTTAAAATCTCTTGAAATTGATAGTACAAACAATTCCACATACGCACTCTTAGGAACTTTCTACTACAATCTAGATTACATAGATTATTCTTTGAATACTTTCTTAAAGGGATTAACATTTAATCCTAAAGATTATCTTTTGAATTTTAACGTTGGGTATCTTTATTACCTCCAGAAAGCATACAATGATGCAGCTCATTATTTTCTAATTTCCCTTGAAAATAACAAATTCAATCAGGATACATATTATTATCTGGCTGGAGTTTATGCACAACTAAATGATAAAGACAAAGCGCTATTCTACCTTGAAAACTATTTAAAATTAGTGAAGGATTTTGATAGAAAAAGTATAGAAGAAGACGAAGACCTTCAGTCAATCAAAAAGAGTAAAGAATTTAAGAATCTTCTTAATAGATACACATCAAAATCTGTTGCGCATTAAAAACAAGATACTGATTATATTTATTTTTTGTAAATACACAATGGGTATTTCAAAATAATTCTTAAAAATACCTAAACTTCTATACTCACTCCAAAAGGTTAGTTTATTTTCTTATTTTTGAATTCTCAATTTAAAAGGAGGCTTATGAAAGAATTAATTCTCGAGTTAAAAGAAGCATTCAGATTACCTTTAACGGATCCTATTATTGTATTCTCACTGATATTATTTATCATCCTAATCACTCCAATCGTATTAAAGAAGTTAAAAATTCCGGGGATTATTGGGTTAATTATAGCTGGAATTGTCATTGGTCCTCATGGGCTATATATCATTGAAGGGGCAGGAGCAGGAGCAGATACAGATGCTGTCAATGCTGTGGAGCTTTTTTCAACCATTGGGTTACTTTATATCATGTTTATAGCAGGGTTGGAACTAGACATGAATCAATTTAAAGCAAACAAAAACAAGAGCTTAGTTTTTGGTTTTTACACATTCATTATTCCATTAGCTTTAGGCTACCCAGCCTGTCATTACCTATTAGGGCTAGATTTTAATGCGAGTCTTTTGACGGCAAGTATGTTCTCGACACACACTTTGGTAACTTATCCTATTATAAGCAAATTAGGAATTTCCAAGAACAAAGCCGTAGCTGCAACCGTAGGTGGAACTATCTTAACAGATACGGCTGTATTAATAATCTTAGCGGTTATTGTAGGAAACCATCATGGCGGACTATCACAGTCCTTTTGGATACAACTAGGGATTTCATTAGCCCTATTCTCTATATTCATGTTTTTAGTAATTCCACGTATTGCTAGATGGTTCTTTAGAAAATTGGAGAGTGAAAAACATTCCCATTACATTTTTGTACTTTCTGTAGTATTCTTAGCCGCCTTCTTAGCAGATGTTGCAGGGGTTGAAGCAATTATCGGTGCATTTACCGCAGGATTAGCCCTAAACAAATTGATCCCATCCTCTTCAGCTCTTATGAATCGTATTGAATTTATGGGAAACTCATTGTTTATTCCATTCTTCTTAATTAGTGTTGGGATGCTAGTAGATGTACGTGTCATCATGCATGGATATGATGCCTGGGTGGTTGCAGGGATTCTAACTGCGGTTGCAATCTTTGGAAAATGGCTAGCTGCATGGATTACACAGTTAACATTCAAATTTTCAGGCTCTCAACGACAATTAATCTTCGGTTTAAGTTCCGCACATGCAGCTGCTACTCTAGCTGTTATTATGGTGGGACATAGAGAGGGTATATTAGGTGATAGCATTCTAAATGGGACTATTATCCTAATATTGATAGCTAGTATTGTTGCCTCTTTTGCCACAGAAAGAGCAGGTGTGAAAATCATTAAGAAAATGGATAATGATTCGGATGAAATTTTAGAAGATAATCCAGAATCAGCTAATGAACATATCCTCTTACCAATAGATAATATTGAGAAATGTGAAAAACTTCTTGAATTAGGCGTTCTCATTAAAGACAAGAACTCTGTTAATCCTGTCTCCATTCTTACCGTTGTTCCGAATGACAACGAAGCAGAGGCAAATATCTTAAAAGCAAAGAGCAAATTAGAAAACTTTGTAAAAGAAGCCTCTGCATCTGAAACTCGTGCCAATGTGATTACAACTATCGATTTCAATGTAGCCAGTGGAATTGCACGTATCTCAAGAGAAATTATGGCAGATATGATTATTCTAGGATGGCCACATCAAGCAGGATTCTTTAATAAACTGATTGGTAGTAATACAGATAGCATCTTAGAAAAAACATACAAGACAACCTTCATCTGCAATTTTAAGAAGCCTCTTGCACTTAATAAGCGAATTGTTATAACTGTACCTCCCATGGCAGAGTTAGAAATTGGCTTTGAATTATGGGTTAAAAAGATAGTTAAATTAAGTAGTGAATTAAGTAGTGTTATATCCATCTATTGCAATAAGGCTACAGAAAATGCTATTGAATCTTTCTTAACAAAGGAGAAAATACAAGCCTCTAAAAATTATAAAATCTTTGATAATTGGGATGATTTCTTAATCTTATCTCGTGAAATTGATAAAGATGATTTAGTTGTCTTGATTTCAGCACGTAGAAAAGCAAATTCTTTTATGGGTATCTTAGAAAATTTACCCTCCAAATTAGAAAAATATTTTCCTAAAAATAATCTCATTGTGATTTATCCTGAACAATTTGCACAATATTCAGAAGGAACTTACCGAGATGTTTCTAGTGAGCCATTGGATGTTGGTCTAGAAGTAGTACAAAAATTAGGTAAAGGTATTGGTTCCATTTTCGGCCTTAAAAAAGACAATGATGATATTGAGAAAGAGGAAGAAGAGAACAGCAATAGAGGAAAATCAAAAGAATAATGTATAAAACCCGTACAAAGGAAGATTTAAATTAAAATGAAAGTTTATTACATAGCATATATAATCTTGATACTTACTTTATTGTCATGCAATGGAGTGGACAAATCCAAAGATAATGAACAGTTTTATACTACACAGGATTCTTTAACAGATGAAGATCGATTAAAGATGCTCAATGACAGTTTAGGAAAATATCCAAATGACATCAAATTGTGGTTGGCCAAAGGTGAATTATGTAAAAAAAACTTAGATTTCAAATGTGCTTTAGATGCAGGAGCAAGATCCTTCAAATTAGATTCTACCAATCTTCAGGCAAGAGAGTTATATGCATGGACGCTTATCAATAAACCTAATGCTCCTCTCTCTGATATTGAAACCGCACAACGTCATTATGAATACATACTTTCTATCTCTCCTAAAAATCCACAAGTTTTGGTTGATTTGGCAAACACATATTCATTAACTGGAGATTTTAAAACAGCATTCAAATATATCAATGATGCGCTTCGAATTGATGAGAGATACAGAGATGCTTATGTATTAAAAGGTTCTATTTATCGTGTGATGGAAAAATATGATTTGGCATTATCTAGCTACCAAACTGCATTACAGATGGATCCTAATTTCTTTATGGGACAATTGGAAACTGGCTGGTTATTGACTCAAATGGAAAAGCATGACTTAGCCCTGGAATACTATCAAAATGCAGTAGAATTACAACCTAATAATATAAATGCCATTTATGGTGTAGCTAAGAGTTACCAAGATTTAGCCAATTACGATGAAGCTTTATTCCATTATCGGAAATTGGCAAAGGTGAGTCCCAAATTTTATATTACCTTCTTCAATCAGGCATTTATTAAACAATACCATCAAAATCAGTTGGATAGTGCAGCCTATTACTATGACAAAGCTATTCGCATTTTCCCTGAATACAAAGAAGCTTGGTATCAATTAGGAGAAGTATATTTAGCTCAAAAAAGAACAACAGATGCAGCTCGTGCCTTCTCAGAATCATTACACATAGACCCTCACTTTGAACCTGCTTTGGATGGAGCAAAAAGATTAAAGAATTTCAAATACGAATAATGAACACTCGATTGCGTATCATAAGTGCTATTGGTGAAGCAATCATCCCACTTATGGGTATGCTCTTCTTTAATTGGGGAATCTATTTCATCTTGCTTTTTTATTTTCTTGATTTACTTACTTCACAAGTATTTCTTTACTTAAAAGTTAAAAAGATAATTCAATTCCAAGGTATTAAGTATCCTTACAATTCAAGCTATGGGAGAATTCTAGTGAATAATACTATTACTGTATCTGTCATACTTATTGCCCATTTAGCTGTTTTCTTTATTGAACCAGGAATTGATTTCTATACTCAGTTTATAGATTTTCTAGCCTACGAAGAAGCAGGCATGCCTATCCCTCAAGGGTATATTTTACTACCTATTGTGATTCTGGGAAATTGGCAACAATACAAAATGCTATTCATACGAACTGGAAGATACCAAGTACTTTCTTGGAAGAATATTATCTTAGAGAATAGAAAGCTTTTATGGATAGCGCTAGGTGGTGGAGTTACTGCTGTGCTTATTTCTTACTTCATACCCATTCCATATTACATTTATATTTTAGCAATAATTGGAGTAAAGTTCTGGTTTGACTGGAAAAAGGGAGATTATTGAATAAAGGCTTATTAGCTCTTTTGGTAGGTGATTGTCTTTAAATAGATACCTTCTAAATATGTGATAGGATGATCAACATCGTGTAAGATTTCATTTACAATCTTCCAGTGTGTATTTGTTTGTTGGAAAGCAAGTTCATGGGATATCTTAAAGTCTTCGAGAGTGATTCGACTTGAGCAGGAGCCTAATAGAAGGTAACCACCTTTGCGTGTAAGTTTTGCTCCTAATTCTGCTAAACGCTGATATTGTTTTAGAGCCACTTCTACTTCTGAATTTTGTTTGGCAAAAGAAGGGGGATCTATCACTACAATATCAAATACAGTTCGTGATTGAATCAAATTTTCTAATTCTTTAAAAGCATCACCCACCAATGGATGCCATTTTTCAATTTTTAGTTGATTTAGAAGCAGATTTTCCTTAGCTACATCCATAGCTTGAGCACTAATATCCATGGAAGTAAGAGATTTTGCTCCTCCTTTTAATCCATGAATACCAAAACCACCTACATAACTAAATACATCCAAAATGGTCTTTTCTTTTGCATGCTGTTGTACCCAATAACGATTTGGGCGTTGATCTAAAAAGAAGCCTGTTTTGTGTCCAGAAATTGGATAAGCATAAAACTTAACCCCATACTCTGAGAAAGGAATTCTTTCATTCGATAACTTCTTACCAATTACTTGACCTTGCTGGTATGCAAATTCTTTACTTCCTTCTAATTTTCTATTTAATCTAAATACGATTGATTCCACCTGGAATATCGAAGGAATTGCCTGGGTGAGCGTTTCTAAATAGGGCTTCCAAATTTTTGAATATACCTTGAGAACCCCAACTTTATCATATATATCTAAAATAAGTCCCGGAAAACCATCATTCTCTCCATGAATTGCGCGATAACCTGTAACGTACTGCAAAAGCAACTTACGTTTCTCTTTAGCGACTTCTAATTTCTCTATCCAATACGTTTCTGAAAGTTGGAGTTTGGAATCATGTGCAATAACCTTTATTCGGATAATCTCTTCGGGATCCCAAAGACCAAAAGCATAGGGTCTATTATTGCTTCGATCAAATAATACACAGAGGCTCCCAGCTTGTGGATTATTTGCTGGCCCCTTTATTATGCTTTTCTCAAAAATCCAAGGATGTCCTTTCTTTACGGCAGTTTCAGCTGATTTACTGAGTTTAATAGCGAGAGATGAATTTCCCATAATGAGTCAGATTAATTACACTTGACTCCAGATTTTATCTTGGCTATATAATCTTGCTGGGAACACTTCACTCTCATGGAATTTAACTCCATATTCTTCCAATTCATTCAAAATAGGGGAATAAATTTCTTTAATGATAGGAATGTGTACACCTTTTAACTGAATATTTCCATTTAAAATATGTCGCGCACAAATCGCTACAGGTAATCCTACAGTATTACTCATAGCGGTATAGGTTTGATCTTCACCAATACACACCATTTCAGATTTCATTTCTTTCAATTCTCCTTTCATTTCATATACAAAACGGTGGTACATTACAATCATATCTTTATCGGTTGAATGTAGAGTCCATTTATCCTCCAATATTTTTTGAAGCATTTGTGCAGGGGTTGCTCTTTTAAGTCCAGGGTATTTATAGGGATGAAAGATATCTAACCACATTAGCTTTTCCCATAAAATATCATCTTGATCAATCTTTAGATAATGTCTCAATTTCAATTCAACAGAATCATGTGGATCATAGGGTAAAAAGGAATTGATGAAGTCACGGTTCGACATGTGCTCACTATCTTCTAGTATATACGAGTCATCCGTGGCTCCTAATTGAACAAACATATCCCAAGCTCTACAAAACCCAATTCTTCTTAATGTTCCTCGGTAGATGGTAGGGATATCCATCAAATCATAAATTTTACGGTATTGAAGTGAATTGCGATTAGCATAGCCTTCAAACTTACCATAACCTGTAATATCAATAATCTCTGTTCTTCTAAATAATTTATGGTAAGGAATATATTTATACTGTCCTTCCTGAATAAATTGTGCAGCACCTCCTTGACCTGCTAAAACCACGTTTCTTGGATTCCAAGTAAACTTATAATTCCATGGGTTATCATCACTTTCTGGTGCTACCAAACCTCCTGTAAAAGATTCAAAATTTAACATCACCCCTCCTTGCTCACGAATATGATTGATTATCTTCATAGCACTCATGTGATCAATACCAGGGTCAACACCAATCTCATTCATAATAATAATACCTGCTTCTTTAGCAGCTTCATCCAAGGCTTCCATTTCTTTAGAGACATAAGAAGGGGTAATCAAATTTTTCTTAAATTCAATACAATCTTTTGCTACCTCTATGTGATACATAGCAGGGAGCATACTTATCACAATATCAGACTTCTGGATTTCAGGTCGTCTTTGTTCTGGATTAAGCGCATCGATTACTAAAGCTTCTCCGAATGCTGATCCGTTAATCTTTTTTTCTATAAGTGATTTATCTTTATCCACAATCTTCACATGCCAATCCTCTTTTTCAGCATTCTTTAAAAGATAACGGATGAGAGATGAAGAAGAAAGTCCTGCGCCTAATATGAGTATATTTTTCATGTTGATTTTTGCTCGTTTAATCCAGATAACAAAGCAAAGAAAATTACTGTGAGAAATCAAGAAAAAGTGAAGGATTTTTGATTAGACTGCTTTCAATCATTATACAATTAATGTTATTCATGCACTCTAGGACAAACTTTAAGAAAGTATTCCTGTCTTAATACACTAACATATCTTCACTCTTTACCCAAAAATCTCTATTCTCTGATGTAAGAATATGAATCCATGTACTATCTATAGCATATTCTTCAAGTATAAACCGATCTTCATATTTTATTTCCTCGTTTACTTCTAATCCATTCGGTGAAAGATATAATTTGATTTCACTACGAGATGCAATAGCAAATTGATAAGCATTAAAATGCTGTTTAATAACAGATACATTATATGTAGAGAAGATAAATAATAAAATTCCCAAAGGAAGAAGTCGGTTAATCCATTTGCGTACCAACTCTTTTGAGTACTTACTAACAGAAAAATAAATGGCTAATCCAATTAATAGAGAAGATATCAAAGCTAATACATACCATAAATATACTCCTGCACCTAGCACAAACCGATTGTACCAAGAATATGGATGTTGCCATTCAATTTTTGGATTAACTTGTTGCAAGGCATATTGTGCATTGTATTGTGCATCTTCCTCCATAGGTTTATACTTCAATGCAGATTCAAAAGCCCAACGTGCATGATTCCATTCATTTAAACGAGCAAAAGCAATCCCCAAATTATAATATGCTGCGAAAGATGGTTCTTGTTCCACTATGGCTTTAAAGGTTGTGCGTGCTTCATTAAAATCTTCTTCAGCTAACCTCTCGACACCTTTTTGGAAAAGTGTGTCTATTGATGCTATGCTATAAGAAAAGCTGCCAACCCAACATAATATCCCCAGAATTAGTATTCTCATTACCCTATAGTTTGAATAACAGATTGAATTTCTCCAGTTAGGCGATGAATATCCGTATTATTATATACGCCTCCACTGTATCGCAATTGATCCGCATCATCCATAATTTTTGTTATTAACTCCTTGGAAGCAGACGATATTTCCTCCTGTTTCAGAATATATTCTTTAGTGACACCTCCTTTTTCAACCACAAAATAATTTGCTAAGAAAGAAATAAAGATATTCATGAGTGCATTCCCTTTCTCCGCATCGGTAGCGAGATAATTTAACTTATTAAGTTCCTTTAATGCCTCTTCTTTATATATAATTCTCGATTTTTTACTACCTCCAGCTACTGATTGCTCATTCCTTTTTCGGATCACAAATCCAATTAAAAACCCAAGAAACAATGGAGAAAACAATATAAAAGAGCCTTTCCAACTTGTGAAGAAAGAATTAGGATCTTTAGCATTCTTTGAATTATTTGTTAAATAAGGATGTAACCCTTCATTTCTAACCTCATCTTTATGAATAATTGGACTTTCAATCTTTGCATTAGGATTCGCTATAGAATGAATAGTAGGGAAACTATTGGAAGCAGACTCATACTTTTCTGTTACTGGATTAAAATACGAAATCGTAACAGGATCCAACTGAATATCTCCACTCTTATTAATCTGTAGATAATAGGTAAATATTTTCTTTCCTTCTGCTCCAACTGAACAATAAGTAAATGAATCCACTACTTCGGGGTAACCATATAAAGAAATGCCATCCGGTAATTGAAGTTTCGGTTCCTTAATATTTTGAAGATTACCATTACCCTTTACACGAAGTTTTAATTCTACCACATTCCCTTGCTCAATTTGTGTAGTAGAAATATTGCCTGATAAATTAAATTTCCCAACTGCTCCAATAAAATCAGTAGGAGCTCCACTTGGAAGTGACTTCACCTTAATTGTTACTGTATTTGACTCAATTTTTGTCCTTTCAGGGAAGAAACTACGTGGATCATCATATAAGAGAGATGTCTTAAAGGGTTGTATTTTTAATTCTCCTACATGATCTGGGAAAATAATTTGTTTCCCTATCTCAAACGTTTGAACATTGGAGCCGTTAATAACCTCATACGCTGTTTTTACTTTATCTTGCTCTCCCAAGGCATGTGCATCAACTGACTTATCAAATTGAAAAGGGGTATAATCTTCAAATTGCATAATAGGAACACGTGCATAGATTTTACTAACGACCACAATAGGCTCCCCTTCATATACTTCTGAACGTGAGTGTGAAATCAATCCAAAAATCTTTTTATTCATATTTTCACTTGGTACAGAACTAATCATATCCTGTTTTTCAAGCACTTTGACAGTATATGCTTCTGAGGTATATTTCTTTTTTCCGTTAGTTACAGTGACTGGTCCAAGCGAAAAGGTTCCATTTTGAGTGAGGTATCCTACAAAAGTACGGAACTTAAAACTCGTCATAGTACGCTTTCCATTGATTACTTGTACAGAAGAGGACATACCTGATTGTACACCTCCAGACTGAACAAACTGATCTGGAAGATGCATGTCAATTTCACCATCTACACTCGTTTTAATGGTTATGGTAATTGGTTGTCCTTTTTCTACAACAGTAGGAGATATCTCTAGCACTACATCCGAGTTTTGGAGCCAAGCAAATACGGGAATAAACCACAAAACGATATGTAAAACAATGCTTCTTACCATTTCTTTCCTGAATTAACCGAATTTTTTGGATCATTAGATTGTTCTATTTTTCTGATCTTCTTTTTCGTTTCCATTTCTTGTTTTAGCAAATCATCTAAAATACGATCTGATTTTTGATCACTAAGCTGACCTTCTGATTGCTTTTTATCTTGGTTCTCAGAGTTGCCCTGTGAAGGTTTCTGTTGATTTTCGTTTTGGTTTTGTTTATCTTTTTGATCTTGAGAATTAGCATCTTTAGAATCAGAGCTATCATTCTTTTTATCTTGTTGATTCTGTTTGTCTTGCTGATTTTCTTTGTTTTGCTGTTCTTGTTTCTTTAATTCTCGCTGAGCAACGGCAAGATTATAACGCGTCTCATCGTTGTCAGGCTGCAAACGGAGCGCATTTTTATAACTCTCTACAGCCCCTTGATAATTTTTAGCCATCATTTGGCTATTTCCTGTATTATGCCAAGAATTAGCTTGTTGAGCAGAGTTCTTTTGATTAGCCACGGTTGCTGAATATGCCTTTTGTGACAATTCATAATCTTTTGCTCGATAAGCAGCGTTTCCAATATCTTGAGACAAATCGACACCTGTTGGAGCAATTTTTTGGGCAGAAAGTAAAGTTTTATATGCTTTATCAAATTCGCCTTTGCGGTATAACTCTTGCCCTAATCTCAAAGTATCACGCCAAGATTGAGCATAAGAGAAACTTACAACCAACATCAAAAAGAAAATGATATATATTCTTCTTACTTCCATTTATTAAGTATCAATTCCCAGCCAAACAGCATTATTAAAAATAATATCGAAATCAATAAAGGCCAACGATATCTGTCTGCCTGTATTTCTAACTCCAAATTTACGGTACTACTTTTAGAGGGTTTGTTAATTTCAGTTAAAATTTGATAAACATTGGGAAAAGAACTACTTGTTAGTGTCATACTTCCATCTAAGTTCTTAGCTATTTCTCGAAGCATTTCTGGATTCACGCGAGACAAAATAGATTGTCCTTTCTCATCTTTTAAATATTTTGCATTTGGTCTATCATTTTCTGGTACAATCCCCCCTTTTTCTGTACCAATTCCTAAGGTATATACTTCTATATTCTTTTCTTTTACAGTTTTATATGCTTCCTCCATATTTCCATCATGATTCTCTCCATCTGAAATCAGCACAATCATACGCTTGGTTTTTTCTTTTATATAGAGTTTACTAGATTCAATCAGAGCATCTGCAATATTAGTTCCTTGATTAGAAATAAAATTAGTATTCAAGTCTTGAATATACATACGGATAATACCCTTATCCACTGTAAGTGGTAGTTGTGTATAAGCACTACCTGCGAATACCACTAAACCTACCTGAGCAACATTGGAATTAGTAATAATTTGATTCATGGCTCGCTTTGCAACTTCTAATCTAGTTTCCTTTCCGTCAATATCACGCGTATTCATTGAATTAGAAATATCCACCGCAAAAACAAGTTCTACACCTGACATCACACCATGGACTTTCTTTGTTCCATACACAGGTTGCATCAAGGCGAAGCAAGCAAATACAATAACATTTCGGATAAAGAAATATTTAAAAAATAAATTTTTAAGTGAAACAGGGCGAAGCAAATGAGATAAATCTTGTAGTCCATCGAATTTCCTTACCATACGGTTTCTTGCTAACATCTGATATACAAAAATTAATAGAACAAATAATACACTCAATAAACACCATGCAAATTCAGGGTGAAGAAAAGAGAATTTTTCTCCATTTTGCGTATAGGAGAAGAAACCTAATATTTTTAATATTTGCCATGTAGCAATCCAAAAAACAAACTCCACAACAAGTGCTGTAATCAGAAACAAAGATGTTTTATATGTATATAACTTGCGGTTAATCATTTTTTTTGAATACAATATGTTCCGTAAAAAATCCTAAGATTAGGGTGACTACTCCAAGTAATAAAAAGAAGGTTGGGGTATAGGGAGGTTCTTTCTCAATATGATTTTCAACAATTTTACTCTTTTCCATTTGGTCAATCTTTCCATAAATATCTTTAAGAGAATTCTCATCAGTTGCACGAAAATATTCCCCTCCTGTCATATCTGCCATTTTGGTTAAAAGATCTTCGTCGATATTCACTTCCATATCTTGCATGATTCTTCCAAAAGGGGTATCAATCGGCATTTTCACAACCCCTTTCTGTCCTATTCCAATGGTATAAACACGGATATTTTTGTTTTTAGCTATTTGAGCTGCATCCATAGGTAATAAATCACCTCTATTATTCTCTCCATCCGTTAATAGGATCACTACTTTCGATTCAATCGTATCACTTCTTAAGCGCGCCACAGCAGTACCTAGTCCAACACCTATTGCTGTTCCAGGTAGTAAATTTCCTGATTGAATTTCTTCAATTTTTGATTTTAAGAAACTATGATTCTTAGTGGTAGGGCATGTTGTATATGCTTCACCTTCAAATACTACGAATCCAATTTTATCTTGTGGTCTTTTATCGATAAATTCCTGCGCCAATTTCTTAGCAACTTCTAATCGGTTTGGCAAGAAATCTGTCGCCATCATACTGCCTGAGATATCCATAGCAATCACAATATCAATTCCCTCACTATATTGAGGTGAGCTTTCTTCAGAATATGGTAAAGTAGGAAGCGCCATAGCAATAATTAAAGAACTCATCCCTACTGCTAAAGAAGTATAGATAAGTAACTGGATCAAGCTAGCGGGTTTATAGGAGATACTCTTTAAATCTTTAGATAAATTAGAGAATTTAACCTCTCCTCTTTTTTGTTCTGTCCAGCGATATCTGAGATATAAAATAATAGGTGTTATTAATAAAAGCCACAGCCATTGTTTTGCATAGAATTGATAATCCAAAATATTGATATGTAAATACTCCCAAAAACGCATTATGAATCTATTTGAGCTATCTTTTTAAGAACATTCTCAGCCATATCAGTTATTCGCAGAATTTCTCCAACATCGGGTTTTGATTTAGCAAATTTCACCATATCAGACTGATTAAGGAGTAATCTAATATCCGAAACAATTACCTCAGGCAATGCATGTTTGCGAAGTATTATCTCTATCTCATACGTTGTTTTATCTAATAATTCAACCTTAAAATGAGCCACTAGGAATTTTCGAATAATAATAGATAATTCGTAATAATATTCTTTTAAATTTTTATCATAACTTCTAGCATCACGAAGGTGTTTAATCTTCAATAAAGCTTCTTCCAAGAAAGAAAGTTGGATTACTGGTTCATCTCGTTTTTTACCTTTTCTCACTAGAAGAAATACAAGTATAATGAGTCCTATTAAAGCTAATGCAAAAGCCCACCAATATTTCTTAAGAATTTCCAAGAAGGTCAAACTTGGGATTTCGGAGAATGATTCTCGAATATCATAGATAGGCTGGTTTGGATTTACCAGTGGTTTAATTACCCCTATTAAACCTGCTGGAAAGAATAATTCTTGCTCGGCTAACTGAATTGATTCTGGCGGAATAACTACGTATGCACTATCCCATCCAGTTAATTCGTAAGTTCCTTGCCAGATATATTCACCATTAACCTGATAAGTAGTATCATGAAAAGGTTGCAAAATATCAAAATGATAATCTGTTGAGACTCCTTGTGAGTTATCTATGGGTTTACTCGTACTTTCTTTGCCGATAAATTCATTTAATTGTGGCGTATATTGAATCTTCGTAATTGGATTTTTATCTTTTATTTGGAAGGTAAGTATAAAAGGCTCTCCTATCTTGATTTCTGTCTTATTTATAACAATATCTAATTGTTGTGCTTGTAAAAAAGTACAGAAAGTTATTGACAATATGTATAAAATTACCCGCACTATCTTCTTCTCGTTAAAAATAATTTCTTTAATTCAACCAAGTGATTATTATCCGTTGATAAAACTGCGTGATCTACTCCTGAACTCCAAAGTAGATTATTTAACTTACTCTCTCTTGTCTTATAATTCTTATGAAATTGACGCTGCACAGAAGAAGAATTGGTATTGACCCACTGTTCTCCCTTTCCTTCTGCCAGGAACATTTTACGCAAGCCTATTTTAGGAAGATTCTTCTCGGCAGGATCTGTAATACGAATTGCTACCATATCATGCCTACTATTTGCAATTTTAAGCCCTTCTTGAAAATCATGTTCATCAATAAAATCACTTATGATAAAGCAAATTCCCTTTCTTCTCACCATATTGATATAAAACTGAATACCTTTATTAAGATGTGTTCCATTAGAGGTGGATTCAAATGAAATCAGTTCTCTTAAAATACGCAGTGCATGTGGTTTACCCTTCTTTGGTGGTATATACTTTTCCACCTCATCAGTCACGAAAATAGCTCCTACTTTATCATTATTAGCTACAGCGGAAAGAGCTAAAACAGCTGTTGTTTCTAGGATTAAGTCTAACTTGGACTTATTTTTGCTCCCAAAGAAATTAGATGCTGATACATCTATAATCAGAACAATAGAAAGCTCTCTTTCCTCCTCAAAAACTTTAACATAAGGAGTATCAAAGCGAGCAGTAACATTCCAATCTATTGTTCGCACATCATCTCCATATTGATATTCTTTAACTTCAGAGAAAATCATACCCTTGCCTTTAAACGCAGACTGATATCCCCCTGAAAAAACAAGTTTAGAGTTACGCTTCGTTTTTATTTCAATGTCTTGAACCTTTTTGAGTAATTCGCTAATGTCCATTTCACAAAGATTTACGGAACTTCTACTCTACCTAGAATCTTTTCAATGATATCGGTTGCAGTGACTCCTTCTGCTTCAGCTTCGTAAGTTAATCCCAAACGATGCTGTATCACGTTTACCGCCATACTTCGGACATCTTCTGGAATAACATAAGCTCTTCCATTTAAGAATGCATTTGCCTTTGCTGCCAAAGCTAGATTTATACTTGCTCTAGGCGATGCTCCAAAGGCTATCAATGGAGATAAGTTATTTAGATTATATTCATCTGGATTTCTCGTAGCAAACACGATATCAATGATATACTTTTCAATTTTTTCGTCGATATAAACCTCTCTCACAAGTGATTTTAGGCGCATAATATCTTCAGGTGAAACCACTCGATTTGCTTTGGCTAATCCTTCACTTCGAACATTGTTACGTAGAATTAATTTTTCATCATCACGTGTTGGATATTCTAGGGTAACTTTTAGCATAAATCTATCCATTTGTGCTTCTGGTAATGGATAGGTTCCTTCCTGTTCAATAGGATTTTGTGTTGCCAAAACTAAAAATGGTTCAGGTAGTTTAAAAGTTTCATCTCCTATTGTAACTTGGCGTTCTTGCATAGCTTCTAATAAAGCTGCTTGCACTTTAGCTGGTGCACGATTAATCTCATCCGCTAAAATGAAATTGGCAAAGATAGGTCCTTTTGTTACAGAAAATGCTTGCGTTTTCTGATTATAAATCTGAGTTCCTGTAATATCTGCAGGTAGTAAATCAGGTGTAAATTGTACCCTACTATATACTCCTCCAATAATATCTGTCAACGTCTTAATAGCTAATGTTTTTGCTAATCCAGGAACCCCCTCTAATAGTACGTGTCCATTAGAAAACAATCCAATTAACAAACACTCTTGCATCTTATGCTGGCCGATAATTACGCTTGACATCTCGCGATTAATCAAGTCAATAAGTGGGCGCTCTTGTTGAATTTTCTCAGTAACCTGGCGTATCGTGTCAGCAGGAGTTAATGACGATGTATTATTTTCTTCCATAAATAAATCAATAATTCATTAATACAAAGATGTTCATTGTTTACTCCTATTTCAAAAAAAGGGCTGTTAAAGATTGTTAAGCAATGAACTAAGCTAAAGTAATTAGTCAAACCTTTGAGCAATTGAAAGGTCAGAGGGAACAAATAAATGATGCTTGTGTAATGGGGATTAAAAGATAGCTATTTTGGTCGAAGCATCGTAATGGTTATTTGTCCTTGATGAAACTTTGGAAACCAAGTGCCCGGCTCAAATTTAAAATCCTTCACATACGTGTAGGCATCAATTTTAGCTGGAGAACTCTTAAGTGTTGTAAGAGAATCCACCACTTTTGCAGATGAAATATCTCCATTAATATCAACAGCAATTTGGAAGGTAACTCGACCATCCGCAATTCCTTGTATAATATAATCTTTTGGGGTAACTAATTTCCGGTTATCTCTCACAATATCCCCTTTTAGTTGGGAAAATGTAGCATAACTAAGCGTAACAAATAATAGAAGTGTAATGTATTTTTTCATGGATTAAATGTAAGGGTTTTTATGAGATTTTACTCCAATTAGGCTTTGATTTAATTTTTCGTTTTAAGGCTAATTTTAATGCTTGATTCTCTAATCTTTCCATTGTGGGGTCATTATCTAGGATTTCTATAGCCACATTTCGTGCCAGACTTACGATAGGGCCATCTACCGCTAAATTAGCAATTGCTAGGTTTAATATGCCACTTTGTTGAGTCCCCATAATATCTCCAGGACCTCGGATTTCTAAATCCACCTCAGCTATTTTAAATCCATCATTCGTAGAAACCATCGTGTTAATACGCTTTTTACCTTCTTTACTTAATTTATTCCCTGTCATTAAGATACAATAGGATTTCTCTGCACCTCTTCCTACACGTCCACGCAACTGATGTAATTGTGACAATCCAAAACGCTCTGAGCTTTCAATAATCATCACAGAAGCATTCGGAACGTTCACTCCAACTTCAATAACCGTTGTTGCAACCATAATATGCGTATTACCCTTAACAAACTGTTCCATTTCATAAGCTTTCACTTCAGGAGACAATTGTCCATGAACAATACTAGTTTGATAGTGAGGGCGTGGAAAGCTTCGTGAAATAGCTTCGTATCCTTCATTTAGATTATTATAATCCAAGGTTTCAGATTCCTTAATCAGTGGATACACAATATAAACTTGTCTTCCTAAAGCTATTTCTTGTTTGATTAGTTGAAACACTTTTAATCGGTGACTCTCATACGCGTGCATGGTGGTAATTGGTTTTCGTCCGGGCGGAAGCTCATCGATAACTGACACGTCTAAATCTCCATAAAAAGTCATTGCTAATGTTCTGGGAATTGGAGTGGCTGTCATGACTAAAATATGTGGAGGTTTGGTATTTTTTTTCCATAACTTAGAACGTTGTTCTACTCCAAAACGATGCTGTTCATCAATAACCACCAAACCTAAATTTGAAAAATGGACAGTAGGTTCTAGTAAGGCATGAGTTCCAATAATCAGCTGAATCTCTCCATTCTTTAACTGCTCAAATAAACCTTTTCGCTCAGATTTTTTGGTGGATCCAGTAAGTAAGGCTACTTTCACTTGTATCGGAGCCAATAATTCTGAAATCGTAAGGAAATGCTGCTGTGCTAATATTTCTGTTGGTGCCATCAAAGCTGCCTGAAATCCATTTCCTATAGCAAAGAGCATACTTAACACTGAAACCAAGGTTTTACCACTTCCCACATCTCCTTGTAGTAACCTATTCATTTGTTTCCCACTCTTTAAATCTCGCCAAATTTCTTTCGTGACACGTTTTTGAGCATTGGTCAACGGAAAAGGTAAATGATGTTCAAAAAAATCATCGAACGCACTACCCGTCTTATCCAATTGAAAACCACTCAATGGTTTACTATTCCCAATTTTTCGGATTAATAGTTCCAATTGGAGTAATAATAGTTCTTCAAACTTTAATCGAAATTGTGCTTTTTGAACATCTTGTAAATTTCGTGGAATATGAATATATCTATAGGCTTCTTCACGAGAGCACAACTTATATTGCTCAATATATTTCACGGGAAGTATTTCTGGAATTTTGCCTTCAATCTGGCTTGCCAGTTGGTATGTTAATTTTTCTATTCCTCCAGAATTGAGACCTTTTTTAGCCAACTTCTCCGTAGAGTTATAGATTGGCTGTAATCCCTTTTCATGTGCTACATCTTTAAAAGAAACTATTTCAGGATGTGCTATATTCCAGCCCGCTTGATATTGTGTTGGCTTTCCATATATTCTGTATAAAATTCCTGGCTTAACTTTATCCTGAATCCACTTAATTCCTTTGAACCATACTAAATCTATAACTCCTGTTTCATCTTGAAATTGAGCTTGGAGACGAGCATGTCGGCCTACTCCAATTAATCTAAATCCTTTTATGGTTCCTTTTAATTGCACAGATTGTCCTTCTAAGTTCGGTAAATCACGAATCTGATGATAGAATGATCTGTCCACATAACGAAATGGGAAATGATTTAATAAATCCCAAGCATTTTCGATTTCTAATTCTTGACGGAGCGCTTTCCCACGTTCCGGGCCAACACCTTTAATGTATTCTATGGAAATATTCTGAAGACTTTCCATGCATGAATTATGGGTTAACCTTTTTAATTACCAATGGCAAATTAATAGAGTCTTCATAAACAAACAGAAGCAATCCTTTAGGAAGTAAATACCTAGGAATAATTAAATCGGCTAAATATTTAGGAGAAATATATAAAACTCCTCCAGAGAGGTCATATACCTTAAGTTCTCCAATATTTTCAGTCAAAATCACAAAATCATCTTTTAGGTCTATTACTTCAAAATAAGCTGGATTTAACGCTTTACCAATATTAGATAATGTAGGATTATGCAATAAGAAGGCACGGTTTGTAGCAACATGTGTAGAGTCAATTCCACCGGCAATCATCCAATTACCTCCTCCTAAATTAGCTATTCCTCTTAAGTCCATTACGTTATTTTTTGGATCAAAGGAATTTACTTGAGTTTTTTCTTCTAAATTAACTGTCATCAGTCGTTGATTAGGATTCACATAAGTTGTCGAATCAAGTGTTTTTCCATTTAGTAGATATGCCTCATCAGCACCACCTACCCAAAAAATAGATTTATCAAACCCAGAGCACGCCCCTCTGAAGATACTCGTTCCTAGATTCGAATTGATATAAGACCATGTAATCTGACTCGGAATATCCTTATCAATAACACCTTTAATGATATATTTCTTATTATCGATAGCATTTTCATTTACCCCACCATAAAAGAAAATTGTATCTCCTAATATAAATCCAGATGCACCGTGACTGGAAAAAATTTCATCATTGGGAAGTGGTGTGCCTGAAAACCAAGTGTCATCAAATGGATTATAAATCTGAACATCCATTAAAATAGTAGAATTACTCCAACCTGACACTACATAAATTAAGCTATCTCGCCACACTGCCTGCACATGATCAGCTATTGGGGTAATTAAATCAGCCCCTTCCGCTTCAAAAATATCTTGATTGGGATTATATACAAATACTTTATTAGAACTTATAGCTGTTGAATCATTAGGGTGATAATTCCCTCCTATCAAATAAATTTTATTATTTACATAACTTGCCATGCTTCCAGTTTTTCCGGCCGTATCAGGAATCATAGGCATTTCTTCCCAAGAATCATTATTTGTATAATATTTAAAAACACGCTGGTGGATATCAGTTATTTTTAATGAATCAGAAACTCCTCCAAAACTATATACAAATTTCTTTGTTGCCGTTTTTGCTTCACAAAGAGCATTGTTAGTAGTTGAAATTGGTAAAGAGGTCACTTCAGTCCACATCCATTTATTTTGTGCCATAGAAACGGATATGCCAATTGTAAGTAGAAAAAATATAAAGAAACTTCTTACCATACCACGAATTTATGAAAAAATGTAAAACCTCCTGCTTTATACGATAATTTATAGTATCTTTCCATATCAATAAGCAATCATGAATACGGATTACACAGAGATATATAACGCACAGAAACAAACATTCTTATCAGGAGTTACAAAAGAAATCGATTTTCGTAAAAAGCAACTCCTAAAATTAAAAAATATACTCCTTACACATGAAGATCAACTATGTAAGGCTGTTTATCAAGACTTCAACAAATCCAAATATGATGTGATAACAACCGAAATTGGTCTTTTACAACACGACATTCGAGATGCTCTCTCTCATATTCAAAGTTGGTCTAAAAAAAAACGAGTTAAAACCAATTTACTCAATCTTCCAGCAAGAAGTTATATTTATCCTGAACCTTATGGACAAAGTTTAATCATTGGTGCTTGGAATTATCCTTTGTTATTATCCCTTGCCCCATGTATTGCCGCTATCGCTGCGGGAAACACAGTTGTTTTAAAGCCTAGCGAAATTGCTCAACACACCAGTAATGTACTTGCCAAACTCATTAATCAACATTTTGATAAAGCTTTCTTTCATGTGATTGAAGGAGATGCGGAAATTGTAACTTCCCTGCTAGAATTCAAATGGGATAAGATCTTCTTTACGGGCAGTACACAAGTTGGGAAAATTGTGTATCAAGCAGCTGCAAAACATCTAACCCCTGTAACCCTGGAATTAGGCGGGAAGAGTCCTGCGTTTGTCACCAAAGATTGTAACATAGATATTGCTGTAAATCGTATTGTATGGGGCAAATTTCTTAATGCAGGTCAAACTTGTATTGCTCCTGATTATATATTAGTGGATCAAGCTATTCACGATAGTTTTTTAGAGAAATTAAAGAATCGTATCACAGCAATAAACTACACCGTAAGAGATGGAAATTATACACAGATTATCAATGAACGACATCTGGAGCGTTTATCAAAATTAATCCCTGAAGAAAAGATTTTTTACCAAGAAACATCTGATATAGCGCAAAGAATTTTGGCACCAACTATTTTACACAATATTGCGTTTTCTGATGCTATAATGCAAGAAGAAATATTTGGACCAATCTTACCCGTAATTTCATACAATAACCTTTTGGAAGTAATCGAGAAAGTGAGTTTACTTCCTAAACCATTGTCTTGCTATATTTTTTCAAATTCAAAAACTATACAAAATGAAATAATCTCCCGAATTTCATTTGGAGGAGGGATGGTTAATGATACCGTAATGCATATTACAAATACCTATCTTCCCTTTGGAGGTGTGGGAGACAGTGGCGTAGGAAGTTATCACGGAAAATCTGGGTTTGATGCCTTTACCCATTACAAAGGTGTTGTACATAAAGCTACCTGGATAGATCCTAAGTTAAAATACAAGTTTAATACTGAGAAAAACTTAAAATTATTTAAGAAACTCCTTCGGTTTTAATACGAATCATCGAATATTTTACACAAATCATCTAAAAAATAGTTTCGGCACAGTATTTTCAAAGAAAATCTTGTTATATTAGAAATCTATATTACAAATTACGAAAATAAAACTATATGAATTTATACAAATTGAGTATTACCATGCTGCTCACTTTTTCAAGCTTTTGTTTACTAGCTCAAGAAGAAGAGGAAGTAAAAATGGTTGTTGCTTCCAATGTGGAAATTGATTCTACAGCTATTAAACCTGAAGCACAAGAGGCCTATAATCAAGGGATTTCTGCATTTGAAAGTAAAAACTATCGAGTTGCTATTGAGCAATTTGAAAAGGCAATTAGCATTTCCCCTAATTTTTATGAAGCGTATAAAAACTTAGCTAATACCTATTTAGCTAATAATAATTCTGAACAAGCCAAGAATACATTTATACACATTGCCGAATTAGACAAAAACTCTGGGGAACCGTTCTATGAAATTGGCTTGATGGCAGAATCACAAGATAGTCTTGAAACAGCAATTAGCTTCTACACAAAAGCCATTGAACGTCAATCTGGAGAAAAGAAATATTATTATCAGCGTGGAATTCAATATTTTAAACTTGAAAAATATGATGATGCAATTACAGATTTTTCCAAAGTAATTTTAATAGACCCAAAGGCTGCTGATGCATATAACGATAGAGGAAGTGCTTACAAGTTAAGTGGCAATATTGATAAAGCTATTAGTGATTACAATACAGCAGCTGAAGTAAACAAAAAATCAGGATTAGCCTATAATAATTTAGGAAGTTTATACCGTGAGCAAAAGAAATATGATTTAGCTATTAAGAGTTATGACAAAGCCATTTTGATTGAATCAGATAATTATTTAGCATGGAATAATAGAGGATATGCAAAATATGAAAAAGGAGATTATCAAGATGCTATTACTGATTTTAAAAAGGTGAATCAATTAAAGCCAGAATATGCAATTGGTTTTAATAATCTAGCAGGTGTTTACATGGCTATGGAAGACTATAATAAAGTAGTGGAATATAGTACCAAAGCTATCAAGTTAGACGAAAACTATGGTGCCGCTTTTTATAACAGAGCAATTGCATACGAAATGTTGAGAAAAGAGATAGAAGCATGTAAAGATTGGAGTACTGCCGCTGATTTAGGCGTACATGTAGCTAATCAGCACTATGAAAAAAATGGTTGTAAAAGTTTAATTGAGAAATAATGAAGAAGATACTAGCGATACTTACGATATTCACCATTGGTTATATTTCATATTCTCAAGAAGTAACCTTTGACAAGAAGAATTTTAAAGATGATAAAGGAGCTTTCAAAGAAGCCGAAGCTCATTTGAAAGAAGGTGATAGACTAATGGGCATTATGCCTTTTCCTCACTATAATGCTGCCTTAAAGGAATATTTATTAGCACAACAGTTTAATCCAAAATTTTCTATTTTAAACTACAATATTGGAATATGTTATTTGAATACTCCTCAGAAGTTTAAAGCATTAGAATATTTTCAGAATGCTTTTAAATTAAACGCAGGGATTTTTCCAGACATTCATTACTATCTTGGAAGAGGTTACCATTTAAAAATGGAATGGGATAAGGCTATTGAGCATTATGAAGCATATAAGAAAGTGATTAATCCAAAAGATGTAGCTAAAGGTCAGGATGTTCAGAAGAAAATATTTGAATGTAACTCCGGTAAAAAATTAGTAACTACTCCTGTGCGTGTTTGGATTGATAACATGGGTTCAAATGTGAATTCAGCTTATCCTGATTATGGGATGATTATGACGGCTGATGCTATGGAAATTTACTATACAAGCCGACGACCTAACACAACAGGTGGTGGAATTGATGAGTTTACAGATGGATATTATGAAGATGTATATACTTCCAATAGATACAATTCTAAAGATTGGGCTCCAGCAAAAAACGTAGGGACGCCTATTAATACAAAAGGTCACGATGCGGCAGTTGCATTAAATCCTGATGGAAGTAAGATGATTGTATATATTGATGATAAAGGAGATGGGAATTTGTATGAGAGTGTAAGGCAAGAAGGTGTATGGAGTAAACCTCAAAAATTCAATAAAGAGATTTGCAGTAAATACCATGAAGCTTCTGCTTGGTACACTCCAGATGGTAAACAACTCTATTTTATTAGTGAACGCCCACGTTCAGGGAGTGAACCGGGAGACCGTGATATTTTTGTAGCAACATGGGATGAGGCTAAAAAAGATTGGGGGAATGTGCAACGTTTACCAGATAATATAAATACTCCATACAACGAGGATGGAATCTATGTACACCCTGATGGAAAAACAATCTATTTCTCTTCTAAAGGTCACAATTCCATGGGAGGATATGATGTATTTAAATCTGTTAAACAAGATGATGGATCTTGGTCTAATCCCGAAAACTTAGGTTATCCAATCAATACCCCAGATGACGACGTTTTCTTTGTTGTCGCGGCAAACGGACGAGATGCCTACATGACCTCTTTTAGAGAAGATGGAATTGGTGATAAGGATTTGTATAAAGTTACTTTATTAGGTCCTAAGAAAGAGCCTATTTTAAGTGGGGAGGACATGCTTCTAGCCAATGCAAGCACACCAACACGTGCTATCCAAATAGAGCCTAAAGTAGAAGTTTCAACAGGAAATTTAATGATTCTAAAAGGAGTTGTTCGAGATGAAACAACCCGAGAGCCATTAAAAGCAAACATTATTTTAGTTGACAATACTACCGGACAAACAGTTGCTGAATTCACTTCTGACAGTAAAACTGGGCGTTATTTGGTTTCCCTGCCAGGTGGAAGAAACTATGGTATCGCAGTTAAGGCTGACGGTTACTTGTTCCACTCTGAAAACTTTGAAGTAAAAAAAGAAGAGGGATACAAAGAAGTTGAAAAAGACATAGATTTAAAGAAAATTGATGTGGGTAAATCTATCGTATTACGTAACATTTTCTTTGATTTAGATAAATATTCACTACGTCCAGAATCTGAGAATGAACTTGCTCGTTTAACTGCTTTATTGAAGGAGAATCCAACCATTAAAATTGAAATTAGTGGTCATACCGACTCCAGAGGTTCTGTTGCTCACAATAAAACATTGTCTCAAAATAGAGCAAAAGCAGTGGTTGATTATTTAATTGCTCGTGGTATTAGTGCGGATCGTTTAACTTCGGCAGGATATGCTTCTGAACGCCCTATTGTAACCGATGCTCAAATTGCTCAAATGAAACGAAAAGAAGATCGTGAGGCTGCTCACCAAGAAAATAGACGTACTGAGTTTAAGATTATCTCTAAATAATTCAGTATTTGAAAGATAAAAAAAGGGGCGAAAATATTTGCCCCTTTATTATTAAAGCGAAAATAAGGTCTATGCCTCACAACTTTTACAAACTACCAACTCGTTTATCTTTTCTTTAGACACCGATTGGCTACGTTGATAATAAAGTGTTTTCACTCCCATTCTCCATGCCTCAATAATCAAAGAATTTACATCTTTAACCGGAAGAGTGGATGGTATATTAATATTTAAACTCTGAGCTTGATCAATATATTTTTGTCTTATTGATGCTTGAAGGATAATCTCATATTGGCTAATTTCTTTGAAAGTTTTAAAGATATCTTTCTCCTCTTCGGAAAATTCTGCAATGTGTTGAACGCTTCCATTATGTAGCATGATATCTCGCCAAGTATCTTCATTGTCAATCCCTTTCTCTATGAGAAGTTGTTTTAAATATTTGTTCTTTCTGACAAAATTTCCTTTAGCTAATCCTGCTTTATAATAGTTACTACTATATGGCTCAATACCTGGTGAAGTTTGACCAAGAATCGCAGAAGATGTAGTAGTTGGAGCAATAGAAAGTAGAGTCGTATTCCTTCTACCATATCCTTTTAAAACTTCAGGCTCACCATAAATCAATGCCAATTCCTCAGATGCCTTATTTGCATTTTCTTGAATTCCTTTAAAGATTTTATTCGTTAGCGATTTTGCATCCAAACTTTCAAAAGAAATTCTATTCTTCTGCAAGTAAGAATGCCATCCCATTACTCCTAATCCTAAGGCTCTATGATTCTTAGCAAAGTTATGTGCAGCTGTTAGGTAATAATTACCCGCTGTTTTCTCTATAAATTCGGACATTACAGCATCTAGAAAATAGATCGCCAGTTTCACAGCTTCTGTATTCTTCCACTCATCGTATAATTCTAAATTCATAGAAGATAAGCAACAAACAAATGACTCTTCTTGTGAAGATGGTAATGCAATTTCAGAACAAAGATTACTCGCATTAATCATCATTCCTTTGTCTTTATATACTTGTGGTTTATTACGATTCACATTATCAGTGAAGAAAATATAAGGCAAACCTTTTTCTTGTCTAGATTGTAATACTTTTGCCCAAACTTTACGTTTTTCTGTATCTCCATCAATCATCTCTTGCATCCAATAATCTTGCACACAAACGGCATTAAAGAGATTTTGAATCGGACTTCCAATATTTTTGATTTCTAAAAACTCTTCAATATCCGGATGATCAATATCCAAATAAGCTGCAAAAGCTCCTCTTCTGACTCCTCCTTGTGAAATCGTATCCATCGCAGTATCAAATAATTTCATAAAACTAACAGCTCCACTACTCTTCCCATTATCAGTCACAGCGCTTCCGCGTTCACGTAATTCTCCAAAATACCCAGAAGTTCCTCCTCCTATTTTTGTTTGCATGATTACTTCACCCAATTTCCCAGTTATTCCTTCAATATTATCTGGCACATGCACGTTAAAACAAGAAATTGGCAAACCTCTTTCTGTACCCATATTAGCCCAAATAGGTGATGACAAACTCATCCAGCCTTTCTCTATCATTTCAATAAAAGCTTCAGCTAATTCGGGTTTATATAATCTTTTAGCCGCAGCATTCGCTATTCTTTCAATAGCTTTCTGGGGTGTTTCTCCCTTTAACAGATATCCTCTGTTTAAAATTTGCTCACTTTCTTCATTGAGCCACCATAATCTTTTCATAGATAGTATTTATTATAAGGTTTAGTAATTTTAAATTTTGTACATGCTTTTAATTCTCCTACTTGTATTTTGCTAATATGCTCTAATTCTAAGGAAGTATCTTCCGATAAAAATTGGTCAAGTTTTTTAATACAATAGTTCATTTTATAAGCAACAGCTACACATACCTTTCTACCATTCTTACGAGCCATTCCCAAATAAAGAAATTTCCCTAGTGGATAATCGGGACGAAGGCATGTTGCTATTTCATTTTTAATAACTTCTTCCATAATTTATAATTTTATAAGATTGGTATAGGTCTTTTATTGACATCAATAGCAACTAATGTAAAGAGTCCTTCTATCGATTTTTTACGACTGGATGCGTCATACATTTCCTCTTGATAAACTGTTACCTCAATCTGTAAACTTGTATTTCCTACTTTCTTAACCTTCCCATTCAATTCAATAATAGTATTCGCAGGAATAGGCTCAGTAAAATCAATTTGACTTGAAGATACAGTTACCATTTTCTTTCGACTAAAACGAGTAGCCGTAATAAAAGCAATCTCATCCATTAACTGCATAGCATTGCCTCCAAATAGGGTATCATGGTGATTCGTAGTATTCGGAAACACCACTTTAAATAGACTAGTTTGAGCCTGTACTATGCGTTCTTGTATATTCATAAAAGAATTTTAAAATAAATCTTCTGCAGTAATACTTTTATCGTGTTTGGTATATGCTGTTGGCCGCTTCGCAAAAAAATCATCTAATTCATTGGCAAAAACATCTTCATCAAACCAAATCATAGCACGATATTGATCTTCAGTAATATGGAATACTTTCTCTACTCCCATATTTACTAATGCATCATCTACACGGTATTTCATAAAATTGAGCATATCGTTTTTAGTAAAGAAGCTCAACTCACCCTTTTCATAGATCCAGTCTAATAATTCTTCTTCATATTGAATATAGTTACTTACAGCACGCTTTATTTCTTCCATCATTTTAGCATCAATATATCCTTCTTCCCTTAATTTATTGATAAGATATATTCCTGCATTGGCGTGAGTTTGTTCATCTATAGAAGTCCAAGCAATGATATTAGAAGTATTCTTTAAATATCCTTTAAAGCGCGTAAAAGAAAGAATATTTGCAAACTGAGAAAATAAGCTACTATTTTCAATTACAACAACAAAGAACAACAGCTTCCAAATGATATCATCATTTGTTTTCATATAATTGTCCATCATATCTATCTTCTTTTTAAAGATAGGAATAGAATATATATCTTTAAATGAATCGTTTAATCCCATGACCTCTAACAATCTTGCATAAGCCTCAGAGTGTCGTGTTTCAGATTCAGCAAAGGTGCTTCCTAAATTATTAATTTCCGGTTTTGGAAAATGTTTATAAAGATCACCCCAAAAAGCTTTTACTCCTACTTCAACTTGTGCAATACTAAGTAGGCTTCGCTTCACGACCTCTTTTTCTGTGGAACTTAATTGTGCTCCAAAATCCTGAATATCAGCTGTAAAATCTATTTCCTTATGTACCCAAAAGGTTTTATTCATCATATCCACAAAGTCCATTACTTCAGGATATTCAAAAGGTTTATAATTAATACGTTTATCGAAAAGACTCATACGTTTAGGTTTTAAATGAAACAATAATTCTAACAGTTTCGGATCGTAGGCAATTCCGAAGTAATGATTTCATTTAAATTGAGTCAGAACTTACAGACGATTACCTTTAATGCGAAAGTAATGTCCTTATTTACCAGAGGTCTGACTCATAAGATTTCTCTTATTTACAGTTGCGCAACAGTTTGAGGATTTCACTCAATTCACCGTGGCAAATAATAACACAACAAAGTTATAAAAGAAGCAAATTGATAAATTGGAAAGTAAAAACACTTATCAATAGGTTTTCAACAACTTAATTTATATTTCTGATTACCAATGGATTATAATTAAACGGGCATGCGAATTGCTTTTATGATGCCTTCCTTATCAAACGCACATTCTTGTTGGAGTTCTTCTTGTGTGCCGTGATGAATAAATCGATCGGGAATTCCAAGACGCATCACTTTAGCAGCATAATTGTTATCTGCCATAAATTCTAATATGGCACTTCCCATTCCACCTTCTAAGCAACCATCTTCTACGGTTATAATTTTATTGAAATTCGTAAAAACCTCGTGTAATAAACGTTCATCAAGTGGTTTTAGGAAACGTAAATCATAATGTGCAACAGATAAACCTTCTTTATGGATTTCAGAAATAGCATCTTGAACAAAATTACCAACATGGCCAATGGATAATACAGCCATATCATTGCCTTCAGATACTACTCTACCCTTTCCTATCTCTACAAGCTGCATAGGTATTTTCCAATCTACCATCACTCCTCTACCTCGAGGATATCGAATTACAAAAGGTCCCGTTTCCTTAGACTGGGCTGTGAGCATCAAATTTCGCAATTCTTCTTCATTCATGGGAGCCGAAATAATCATGTTTGGAATACTTCTCATATAAGCTAAGTCGTATGCTCCATGATGAGTCGCACCATCTGCCCCTACTAATCCTGCTCTATCTAAGCAAAATACAACATGTAAATTTTGTAAAGCTACATCGTGTATCACTTGATCATAAGCCCGTTGCATAAAGGTTGAGTAGATGTTACAAAAAGGAATCATTCCTTGGGTTGCAAGTCCTGCTGAAAAAGTGACTGCATGCTGTTCGGCTATTCCTACGTCAAAAACTCTTTCTGGAAGTTCTCTCATCATTATATCCATAGAAGAACCTGTAGGCATGGCAGGTGTTACGCCAACAATTTGTTGATTTTTTTGTGCTAATTCCAAGAGCGTATAACCAAAAACATCTTGATACTTGGGTGTTTGTGGTGCATCATTTTGAGATTTCAAAAACTCCCCTGTTTCTTTATTAAAAAAACCAGGTGCATGCCATTTAGTTGGGTTTCCTTCCTCTGAATATTTGTACCCTTTCCCTTTTTTTGTGATACAATGAAGTAATTTAGGTCCTTTTTCTGCTTTTAGTTTTATCAGCATATCCACTACCTCATCCATATTATGTCCATCAATAGGTCCATAATAACTAAAATCTAATGCCTCAAAAAGATTCGTTCCTTTATATGATTCCGAAATACGTACGAGGTATTCATTCAAGGCTCCTACATTAGGATCTATCGACATACTATTGTCATTCAGAATCACTAAAACATCTGTGTCCTTAGCAAAACCAGCATGGTTTAAACCTTCAAAAGCTAGTCCTGCCGTCATAGCTCCATCTCCAATAACTGCAATATGATGCCTATCAAAAATTCCTTTCAATTTATCAGCAACCGCCATTCCCAGAACAGCTGAAATAGAAGTTGAAGAATGCCCTACTCCAAAAGTGTCATATTCGCTCTCTTCTCGTGAAGGAAAACCACTGATTCCACCTTTTTTACGTATGGTAGAGAAAACATCTTTTCTTCCCGTCAATATTTTATGACCATAAGCTTGGTGACCAACATCCCAGACTAATAAATCATAAGGTGTATTGAAAACATAATGTAGGGCAACGGTTAATTCAACTGTTCCTAAATTTGCACCAAAGTGAGCATTTCCATTTTCAGAAACTACATCTATAATATATTGACGTACCTCATCAGCTAGCTGTTGCAATTGATTCTGAGAAAGACTTCTTACATCTTTCGGGAGATTAATTTGTTGTAAAAGCTCCCCCACTTTATATGTCTGTGTTTTATTTCCCACAGCACAAAAGTACAGTTAAAAATGTAGAAACTCAGAGGAGATTCACACAATTTTAAGGAAGAAAGTATATGCCTGACTTTTATCATAGTTAATCCTAAAGATAAACCCTAATTTTGTACTATTAAAAATTTAAAAGAATGAGAAAAAATACAAAATCCCTCAGAATAACTCTAATGGCAATAGTTGCTATAGTGAGTTTTATTTTTGTAAAATGTACGAACACTTCAACTGAAGAAATAGTTACACTTTCGGCTGAACAAGAAAAAGAATTAAGAGAGCAGGCTAATATGTATTTTGGTTCTATCTCTGACCTTCCAGAAAACACTATTAGTGAAGATAAAATTGCATTAGGAAAGATGCTCTATTATGATACGAGACTTTCAAAAGATGGGAATATTAGTTGTAATTCTTGTCACAATCTAAACACTTCCTTTGGAGTTGATAATTTATCTTTCTCTCCAGGTGATACAAAAGAATTAGGAGGTAGAAATTCTCCTACAAACATATACGCCTCTTTACACACCATGCAATTTTGGGATGCTAGAGCAAAAGATGTCGAAGAACAAGCTGGAGGTCCGCTACTAAATCCAGTTGAACACAATATTCCTTCCAAAGAGTTCTTAGAAGAAAGATTAAGAGGAGTAACAGAATATGTGAGCTTATTTTCAAAAGTTTATTCGGACTCTACACAACCTATCACTTTTGCAACTATTACCGATGCCATTGGAGCTTTTGAACGTCAATTAAATCCAGTAGGAAGATTCGATAAATGGCTAGATGGAGATGACAATGCATTAAGTTATGATGAGAAACAAGGTTTGGCTACTTTCATGGATAAAACATGTACTACTTGTCACAATGGAAAAGCTTTTGGTGGAACCATGCTTCAAAAATTTGGATTAAATGGAGATTACTGGGAACATACCAAGAGTAAAAACATTGATAAAGGTCGTTTTGATGAAACTAATGAAGAAAAAGACTTATATTTCTTTAAGGTTCCTGGATTACGTAATATTGAAAAGACATATCCTTACTTCCACGATGGCTCCGTTGAAAATTTAGAAGATGCTATCAGAATTATGGGTAAACTTCAGGTAAATAAAGAATTGTCAGAGGAAGATGTAAAATCAATTGCTACTTTCTTAAAAGCGTTGACACAAGATGTAGATGATAAATACAAGAATTTATAATTCCACAGAATTAACTAAAAAGGCTACCAGTAGGTGGCCTTTTTTATTTAAAGTTCTTTTTAACCAAATCTTTCCTGACTCTACTCAAACTCTCAGGAGTAATCCCAAGATAAGAGGCAATCATCCATTGAGGAACTCTCAACATGATATCAGGATACATCTTAATAAAAGATAAGTATCTCTCTTCTGCAGTTGCGCTTAAAAGTTGGTTTATTCGGTTTTGAAGTTGACGAATATGGTTATTAAGTAACATGGTGTTAAAATCTGCAAAGCCAGGAACCTCTCTTTCTAATTTAGAAATCATATCCTTAGTAAGAATAAACACCTCTGTATCTTCCAAAGCATCAATGTAATAGTTAGAAGGGTTATTGTAATACAAACTTTCCCTATCATTTAGAATCCATCTTTCTGGAGCAAAATGGATAATATGCTCTTTCCCTTTATCATCAATTGAATACTGTCTTAATAAGCCCTTCTCTACAAAAAATACATTCGTGCATATTTCTCCTGCTGAAACTAAAAATTCATTCTTTTCATAGGATTTATGCTGGCAGTTCTGCATAAGTTCTGCTAGATATGTTTCGTCCACATCAATGTTGGAGGTAAGAAAAGATGAAAAGCTAAATTCATTCATGATACTCAAGTTTATTTGTTTTTCACATGTTTTTCCTTCAATTCATGTTCTTCTATTTCCTTTTGTAATTCATCCTCCTCTATTTGCCTAGCTTTGGTTAATGCACTAGCCATTAAACCCGCAGGAATGGTAACTACCCCAACACCTACCATTAACACAAAAAAGGTAAATATTCTACCTCCTAGTGTAATGGGATAAACATCTCCATAACCAACTGTAGTAAGAGTGACAACCGCCCACCAAGCGCTACTAAATATTGAAGAAAATTTATCAGGTTGCGCAGGATTCTCGAAGTAATAAATCCCAGCAGATGCTAAGAATAAGAAAATAGATGTAATTATAAAAAATAGAATAAGTTCTTCTCTAATTAACTTAAAAACAAGTGAAAAACGATTCAATGCCTTATTATACCTGATCAACTTAAATGCCCGGAAGATTCGGAAAATTCGGAATGCTCGAATAGCTCTTAAATCATACGATCTACTTATAAAGTATGGAAGGATTGCAATAAAATCAATGATACCATAAAAACTAAAAATATATTTTAAAGGTTTCTCTGCCACATAAATTCTTAAGATATATTCAATTAGAAATATACTAATTGTGAATGTTTCGATTCCTTGCAATATTTTCCTCAACTGCAATGGAATGTCGGGAATGGTTTCGATGGCATATCCTGCAAGAGATAAAAGAATTAGAAACTCTATAAAAAGATCAAAAAACCTTCCTTGTTTCGTAGTATTATCCTCAATTATTGAGTGTAACGTAGATTTAAATTTAGACATCATTAGATTCAGCAATCACATTCACATGCCTAAGTTACAATTTTATCATTGTATTGTTTAAAATCTGAGGCAGCAATTAAAAAAAATTCCCTCGGCCTCGCAAACCAAAGGAATTAAAAATTTAAAAAAACTGATGACATTTAGGTGGCTATATCAAGTTTTAACATAAAATTTAAAACAAATAACTCTTTTGTTAAAGAGAAAACTAACTAGGATATATATCCATAAAGCAAATTTAGGTATTAAAAATTGTTCTTTTTGTTAAACAAGAACTGACAAAAGTCAATGTCTTATATTTAATTGATTTATAATATGTTATAAAATAAAAACTGATAAAAGTCATGTATTCTATTCACGTGATTTTACCCTTTAGTTAAGTTTCATTTACTTTTAAATTATAACTTAGTGACCTCAAAATGGAAGTAGATTCTATCATACAAAAATTACGAGAACTTCTTCGTATAGAAGAGAAGGAACAAGAAAGGAAATGGTTTAATGCATCCATATCTTTCAAAACACTTCGAGAAGAGGGTGCTATTATCTATCCTGTCAAGATAAATAATAAATCCTTTGGTTATAATGATTTTCCAGTAATTCAGGTTTCATTCCATCTTAGAGGAGGAATTAACTCTCAATTATACAAAGGTGGAATGCCCATTGCTTTATTTAATACTACGGATAATGAAATATGTAATGGTCAACTCCTATCGATTGAAGACAGAACTGCGGAAATCTTACTTTATACAGAAGATTTTCCAGATTGGATTTATGCATCCACAATTGGTATAAAGAGATTACCCGACAACCGAACTTTTCAAGCTATGCATGGAGTTCTCAATAGGATCGCAAAGCAAGAAAACAAATTTATTTATCACTTATTTGAGAGGTTTCATAAAATTACTGGAAATCAAGAAGAAATTTTACAATCAGAGAATCAGTATATAGAAAATCAGTATAGAAATCTCAATGAGTTCCAACTAGCAGCACTAAAGAAAAGTCAACAATTACCTTCTGTTCAAATTATTCATGGTCCTCCTGGGACAGGGAAAACTACAACTTTAGTCGCCATTATTCAAGCATTGCGAGAACAAGGGAAGACCGTTATTGCCTCTGCTCCAAGTAATGCCGCCATTGACCATTTAGCTAAACAACTTATCAAACAAGGTCTTAAAGTATTACGTCTAGGTAATACTGCTAAAGTTAATGAGGATATTTGGAAACATACACCTGAGGGTATTTTGAGCCAAGAAGAATACAGTAAACCACTCAAAAAATTAAGAATCAGGGCTGAGGAATTTCGAAAATTAGCTCATCAATACAAACGAAATTTTGGAAGAGATGAACGGGAACAACGAAAACTTCTCAATCACGAGGCACGTGCTATTAGAAATGAAATCCAAGATTTGAGCAACTATTATTTATCAGGTTATTTTGATAAAGTAGATGTTATTTTAGGAACTCCTATTGGGCTGATGGATGATTTAATGAAAGACAAGAAATTTGACATAGCGATATTGGATGAAGCAGGTCAATGCATAGAACCGCTAGCTTGGTTACTTTTGGAAAAGGCGAATCATTGTATATTAGCTGGCGATCATTTACAGCTACCGCCAACTATTATTAGTGAGGAAGCAGCATTAGGAGGATTAAATATTTCTATTTTAGAAAGAGCTATTCAAGCTGGCATCCCTTCCGACCTATTAGGCATTCAATACAGAATGACACCAGAGATAGCGGAATTCTCCTCTCGTTATTTTTATGAAGGAAAATTAAAAAGCGTAGCTCCTTCCAACCCAGATTCGCTCATATTCTACGACACTGCTGGGGCTGGATTTGACGAAAAGAAAGATGAAAACTCTCAAAGCACCTATAATCCAGAAGAAATTAATATCATCGCAAAGCTTATAGATACATGGAAAACTCCTACCGACCGAGTAGTGTTGATTTCTCCATATGCTGCGCAGGTTGAACTTGCTAAGGAACAATTTCCTGAAATTACTGTAAGTACAATTGATTCTTTTCAAGGGCAAGAAGCAGACATCATCATCATTAGCTTAGTACGAAGTAATCCTGAGGGTAAAATAGGATTTCTTTCTGACTACCGCCGGATGAATGTAGCTTTAACTCGAGCTAAATCAAAACTCATTGTAATAGGCGATTCTACAACCATTACCAGTGATAGTTTTTACAAACAATTTGTATCATATACCGAAGAAATTGGTGCCTACCATAGTGTGTTTGAGTTAATGTATTAGCACTTTTTAGTATCTGACCAAAGAATATCGGAAACTAAATCTAATCCGTTGTGCATTTACAAAAGATAAAATTTATACTATATTTATGAATAGACCCCGAGCAACCAAGGTTCTCGGGGTGACAATTGTGAGGAGAGGCTATCGGTCGGCAAAGCCGACCGCCTGATTCTCCCTAGGAATTGTCACCCCGACGGACGAAGGAGTGTCGGGGTCTAATACTATTAATTCATATTTTATTCTAAATGCACAACGGGTAGCTCTAATAGTCTAATAACTTTTTCAGCTCTGCCTCTACTTTATCAGCGTTTGGCAAATACTCAAACTCTAATGCACTATTCATAGGAATTGCTGGAGTATCCAATGCAGCTACTATTCCAACTGGTGCATCTAAGTACTCAAAACATTCTCGTTGTATTCTACCAGCCAAACCTTGTGTGAAACTAGACTCTATAGTTTCTTCTGTTACTAATAAAACTTTACTATGCTTCTTTGTCGCTGCATAAATAGCATCTGTATCAATTGGACTCAAGGAACGTAAGTCAATAATTTCAACTGCACCAGGATATTTTTCAGAAGCTTCCAACGACCAGTAAACACCTCGTCCATAAGTAATGATTACAGCACTCTCTCCTTTCTCAATTTTTTCAGGTGAAGCTTCTTGAACCACTCTTGCTTTTCCAATAGGAATAACATAATCTTCATCTGGCTCTACGGTCATAGCACCTTTTGTTCCAGGAATTTTAGACCAATATAAACCTTTATGTTCAAAAATAACAACAGGATTTGGGTCGTAATACGCTGCCTTCAACAAACCTTTTAGATCAGCTCCTGTAGAAGGATACACCACTTTAATTCCACGAATATTTGTCACTACAGACTCTACACTGGAAGAGTGATAAGGACCTCCTGAACCATAAGCACCAATAGGTACACGTATCACTGCACTTACTGGCCATTTCCCATTAGACAAATAATAACTCCTACTCAATTCTGTAAATAATTGGTTCAATCCTGGCCATATATAATCAGCAAATTGAACTTCTACTACTGGTTTTAAACCAACGGCTGACATACCTACAGTACTTCCTATAATGAATGCCTCCATAATAGGAGTATTAAAAACGCGGTTATCACCAAAAGTTTGAGCTAAGGTTGCCGCCTCACGGAAAACACCTCCCAATCTACCACCTACATCTTGTCCATATAACAATGCTTCTGGATGCTTTTCTAAAATCTCACGCATGGCAAATAAAGCACAATCCACCATTACCGTCTTTTGCTTTCCTTTAGGTTCACGCTCTCCTTTTTCTTCTGTAATAGGAGAAGGAGCTAAACGGAAATCTGTTACACTTTCAGGTGTTGGATCTGGAGCCTGTTGAGCTTTTTCATATACCTCATCCACTTCCTGTTTGATAGTATTTTCAAAATCTGAAATCTCTTTCTGGGTAACACCATATTTCTTAGCTAATTCCTTAATCTTTGGAAAAGGATCACGTTTTTTATGGTCTTCTAAGTCATCACGATACCATTCCATTCGTACACCTGAAGTATGGTGACCTAGTAAAGGGACTTTTGCATGTATTAAAAAGGGTCTTCTTTCTTTACGAATTTTAGCCAATACTTTTTCAACTGTTAAATAACATTCTTCAAAATCAGTCCCATCAATTGAGTATACTTCAATTCCTTTAAAACCTCTAGCATAGTATGCAATATCTTGCGCCCTTACTTCGTCAGCACTAGCAGAAATATCCCAACCATTATCTTGTACTAAATATAATATTGGCAATTGCTTTAAGGCAGCCATTTGCAGTGCTTCAGAAAATTCACCTTCAGTGCAGGCTGCATCACCAATAGAGCAAACTGTAACTGGATTCTCACCTCCAAAATCTTCTGCTAATCCTTGTTTTTCCTTATATTGAAACCCCATTGCAACTCCTGTCATCGGAATAGCCTGCATTCCTGTAGCTGACGATTGGTGAGGGATTTTTGGCATATCTTCCCTTCTTAAGGATGGATGAGAATAATAGGTTCTTCCTCCAGAAAAAGGTTCGTCTTTCTTAGCAAAAATATGTAGCATTAACTCATACGGAGTAATTCCTATGCCTAATAAAATACTATCATCTCTATAATATGGCCCAACAAAATCTTGCGGTTTTAACTGCATACCCAAAGCCAATTGGATAGCCTCATGCCCTCGAGAAGTAGCATGAACATATTTACTAGTTATTTCTTTATGAGCTTCGTATTTTTCGGATAATGTTTTAGCGGTACACATCAACTCAAAAGCACGTTGTACTGTAGCTTTATTTATAAGTTGACCAGTTTGTTCAGCTAATTTTGTCTCTGACATATTTTAATTTTAAGGTTTGTAAATATACAAAAACTAATTAATTTTTGCTACGAAAATGCTCTTAGACATTCGAAAAAGATTATTTACGAATCATCACTCCTATCAGATTTTTATTAATTTTTAATTTTGATTTAGAACAAAATCAGAGTTTTATGGTTAATAACTTATCGGATTTTGAGGATAAATTTCTGCTTTTAAACAATATAGGATAGCCATAAGGCACTATATTTGTAATGTTTTTAGCTAAAAAGGAGCAACAATGATAATAGATTCTATTTATACAATTTCAGGTAGCAATTTTGAGAAAAAGATTGTAAGCATGAGTAATGAAAGAGAAATCACTATTCACTCCACTACTTATCGGAATGAAGATGAAAATAATCTATTACAAGGCATAGTTCTTTTTCACAACAACTATGAGATTCTTCGTGAGGATGAAGAGTTAATAAACTCATTAAATAAACATAATATCCCAAGTCACAAAGTTGATTTAAATGGAACTCTACTTGCCACATCAGCTAATCTTGAAAGGTGGCTAGAAAACAATCGTCCAAAATCAATCTTATTGTTAGGTGATAAGAAAGTCATAGACCATGAATATTTAACTAATTTCTTGGATAAGATATTATCTTCTGTAAGAGTCTTAACATACTAAAGACTATGCTTTCATAGCTTTTAGGGCATTCAATTTAATATCTTTTACCATCCCAACCAATCCATTAGACCGAGTAGGAGATAAATGTTCTTGTAAGCCAATTTCTTGAATAAAATCAAAATTATATTTTGCGATCTCAGCTGGAGACTCATCATTTACTACTCGAATTAATAATGCGATAATTCCTTTAGTGATTATAGCATCTGAATCAGCAGTAAATCTCATCTTTCCATCTACATGCTCTGCGTCTAACCACACCTGTGATTGACATCCAACAATAAGTCTTTCCTTCGTTTTCTTATCTTCATCAATCAAGGGTAATTCTTTACCTAATTCAATGATATAAGCATATTTGTCCATCCAATCATCGTAGATTGAAAACTCTTCTATAATTTCAGTTTCTTTTTCTTGAATATTCATTTCTAGGATTTTAATATAGGTACAATACGATGAAGTGCTTGAACTAAGACATCTACTTCTTCCTTAGTATTATAAACAGAAAAAGAAGCTCGAATAGTTCCTGGAATACAGAATTTCTGCATAATAGGTTGTGTACAATGATGACCCGTCCTTACAGCTATTCCCATTTTATCTAAAAGTGTTCCAACGTCATAGGGATGCAAATCATCAATTAAGAAAGAAATAACACTCGTTTTACGGTCCGCTTCTCCATATATTCTCAATCCTTCTACTTCTTTTAATGCTTGAGTAGCATATTCTACTAATTCATGTTCATGATTTTCTACTTCCTTCATATTTAGAGACGTAAGAAACTCAAAAGCAGCACCCAAACCAATTGCTCCTGCAATATTGGGAGTACCAGCTTCAAATTTATAAGGCAATTCATTGTAAGTTGTTTCTTCGAGTGTAACTTCTTTAATCATATCTCCTCCTCCTTGGTATGGTGGTAGTTCGTTTAAAACTGCTTCTTTTCCATAAAGCACTCCAATACCCGTTGGACCAAATACTTTATGTCCTGAAAAAGCATAAAAATCACAGTCTAGTTCACTCACATTCACAGGTATATGCTGAATACTTTGCGCACCATCAACCAATACCTTTGCTCCCACTTGATGTGCCTTTTCTATGATAGTTTCCACATCATTAATAGTTCCCAAAGCATTTGAAACGTGAGTTACAGAAACTATCTTTGTATTTGAGGATAAAAGTTTAGTAAATTCATCCATCATTAAATTTCCTTTTTCATCAAAAGGGATTACTTTTAATTTACAGCCTTTACGCTGACAAACCATTTGCCAAGGAACAATATTAGAATGATGCTCCATCTGAGAAATTATAATCTCATCTCCTTCTTGAAGTGTTTCTCCTATAGAAAATGCTACTAAATTGATACTATCCGTAGTGCCTTTTGTGAAAATAATTTCGTGACTTTCTTTGGCCCCTACATACCGCTGTATAGTTCTTCTAGCTTCTTCATAAGCCTCTGTAGCGATTTGACTAAGAGTGTGTACTCCTCTGTGGACATTCGCATTTTCTTTGGTATAATATTCTTCCAATCGCTTAGTTACAGATAAAGGTTTTTGTGTGGTAGCCCCATTATCAAAATAAACTAAGGGCTTTCCATGTACCCCCTGTGTTAAAATTGGAAACTGTGCCCGAATTGCTTGAATATCCATTTATATAATTTATTGAATCGCAAAGTTAAACGCTATTTTGATGAAATGCCAATTATTGGAAAAGCAATTTGCTTGTTTGTCAAGATTAAGGCTATCGAACATATAATTCAAATATTGTATAGAGTATAATCTTAGACCCTGACATTCCTGCGTCCGTCGGGTTACAGAACGGGGTTACAGAACATAGAGAAGGTCCATTTTAGCATTTGCAATAGCGTTCGCTTTGCACTTATTATTCTTGAATTTATAAAAGGATGTTAGATTCCGTTCGCTTATACTAACAATCACCATTACTTAAAGGGGTTAGATTCCGTTCGCTTGTACTAACAATCACCATTACTTAAAGGGGTTAGATTCCGTTCGCTTGTACTAACAATCACCATTACTTAAAGGGGTTAGATTCCGTTCGCTTGTACTAACAATCACCATTACTTAAAGGGGATAGATTCCGTTCGCTTGTACTAACAATCACCATTACTTAAAGGGATTGGATTCCGTTCGCTTGTACTAACAATCACCATTACTTAAAGGGGTTAGATTCCGTTCGCTTGTACTAACAATCACCATTACTTAAAGGGGTTAGATTCCGTTCGCTTATACTAACAATCACCATTACTTAAAGAGGTTAGATTCCGTTCGCTGCGCTCCGGAATGACAATCGCTATCGCTGTTTGGGGGAGAGGGGGCGGCTTCGCCGCCCCCTCTCCTTTTTATTAAAGGTTTAAGTGTTATTCCAGAGCGCAGCGAACGGAATCTATTTTTTTAACCTTTACAAATCAATCGCATGGGTAAGCATTGAATTTATTAATCTTTTACACATGTACAATGATTTTTTTAAAATAAAGAACCCTATTTTTTGGTGATTAATAAAATTAGGTGTAAACTTGTAGTAAGTTATTTTTTAAGTACAGACGGTTATTATTGCAATATGAATGGTTGTCTATACTCACTAAATACAAACGCTAAATATTATACTTATGAAAAGATTCTGTCATCCATATTATTTAATTTTAGGATTCTGTTTTATTACTTTGTATGGGCATGCGCAAAATGTTGGAATCAATGCCACAGGTGCTGCACCTGCCGCTAGTGCAGGTTTGGATATTGATTTCACAAATAAAGGTGTATTAGTACCTCGTGTAGCGTTAACCGCTACAAACTCTGCTAGTCCTGTTGCTTCTCCTGCCACCTCTTTATTGGTTTATAATACAGCTACAGCAGGTTCAGGTGCAACAGCAGTAACACCCGGATATTATTACTGGAGTGGAAGTGCTTGGGTAAGATTCTCAACTGGCGGTGATGATTGGAAGATTTTAGGGAACGCAAATACTACTTCTGGTACTAACTTCCTAGGAACTACCAACACACAAGCATTGGATTTTAGAACAAATAATACATTACGATTTAGGATTGCGAATGGTAATCAAGTACAAGCTATGAGTAATGGAACAGCAGCCTTGCCTTTTTATTCTTGGAGTGCAAATACAGGAATGGGATTTTGGCGTGCTGGAACAAATATTCTAGCAACATCTACGGCGGGAGTTGAGAGGATGAGGGTGAATGCTAGTGGACAAGTATTAGTTAATACAACTATTCCAACAGACCCTAATAGATTTGAAGTTAAAGGAAATGATTCTTATTGGTTAATTAATTCTTATAATACAGGTACATTATCTGGGTCAGGATTTTTTCATAACACAAGTAGTGGTAATGGTTACAACTCTATTGAAGGAATTTCGGCAGGTAATAATGCGGGAATTTGGGGATGGAATACATCATCGGGAACTGGTGTTAGAGGATCTGTTGTGAATACAATAGTTGGGTGGGCTGGTTATTTTGCTGGAGATGTAGGAGCAACTGGAACTTATTATAGCTCTGATGTTAGATGGAAAAAGAATATTCAACCTATTGAGAAAGAATCAAATTCTATATTAAATAAAATTAAATTATTAGAACCTATGCAATATAATTGGAATGCTGAAGAGTTTCCAGGAATGGGATTTGATTCTTCTCGTACTTCATTCGGTTTTATAGCTCAAGAATTAGAAGAAATATTTCCTGAGCTGGTAACAAATAAGAAAAATATACCTGATCCTACTCAAAAACCAAAAATTAGAAGTGAAGAAAACAATGTTACTGGATACTATATGGTAGATTATATAGGATTAATACCAATATTAACAAAGGGAATTCAAGAACAGCAACAAATAATAGAGTCTCAGAATAATCGCATTGAGAAGCTAGAGCAAATGCTATTGGAATTGAAAGAAGAAATTAAAAATAAGTAGATTTATGAAGAAATTATTATTCATATTTTTCTTACCCATCTGGGCTTTTTCACAAGGTGCTCAATTAGTGCTCAACAACAACGCCTACATAAACATTACCAACAGCGCCTATTTGGTCATTGATAATTCAAACGCAAATGCTATAACGACAACAGGAACGGGAGGAAATATCATTACGGAAGAAATAACAAATCGCATCAAATGGAATATTGGCAATCAAACTGGAAATTATCAAGTGCCTTTTACCAATAATCATTTGGTAAAGATTCCTTATACAATGAATCTTACATCTGCTGGAAATGCTGGCGGATATTTCTTACTATCTACAATTCCTACAGATGCACAAAATAAGCATGGGGGTGTATATCCTTCACCTGTAAATAACATGTGCTCTTCAGTAACTAATGCCAACGAATCTTTATATGCTATTGACCGTTTTTGGATTATCGATAATGATAACTATACCACGAAACCGGCTGCAACATTAAGTTTTGGGTATGACTGGACTAATGAAGGAGCTGGGCCAAACACGATTGGAGAATTGAATTTGCAAGCTCAACGCTTTAATCCGGGATACGGATATGGAAATTACTGCGAAGGTCTGAGTTCTATCGGAAGCTGGCAAGATTTACTCTTCGGAACTGCCAACACAGGAGCGAAACGTGTGGAAAATGTGACTATTTCTTCTGCAGACTTTTTTAAAGTTTGGGTACTACAAGATAAAACAAGACCACTTCCTATCGAGCTTACTTCATTCTCAGCATCTTGTAACGATGGCGTAGAATTAACATGGGAAACTAAAACTGAAACTAACGTGAGTCACTTTGAATTATATTCCTCTAGAGATGGTTATGAATGGAATTTTGTTTCTTCCTTAAATGCATCTGGGAACTCAATTCTCCCTTTGACATATTCCTATAATGATATGAATGGAGGTGGTTTAACATATTATCGTTTAGAATCAGTTGACTATGATGGAGGAAGAGAAGTTTATGGTCCAATTTCCGCAGATTGCAATAATCAAGAAACTTCTTGGAGTATATATCCGATTCCTGTTATCAATAATGCAACTGTATCTATCCATGCTTTAGAAGATGGTGCTGGACAATTAGTTGTCATAGATGACAATGGAAGAAAAGTAATCGAAAAAGATGTTAACCTAATTACAGGAACTAATCAATATCAAATTGATACACAACATCTGACTCCAAGTGTATATACTGTATTTCTACTAGGAAATAAAATGTATAAACCATTAAAATTTGTTAAGTTTTAATCAGTTGCATCTTTTACAAATAAAAGGATGTTAGATTCTGTTCGCTATCTACTATCAATTACTGTTACAGATTCCGTTCGCTATCTACTATCAATTACCATTACAGATTCCGTTCGTATCTACTATCAATTACCATTACATAAAGGATATTAGATTCCGTTCGCTGCGCTCCGGAATGACAATCGCCATCGCTATTGAGGAGAGGGGCGGCTTCGCCGCCCCCTCTCCCTCTTTATTTAAGGCTTAAGTGTCATTCCGGAGCGCAGCGAACGGAATCTGTTTTCTATCTAACACCTATTACAGTCAGGATTAGCACGAAATCTGTTTACCATCCTAATATCAATTACAAAAAAATATAATTTATCTCTTAACATCAACATAGGATTTCGGTATGTAAACTGAACCTTATCCTGTCGTGCCATAGTTATTATCGTTTAAGGATATCAAAAAAGGGATATAAATTATATCCCTTTTATAAATATCCAAAATTATTTTTACTTTAAATAACTATAGTTTTTTGAATATCTTAACATCTGTTCTTCAAAACTCTTTGGATACTCAATCTTAATATCTGTGATATTTCCATCCTTATCAGTCACAGGAACTAATTCTGGATTAATAAAGCCCATGTATGGAGCAATATCTAAATGAGATGTCCTATCCAATACTTCTTGATGTAATTTTCTATCCACCTTTACTCCATAATTTTCAATCAAATCTCTTCCTGCTTTAAAATCACCTTCGGATTTGATACGTTGAATTTCACGTAGAAGATCTCCAAATAATCCACGAAGCGCTTCATAGTCATTAATCTTAAAGTAAGTTTTCCCATCTTTTACAAGCTTCTCAATTACATTTTTAGTCTTACCTTTTTCAAAAGCCCAAGCTGCTACTAATTGACGATTACGCATGTGAGCCTCCTCAATATCTTTGCCCAACTCCAATCTTCTTAATTGAGTCATCAATCCATTACGAATGTAATTGTCATATTCTGCTTTCCCTGTTTCTAGAGATTCCATTAGCTTTAAATCCACTAATTTCTGATCCATTAAATAATATAACCCAACTAAATCAGCTCTTGCTTCTTCTAATGCACTTGCATAACTTCCCAACGTTTCTTTTGGAGTTCCTATCCCTGGATTAATTTGCCCACTCGCATGTCCGATTACTTCATGTAAAGCAGTGTGTAAATTATCTCCAATATGCCCATATTTTTTAGCACGCTCAACTTCCTCCTGGCTATATGTGAATTCTTCTAAAATACTTGGTCCGGAAGCTTCATTATATGCATCGATAAGGTTCCCTAAACTCACTGATTTTGATCCGTGTTCTTCACGTATCCATTCTGCATTTGGTAGGTTTACTCCAATAGGAGTAGATGGAGAAGCGTCTCCTGCTTCCCCGATTACAGTAACTACATTATAGGTAACACCCGTAACATTCTTCTTCTTATGCTCATTCATAATGGGAGAATTATCTTCAAACCATTGTGCTTCATGAGCTAAAACTCCCATCGTTTCAGTTGCTTCAAAATCCTTCATTTGAACTATGGTTTCATAGTTAGCTCGATATCCTTTAGCATCACCATATACCTCAATAAATCCATTGATATAATCAATGTCTCCCTTTGTTGCTTCACACCAAGCAATACTATATGTATCCCACAATTTTAAATCTCCTGTCTTATAGTATTCTATTAAGATTTCAAGTGCTTTACGTTGTGCATCATTTTCAGCAACCAAGGTTGCTTTTTCTAACCAATAAACCACTTTCTCCAATGCTGGCCCATACATCCCTCCAATCTTCCAAGGTAATTCTTCTATCTGTCCATTATTTAAAACCATCTTTGAATTTAATCCGTAAGAAATTGGTCGTGGATCATTCTTATCAATTACCTTTTCGTAGTAATCATCTACCATCTTATCTGTAATTCCAGACCCATAGAAATTATTAGCGCTTCCTGGAATCAACCCTTTTGAAGCGTCTAGATTCACTCGTTTCGCATCTACTTTTGGATCGAAAATAGCTATAAGAGCTTCATTACTTATGGTGGTATTAGTTGCTAATAGGAGACTGTTAAAATATTCTTTATTGAATTTAGGTAGAAATTTATCCATAGAATAATGATGGTGTATTCCATTGGCAAACCACACTTGCTTCACATAAGTCATAAAGTTATCCCAGTCATCGTTTTTCTCTCCCTGATAATTTTGAACAATATTCTCTAGCGCATTGCGAATCTCTAGATTGTATTTGTAATTCTGGTCATAAATAATATCTCTTCCAGCTAATCCTGCCTGAACTAGATAATAAGCCAATTCTTTTTGCTGAATAGAAAGTTTATCCCAATCTTTAATTTTATAACGTAAAACTTGAATATCAGCAAAACGATCTGCTTTATATTCAAAGGTAGTTTCTTCTTGTTCCATTTGATTTTCTGTTTGCTGTTCTGTTATCTGTGGATCTTTATTTCCTGAGCAGGAAAAAAGGATCCCAGCAGCTAGTGTGTTTAAAATGATTTTTTTCATCTTTCTATTATTTAGAGCCTCGAATTTAAGAAATTAAACTATAACATAAAATGACTCCTATTAAAAAAACATTTTAATTACTAATTTGTTTTTATATTTTAGGGCGATTAATAAATTGAAAACAATGAAAAGAATTTTGCTTACTTTACTTCTAGGTTTACTTATTACTAATTGCAGTAATGCTGGAAATGAACACCCTAAGGAGATATTAGAAAACAATGAAAGTGCTATGAATCTACCTGGCGATGGTGATAAAGGATTTATAAAGAATGTTACCCCTGAAGAGTTTAAGGCACTAGTAGATAAAGGTGAAGGTATTATTTTAGATGTTAGAACTCCTCAAGAAACATCCCAAGGACATATTGAAAATGCAAGTTTAGTTAACGTATATGATGAGGATTTTGTAAATAAAATAAATCTGATGCAAAAAGATAAGGCAATCTACGTTTATTGTAAATCAGGAGCTCGATCTGCCAAAGCTGCCGAAATTCTTTCTCAAAATGGTTTTACACAAATATATAACCTAAGTGGAGGTATTATGGCTTGGGAAAATAAAGGTTATCCTATTACTAAACCTATTGAAGGTATAGATAGTAATATAAATACTGTAAGTGTAGAAGATTTTAATAAGATGTTAGCTTCAGGCAAACCTGTTCTTGTTGATTTCCATACACAATGGTGTGCTCCTTGTAAAAAAATGGCTCCTATAATTGATGAAGTTGAAAAAGAATTTAAAGAAAAAGCCATTGTTATTCGAATTGATGCAGATGCAAGCAAAGAATTAGCTAAAGCATATCAAATACAAGGGGTTCCTGAGTTTTTCCTATTTCTTGATGGAGAACAAATTTGGAAACACAATGGAATCATTGAAAAGGAGAAAATTGTAGAGCAATTGAATGCTGCTATAAAGTAATTGGGGAATAGTAGAAAGTTTGAGGCAGTGCTCTTAAATGTAAACTACCTGACTATATGGGATTAAAAAATAAGGCTGTCTTTCAACAGCCTTATTTTTATTTATTTATGGTTTAAAATTACAAATCGAATTTAATCCCTTGAGCTAAAGGAAGTTCTGTTGTATAATTCACTGTATTTGTTTGTCTTCTCATATATGTTTTCCATGCATCTGAGCCAGATTCTCTACCACCACCTGTTTCTTTTTCTCCACCAAAAGCTCCGCCTATTTCAGCCCCTGAAGTACCAATATTTACATTAGCAATACCACAATCAGAACCTTCTGGAGAAAGGAATAACTCCGCTTCACGAATATTGGTTGTCATAATAGAAGAGGATAATCCCTGAACAACACCATTTTGTAGCGCAATTGCATTTCTCACATCTCCCTTATATTTGATAACATATAGGATAGGAGCAAATGTTTCATGCTGTACGATGTCATAATGATTCTCTACTTCAAAGATGGCTGGTTTTACATAACAGCCTGATTCATATCCTTTGCCAGTAAGAACACCACCTTCTACCAATACTTTACCTCCTGCTTTCTTGGCAGCTTTGATTGCTTCTAGATAGTTCTTCACAGCATCTTTATCAATAAGAGGACCTACGTGATTCTTCTCATCCAAAGGATCACCAATACGTAATTGCTTATATGCATCGGTAATTACTTTTGTTACTTTACTAAAGATACTTTCATGAATAATTAATCTTCTTGTTGAAGTACAACGTTGTCCAGCAGTACCTACAGCACCAAAGACAGCTCCCGGCACAACTAATTTTAAGTCTGCATCTGGAGTGATAATAATTGCATTGTTACCTCCTAATTCAAGTAAAGATTTACCCAATCGAGCAGCAACTGCCTGAGCTACAGATTTACCCATTCGAGTAGAACCAGTAGCAGAAACTAAATCAACACGTACATCATTTGCCATGGCTTTTCCAATCTCAGGATCTCCAATTACAATATTGGATACTCCCTCAGGAACATTATTTGCTTCGAATACTTTTTGAATAATCTTTTGACAAGCAACTGCAGTTAATGGAGTTTTTTCAGACGGTTTCCATACACATACATCACCACACACCCAAGCAAGTGCTGTATTCCAACTCCAAACTGCTACAGGGAAATTAAATGCAGATATAATACCTACAACACCTAATGGGTGCCATTGTTCCATCATTCTATGTCCTGGGCGCTCAGATTGAATAGTCAATCCATATAATTGTCTGGATAATCCTAAAGCAAAATCACAGATATCAATCATTTCTTGTACCTCGCCTAATCCTTCTTGATATGATTTTCCCATTTCGTATGACACAAGGGCTCCCAATGCTTCTTTCTTTTCGCGCAAAGCAAGACCAAATTGACGAACAACCTCACCTCTTTTGGGTGCAGTCCATTTTCTCCACTCTATAAATCCTTTTCGAGCAACATCTAATACTTTATTGTAATCAGCTACAGAAGCAGCATTTACACTTCCAATAATAGAAGCATTTACAGGAGTAATTGAGTCAATCTTTTCTCCTTTGGTTTTCAACCATTTTGACCCTGTTGAAGCACCGTTATTTACCGCCTCTGTAAGATCTAATTCTTTTAATACTTTCTTGATATTAATTTGAGCCATGCTTAATCGTTTTTTTTATCCATTACAAAAATACGAAGTTCTTTTTAAAACAAAGAAGTTTCGGAATCCTTTTCTCGGATTTCTGAACAATTGGTTACTCCAAAAGTTTATTCTTTCATTTCTAATCTGTTCTCTTTGCCCTTCTGAAGAGCCGGAACGCCATCTATTAACCATTTTGGAGCAGGTTTATTCAATAGATAATAATCAAAAAATTGACGCATACGTATGCTTAAATCAATACGATTTGTCTCCTTCATAAGATTATGTTCATCACCGTTATAATTCAGCATCCATACTTGTTTCCCCATACGTTTCATTGCCATAAACATTTCTATTCCTTGATACCACGGAACCGCCCCATCGTTATCATTACTCATTATCAATAAAGGTGTTGTTATATTAGGCACTCCAAACAAGGGAGAATTTTCAATATACAAATCAGGTTTTTCCCATATTGTAGCTCCTATTCTACTTTGTCCATGCTCATACTGGAAGGCGCGGTTAATTCCCATCCCCCAACGAATACCTCCATAAGCAGAAATCATATTACTTACTGGGGCACCGGCCATAGCGGCTTTATAACGGTGTGTTAATGTTACTAAATGTGCTGTTTGATAGCCACCCCACGACTGCCCTTGTAAGCCCATACGCATACTGTCAATATTGGGAAAACGACGCAATACCTCATCCGTACCGCTCATAATACAATTATATGCGCTTTTCCCTGGATATCCAGGTTTATAATTAATATCTGGCATGAACACGATATATCCGGCAGAAGTATATTCTGTTGGATAAATAATAGAAGCAGTAGGTCTGGGTGATGAATACATATTCTTCATATCACTCGACCTTTCATAATAATATACGATTAAAGGATAACTTTTAGAAGAATCAAAATCTTCTGGTTTGTACACTAACCCTTTCAATTTTTCCCCCTCATAAGACGTCCAGTGAATCATCTCTACTGTTGGCCATATATATTCTTCTTGTTGTGGATTAGTTTCAGAAATTTTTTGAGGTTTTTGCAGATTCATACTAGAATAATATACTTCTGGATAATTTTTTACATCCATTTGACGAAAAATGATTTTATCTGAGAGAGTTGATTTTGCAAAAGCAATCATCTTATTATCAACCATATATATGGAGTTTGTGTCAAGAATATTTTCCGAATTAAATCGATATATTGATTCTTCATACGTTTCTTGATTCACTCCCTTTACCAATGTATTAGATAAATGTATAAAAGTACTATCCTTTTCTAGATTAAGAATACGTAAAACCATTGTATTCTTCTCTCCAATTTGTTGGGTAACACATCGCAGTTGGTTACGCTCAAAATCATATTCCCAAATATCATAGCGAGAGTTTATGAGTAGCTTATCTTCATTTGTATAACCAACAACTCCTTCAGGTTCTGCATCATAAATCTGCCCATTTATATCCGAATACCAGATAACATCTTTTACTGAACAAGTAATACAAATTTCTTCTTGTGACTTTAAATCAATGCTATAATATTGGTTCTCTTTATAATATAAATATCTGGTTCCTTTAGGTGATATTCCATACGGATACTCTATTTTATCTTTTATCTTCTGTATTTTTCCTGATTCTAAATCTATAAAATAAGAATCTTCCGGCCAAGGATATACCCAGTTATAAGAAGCTTCATATTGTGCATTAGAAGAAGCATATCCAATACGCGTGTTCCCTTTATCTAGTAGGGAAACTGCTAAAGTATCATTTTCTAATTGTACAATTGAATTATCTACAATATGAAAGACTGTTAAGAAGCTCTTTTTTTGGTCTTTTTTAAGTTCTTTTAATTGTTGAGGTTGGTTACGTTTATCTTGATAATGCCAAACATCCAATTTCGCTTTTTCGCTGTCTAACAAGGTATCTTTAAATTCTTTTTGGGGTCTCTCATATAATCCAAAAAATAATTTCTTCCCATCTTGAGAGAATTCCAGCTTACCATTTGGGCTAGGAGTAAGATTATTTTGAAAATCGACTCGTGTTGGACTCACCCACATCGTAGGTTGATTTCCATCCATCTTCCATGAATAAATAGCATACAACCTTGTTTGCTTGGCAGTATCTAAAGATGCCATAAAAGCTAATTGATTGCCTTTTTCAGTAAATTTAAATGGTCCTATATCACTATATCTGGTGTAAGAGACAATTTTCTTATCCTGCTTTATATCATATAGATAGGCTCGCAAAATAGTGGAATCTTTTGTTTTCTCATGTGTAGTGAAGAAAAGAAGACTACCGTCATCGTTAAATTTAAAATCTTTAACATTAGAGAAAGAAACTACTTTTAGATTTTCAGGATTTAGTACAAATAATGTGTTTCCATCTGATTTAATTTCGGGTTTCTCTTTTGCTGATTTTTTTGTCTTTTTTATTTTCTTAGATGCAGTATTTACTTTTAATGAATCCTTTATCACAGTATATCCAATCACATTTCCGAATTTGGGAATACTAAACGTTAAAACATTCGGAATTTTAGTAAGTGTATCTTTTTTAATCCAGTATAAGCCCAACGAATCTTTTACCCATTTTTCTTTCTTAACTTTAGCTAATTCTAAGTTGCGCAGAGTGTCATAACCCGGAGTTATCATAAACGCCAATAGATTCTCTGATTGATTCAGAGTCGCCTTTTCACCTCTACTAAATTGATTAATTTTCTCCTTTGTATGGTTATAGAGAAACAATATACCATCTCCTTTATACGGTTTTATCTGATAATAAACAAAATTACCACTGCTAGAAATTTCAGGACTAGATAGTGTTTTCCACGAGTCATAAACCGTATAATCTATACTTTTTTTCTGAGCAAAACTACCCAATGAGATAATGGTAAATAAAAGGAAAGAAACAATCTTAACATTCATCACAAATCACGTTTTATTTTTTTAAAAGGTGTAATATAATGATTTATCTTTTATAATAGAGAACTTTCCAACTCTTTTGTTAAAAATAGCGTTGTATATAGTTAATAACCAAAAGTTTTTATATTTGTAGAAACTTTATAATATTATAAAACAATGAATAAAAAAATACTTTTTGGAATGTTGTTATTAGGGTCTTCCAGCCTAGTAATAGCACAAAATAGACTGATTCGTACAGATTTACAAACAGAGTATGTTAAGCCTGCTACTAATCCAGTCATAAATAAAGCGGTAGGAGAAGCGATTTTCCACGAAAACTTTGACTCTACAGTAACTATTAATGCTGGTGTAGCAACAAAACTAAATGGTTTTACTTGGACAATTGATGCTACAAACAGCTCTCCAGATCCAATTCCTAATACTCCAAATTACGGTTGGGTAATTGATAGTGATGCCAATGGACATGGATGGACAGGTAATGTTAAAAGAATTACTTCAACCTCAGGAAACAAATACGCGATGGTTAACAACGGTGTTCCTTCACCAGCACCAGGTACACAATGGTTAGGAGTAGTTTATACTTTAACTAGTGATCCAATTGACATATTTTCTTTATCAGGAGGTGTGCCAAAGGTAGTTCTACAATTTGAACAATTTGGTGCTAAATTCTATGATAGACAAGAAGTTCAAGTTAGCGTAGATGGTACAAATTGGGTATCTGTTTATGATAACGGAGGAAAAGGAATGTTAACTAGTACCGGAGGTTCTGCATATCCTAACCCAGATCTTGTTGAAGCAGACATTGAGAATGCTATTAGCGGAGATGCTTCTGCAGTAAGAATTCGTTTTCGCTGGACGACTGATGTGCCTGCACAAGCTACCAATCCAAATGTTTGGGTAACTTATGGATGGAGAATAGACGATGTTAAAATTGTTAAGAAATCTGATAATGATTTAGTAAAAACTTATGAGAATTGGGATGTTGAAGCTTATAAATACTCTCAAATTCCGTTAACACAAGCAACTCAAATGGATTTCTCATTTAATGCTGGTATAAAAAATCAAGGTATGAATGCTCTAAATGGTATTAAATTAGATTTAAGTATAGCAGCTCCAAATGGAAATGAGTCTGCTTCCTCTTCTGCATATTCTTTAAACTCTGGAGACAGAGATACAGTTGTTGCTACCTATACTCCAAGTGATTTAGGTAACTACGAAGTAACTCCAAGCTTATCATTAACTGAAGTAGACGATAATTTAAGCAATAATGGTCCATTTACACCAGTTAAGTTTACTGTTACTGATTATTTGTATGCTGCTGATGCAGGGTCACCATTTTCACAATTTCCTAGAAATGGATTATCAATGGGTGGCGTTCCAGTTGCGATCAAGGGAATTGGTACATCTTATGATATATTCGCAGATCAAGATTTAACTGGTATTACATTTAGATTATATACCGGAACTACCGTAGGAGCTCAAGTTTCTGCTTCTATCTTAGAGATTAATCCTAATGCAGGAACTATTGATGATTATTGGATATATATTGATGAGGTTTCTGCTCCTTTTGAGGTAACAGCTACAAGTCAAGCTCAACAATTTCAAACTTTAGTGTTTGATAATCCAATCACACTAGAAGCTGGAAAGACTTATCTTGCTTACCTAGAAGTTTGGGCTGAAACCGTTGAATTTGCTGCTGCTGGAGAAAATGATTTAGGAGCTCAAGCTTGGTTAAACTACTCTGATGGTGTTGGATACAAATGGGGTACATTTACTTCAATCCCTGTAATTAGATTAAACTTTGATCCAACTTTAAGTGTTGAAAAAAATACAATCAATACAATTCAATCAAGAGTTTATCCTAACCCAACTAATAATGAAACTACAGTTAGCTTTAACTTAAAAGAAAGCGCTAATGTTTCTTATACAGTTACAGATTTAGCTGGAAATATTGTTGCTACAGTTGATAATGGAAAAACTATGGCAGGAAAGAATGAGATCACTATTGATGCTTCTTCTTTTGCTAACGGAGTTTACTTCATTAAATTAAATGCTGATAACAATACAGTTACTCATAAATTAATTGTAAATAAATAAGAATATTTATTCTAATAGGAAAGCCTCAACATTATGTTGGGGCTTTTTTATGCCTTTTACACAATATCTAAAATTGAATTTCGTTTGGTATGAGTGTTAGGTTTCATAAGTAGTAGTGTTGCACAGGAGAGAGAGCGCCCGCTTTCTCTCTTGTCTTTTATATATACTATTTTTTTTATACTTTAGTCAGATAAAACATTCACTTCATGAAACATCTCTGTACAATATTATTATTTCTAAGCTTAATTTTCTCTTCCAACTCTCAGATTATTCCTAATGGACAAATAGATAATATGGACGAACTCATCAAAAAAGAAGTAATCTCTATCCCAATGAGTGATGGAACCAAATTAGCTACTAACATTTATCTACCCATTTTTATGGATTCTGTAGTTACAACTATTAATATAGGCGGCACTAATTACACTGTCCAAATTATACCCAAAAATACGCAGTTTATCATCTATGATAATACCAATATTACTAAGGAGAGTTATCGATTACCAATAATCTTAACTCGAACTCCTTACGGAAAAGATGATGAGACCGGAGGTACTTTATTCCCTATGATGGGATATGCTTATGCAACCCAAGATATGAGAGGTAGATATGAAAGTGAAGGTGTTTATTTTCCTATGTACTCTGATTCTTGGCCAAAAGCTCCTTATCATCCGAATAATACTATCCCCATGGATATTACTACTTTAAATGACAACAACAACGCCCTTCACCATCACGATGGTAGTGAAACAATATACTATTTAGCCGATAGTGCGTATCGTATATTTGATTTTAATAAAGATGGAATAAATGATACCATAAGTTATTCTAATGGAAGAATAGGAATGTTTGGGGCATCTGCTTTAGGAAATACGCAATATCAAGGTATTTCAGATATGCCCTTTACTAAAGATAATCCTATTAAATGTTATCTACCTATTGTTGCCACTAATGAACACTATAATACTACCCTTTTTCATAATGGTGTCTTTAGAAACTCCTTGGTTTCAGGTTGGATTACCGGACAAATCTTAAATGGCGTTCACAATGATTCAAATGTTGTTGATGGTGGAAATATTTACAACAATATACACAGTCCTTCTGACTATAATTATACAGATAACTTGACTCTTGCCAATGATTTAATTGATTGGTTCGTAGCCGATGAATTGAATGGATCTCCTTCGGGTTCTCATCCAACCTCTATTCATCGTATCGACTTAGATGCATCCATGGCTCCTATAGATAATGCTGGATATTCTCAGGCCAATGGAACTACCTCCCGTTATAAAAATCTAAACATGCCCGGATATCATCTTACAGGATGGTGGGATATTTTCATCAATGGACAAATTGAAACATTCCGTAAAATCAAAGAACAAAACCCAACATCAACTCAGAAGTTGATAATTGGTCCCTGGACGCATCAAACCATAGGTAGCAACAAAGTGGGTGACATGGTTTATCCTGATAATGTTTTCGAAACACTAAATTTTGATTTAGAGGGTGATTTAGATCTTACTACTGACACTTCCTTAGCTTATAATATCTATAATTCAGAATTGATGAGCTGGTATAAGAAATACCTTGGGGGAGAACCTTATTTTATCATTCCTGAATCTAATGATTGGCAAACCCTAGGGACAAATACCATACGCATCCCTTCTCAAAATTATATTATTCCTTATTATAAATTCCTCAATTATCTAGGGGGAAAAGCAGCACTACCCAATGTCCCATTTCAACTAAAAGATAATGGAGGGAATATAAGCTCTCTTACCTATGCTATCCCTGTCAATGACGATCCTCTTTTTTATTTACCACAAGCGCTGGGGGCAACAGATGTAAATGCTCTTGATAATAAAAAAGATATCCGTATGTATATCTCAGGACCAACAAATGATAACGATAATCTAGGAGTTGGTAATTATTGGATGGGTGCAGATTCTCTACCATTTAAAAAAGGAATTACAGAAAAGATATTTTATCTACATCAAAACAAAACTACCGATGGAAATATACCCACACAAAATGAAGGTGTTTTGAGTTACGTTGCCAACCCAAATAACCCTGTAGTTACCATTGGGGGAAATAATATGATTCCAAAAACTCCTGACAATACACAAAAATCACAAGGTTCTATGGATTTAGCTAATCCAAATTATATAAATCTTACCATGAACCGCTCAGATGTACTGCAATTCACTTCTGCACCTTTAACAGACACCTTAACTTTTGTTGGTTTCCCAAAAGCAGGAATTTATGCAAAAGGACATACAACAGGATACCCTACTGCCAAAACTGATTTTGATGTCATGGTCAGAGTAGTAGATGTTTATCCAGATGGAAGAGAAATGCTTATCACTGAAGGAGTGGTAAATGCAAGAGCTAGAGAATATGCTAAATCTATCTTTGATAGAGACACGAACGAAACTATTCTACTGACCAATATCGACAATAATACCTATTATTATTTCCAATTTGACCTTCTTCCATTGGGGCATACTTTTGGGAAAAATCATCAGATTAAATTTCTTTTGAGTAGCTCCAATTATCCTAAATACCAAAGTAATCCACATCTTCCAAATGAAGATAATGAGTTCTTTAGATGGAATCCGGGAGAAAGTAAAACATACATGTATCAAGGACATACATATACACCACAAAATGCTACCATTACTTATGAATTTAATGACGACTTCCCGAGTTACATCTCCTTACCTCAACTCAATGATTCTTATTACCTAGATGTCCCAAAGGAGAAAGAACTTAGCTATGAACTGAAGCTTTATCCTAACCCAACTCAAGGTATTGTAAATATAGCTTGGAATCATCCTATCAAAGGAAATGTACAAATCATTAGTTTGGATGGACAATTGTTGCTTCAGAAAGAAATACATACGGATAACTATGGAACAAGTATAGATGTAAGCACGCTTTCTAAGGGTATTTATTTAGTGCGTATCCCTGAAATGAATCAGACAAAGAAGTTGGTGATAGAGTAAGATTACTTTCAGTTATTTTGAAAGATTCTTAAGCGAATAGTTCTTTCAACACCTCCTCAATACGAGAGCATTGCACAATTTCGATTTTAGATTTTTGTGCGTCTATTCCTTTATTGTCTTTGGCTACAATTATCTTTTTAAAGCCTAATTTCTCAGCTTCTGAAATACGTTGGTTGATACGATTCACTGCTCTAATTTCTCCAGATAAACCAACTTCTGCAGAAAGACAAATGTTCTTTTCGATAGCTACGTCCACATTAGAAGATAAGATGGCAGCCACCACCGCTAAATCAATAGCCGGGTCATTTACCTTGATTCCACCTGCAATATTTAGGAATACATCTTTTGCACCTAATTTAAAACCACATCGTTTTTCCATCACAGCAAGCAACATATTTAATCTCCGCAAATCAAAACCGGTAGCGCTTCGCTGTGGAGTTCCGTAGGCCGCAGTGCTCACTAAAGCCTGCACTTCAATTAACATAGGTCGTAAACCTTCTAAAGTGGCTGCAATGGCGACTCCCGAAAGTTTATCCTGATGACTTGAAATTAAGATCTCGGACGGGTTTTCTACTTGACGTAAACCATCTCCTAACATTTCATAAATACCCAATTCATTGGTAGAGCCAAAACGGTTTTTAATGCTTCGCAATAAACGATATACATGATTACGGTCGCCTTCAAATTGCAAAACAGTATCCACCATGTGTTCCAAAACCTTTGGTCCAGCAAGCGAACCTTCTTTGGTAATATGTCCAATCAGAAATACAGGCGTATCAGTTTGTTTCGCAAAACGCAATAATTCTGCGGTACATTCTCTGATTTGAGAAATACTTCCAGGAGAACTTTCAATGTTCTCACTGTGTATTGTTTGGATAGAATCAATAATTACCATATCTGGCTGAAGGCTTTCTGCATGGGAAAAGATACTTTCCAGTTGAGTCTCAGTTAATAAGTAACAATTCGGGTTTAAGTCCCCAATGCGCTCTGCCCGCATTTTAATTTGTTGTTCGCTTTCTTCTCCCGACACGTATAAAATCTTACAATTTTTTTCCTGCATTGCCATTTGGAGCATCAAGGTAGATTTTCCAATACCAGGCTCACCACCAAATAGCACCAAAGAACCAGGCACCAAACCACCACCCAATACACGATTAATTTCTCCATCCACCATATTCGCTCTTTGCTGTGGTGCATCTTCAATTTCATGGATGGCATGAGGTTGAGCTTGTCGCTTAGAGAATTTTGAGAAGGCTGTAACCTCCTTTTTCCCTTTACTTACCACTTCCTCTACAAAGGTATTCCACTCGCTACAAGATGGGCAACGTCCTAACCATTTGGGCGCTTCATAACCGCAGTTTTGGCAAAAATAGGCTGACTTAACTTTACTCATTTGTTCTATTTAATTCTCTCAAATATGCAACTAATTTTTCAATTGCTCTACTTCGATGACTACAGGAGTTCTTTTCATCCAATGACATTTCCGCAAAAGTTTTTCCTTTGTTTTCAGGTTCAAAGATCGGGTCATATCCAAAACCTTCAGTACCCGTTTTTTCAGTTCGGATAGCTCCTTCAACAATGCCTTCAAACAAATGTTGTTCACCATCAATTACCAAAGCAATCACTGTTTTAAAATGTGCCTTTCTATTGTTTTCAGTTGTTAATTTTTGCAGCACCAGATCCATATTATCATCACTGTTCTTTTGGGGTCCAGCATAACGTGCGCTATACACACCAGGTTCACCGTCCAAAGCATCTATTTCTAGTCCCGTATCATCTGCAAAACAATTATAGTTGTAGTTCTCAAACACGTATTTTGCTTTTTGAAGAGCATTTCCTTCTATGGTTTTTTGGGTTTCTGGAATCTCCTCATGACATCCAATATCACCCAATGTTTTAACTACTACAAAATCAGGAAACAGATTCTGAATTTCCTGGGCCTTATTGTTATTATGTGTAGCAAAAATGAGTTCTATTTTATTCATACGAGGAGTAATTGTAAGAAATACAAAGATAAAATAAGTTCCATTTTTTCTCTCTTCATCTCCAGCTATATTTTGAAATATACTATTCCCTCACACTTCTTATCATACATCAATGCCCCCTCCTAACTTCCTTAGTATCTTTGTATCAATAAAAACAATGAGTTATGAATTTTAGAAACATTGAAGCAATTATAGCCCCCCCAACTCCCCACATGGTAGGTGATGGATTTAGAGTACATGGATTTATTCCAGGTGTTCCAAAATTAAATTTTAACAGAATGGATCCATTTCTTGTATTGGATTATAATTCTAAATTCTACATGTCCCCAACAGATACACCGAGAGGTGTAGGTGTACATCCACACAAAGGATTTGAGACAGTAACGATTGCTTATCACGGCAGCGTAGCTCATCATGATAGCAGCGGAGGTGGTGGTGTTATTCACCAAGGTGATGTACAATGGATGACGGCTGCAAATGGAGTTTTGCACAAAGAATTTCATGAAGAAAATTTCAGCAGACAAGGGGGTGACTTCCAAATGGTGCAACTTTGGGTAAATCTACCAGCAAAAGATAAAAGAAGTGCTCCTAAATATCAGGCAATCTCCAACGATAAAATGGGAAAGCATATACTAAAAGATGATGCTGGATATATCGAAGTAATTGCAGGGGAATATTTAGATACAAAAGGACCTGCTTCTACTTTCACTCCTGTTCACATGATGAATGCAAAGTTAAATAAAGGAGGAAAAGCAACATTTACATTCCCATTTAACTATACCACTTTTGCTATTGTTATTGAGGGGACTGTAAAAATGAATGACCAAGAAATTCCGCAAGACCATTTGGTACTATTCGACAATAAAGGAGAAGATTTTACTATTGAGGCCAATGAAAATGCGATTGTACTTGTCTTAAGTGGTGAGCCTATTAGAGAGCCTATTGCAGCACACGGTCCTTTCGTGATGAATACCCGTGAAGAATTGATTGAAGCATTTGAAGATTTCAATATGGGGAAGTTTGGATATTTAGAATAGAAACAAAAAAGACATATACTTGTTACACAAAAAAGTAAACGTATGAAGATAGATATTTGGTCAGATATCCGTTGTCCATTTTGCTACATAGGAAAACATAATTTAGAGCAGGCATTATCACAATTTAAAGATGGTGATAAGCTAGAAGTGGTATGGCATAGTTATGAATTAGACCCAACGATAGAGACAGATGAAAACATCAACACCTTGGATTATTTTGTTCAAAATAAAGGGATTAGTAAAGAACAAGCACAACAAATGATGCATCATCCGGTAGAGATGGGGAAAGAGTTGGGTTTAGTTTTTAACTTCGATAAAGCTGTCGTTGCTAATTCATTTAAAGCACATCGTCTGATCAAGTTGGCTCAAAAGCATAATAAGGCCAATGAAGCCGAAGAAGCATTATTCAAAGCGCATTTCACTGATGGTGTAAACATTGATGACAACCAATCTTTACTAAAAATTGGAAAAGAAATCGGTATAGATGTAGCTGAAATTGAAGCAATTTTTACTTCGGACATTTATACACAAGAGGTTAAACAAGACATCGTTCGTTCACAGCAATTGCGTATATCAGGTGTGCCTTTTTTTGTGTTTAATAATAAATATGCTATTTCAGGAGCCCAACCAGTAGAAACATTCACAAGGGCTTTAGAAAAAAGTTACCATGAATTTGCTCAAGAGAATAATATCGAAATTCTAAATCAGGGTGATTCATGTGATATGGATGGAAATTGTGATTAGATAAATATCTATCACTTCATTAACTCTCTTATCTGTCCTTCCAGATGTTCTTTATATTCATCAAATAGAGATCCAGTTGCTGGTCCATCAAATCCTGTATGAGTAGAAACAATCTTTCCATTTTTATCAAGTAAGAAAGAAGTTGGGTAAGAGGAGAAACTATCTATCATAGGAAAATAGGAAAATACACTTTCTGGAACAGGTGTCCCCGCAACTAAGATTAGCATATCCACATTTCTGCGCTGTTTAAATCCTTTTACACGTTGTTTTCTCACTTCTTCACTGGAGGAAGTTTCAAATGCAACAGTCACGATAGCAAGATCAGGGAATTTTTGCTGCAATTCTTTGAAGTAATTAAGCTCATCGATACAGTTAGGGCACCAAGTACCAAAGATGGTAACAATAGCCACCTTGTCTTTGATTAAGTCATTAAATATATGTTGCTTCCCATTTTCATCTTTTAAGTCAAGATTAAAAGGCTTATCATTTATGATTTTAGTTGCAGTAAGTGGATCTTTTAATGCGAAATCAGCGTCTTGCACGGAAATCGTATGGATATTACTTCTAAAGACAGTATGCATTACTCCAAAAATTGTATCATTTCTCCACTCTCCTGTAATTTGGAAGATAGAATTTCCCATAAAATTACTCAGGTAAAAGTTATTTCTTTCCACCTTTCCTTCTAGAAATCGATAATCACCAGCATTAGTTCGGATTGTTCCATAAATTACATCTCCTTGTTGGTATGTAAATACTAATTCAGCATCGTAGCTTCTATCAGGCAATATTACGTCTGTCTTCCAACGCCCATCCAGCTTCATTGTCTCCTTAGAAGTTGACTCTATATTCCCTTTTATTAATTCTGCTCGGATTGGTCTTTTAGCTACTGGCTCCTTCTCAAAATTCACCCAATATCCTGTCAGTATATTCTCTTCGCTTGGTGTAAAACAAATTTCAGCATTATAATCAATGAAATGATAGAATGTGGTATCATTCACTGTTCGACTAGGCTTCAACTGAATAACTTCTTCAGCATTTTTAATATTCAAATATTTTTCTCCTTGAACATCTTTAAAAGAAATACGGAAAGGAAGCCATTCATCAATATCATTTTTGATAAATAAATTCCAATTATCAGCTTGTGCTTGAGTATAAAATGTGGTGGCTAAGGTGATAAATAAACAGGTGAGGTATACTAATTTTTGCATGTAATTTTTCTGAAGTTCAAAAATAATAATCTTTTTAAATGTAAACAGAAAATGTGCCAGATATAATCAAGAAATTATGAGATTATACCTATTTTCCACTACTTTTGTAAAAACAAAATACTTGAAACTAAATAATAATCATAAATCGCTTGAAGAGGTACACGAATCCGTTGACCCATCTCTGAAGAAATCAGGGTGGAAACGTTTGTTGGCTTTCTTAGGTCCAGCGTATCTTGTGAGTGTCGGTTATATGGATCCAGGGAATTGGGCAACAGGAATTGAAGCAGGAAGTCAATTTGGCTATACCTTGATTTGGGTTATTCTGATGTCCAATATTATGGCACTGCTATTACAAACCCTGAGCACCCGTTTAGGTATTGTTCGTGGGCTAGACTTAGCTCAGGCCTCACGTCACACCTATAACCCAATTGTTAATTTTTCACTCTATATTTTAGCCGAGATAGCCATTGTAGCATGTGATTTAGCAGAAGTTATTGGAATGGCTATTGGGTTAAATCTGCTTTTTGGACTACCAATGATCTGGGGAGTTGCTATTACCGCTTTGGATAGCTTTATCTTACTCTTTTTATTGCATAAAGGCATACGTAAGATGGAAGCTTTCATTCTGATGCTAATTATCATAATAGGTATTTCATTTTTTATTCAAATGTTTATTGCAGAGCCAGATATGCATGGAGTAATAGAAGGGTTTATTCCTTCTATACCAAACAGTACTGCGCTTTATATTGCTATTGGGATAATTGGCGCAACAGTAATGCCTCACAATTTATATCTACATTCTTCATTGGTGCAATCACGTAAAATAGAACGTACTACGAAAGGGATTAAAGAGGCGTTGCGATTTAATTTCATAGATTCTGCTATTGCTTTGAATATGGCGTTCTTTGTTAATGCAGCTATTCTTATATTGGCTGCTTCTACGTTCTATTCCAATGGAATTCATGTGGCCGAAATACAAGATGCGCATCAGATGTTAGAACCTCTTTTGGGTACAAAGTGGGCTCCGATGTTATTTGCTCTAGCCTTAATTGCTGCAGGGCAAAGTTCTACTATTACAGGTACATTAGCTGGTCAAATTGTAATGGAAGGTCACCTCAATTTACGTATCCAACCGTGGGTGCGCAGACTCATCACTCGGTTATTAGCTATTGTACCAGCTATTGTTGCAATACTCTATTTTGGTGAAAGTTCCACGGGAAAATTATTAGTATTGAGTCAAGTCGTATTAAGTCTTCAACTTGGGTTTGCCATCATACCATTGATTCACTTTGTGAGTTCCAAAGAGTTGATGAAAGGATTCCATATTAAAACAACTCTCAAGATTGCTTCTTGGTTCATAACACTTATCATAGTTGGATTTAACATTGGATTAGCATACAATGAAATCAATCGATGGCTTGAATCGGTTGAGCAACCTCTATTCATTTGGATATTTGTTGTTCCTTTTGCAATATCTCTGCTTCTTCTACTCATTTATATTACGTGTGAACCGTTTATTGCAAAACGTTCTTTCAAGAAGAAAAATATGGTTCCTCACATCACTAATGTGGATATGGGTAAGTTACAACAAAGTAGACAATATCAGCACATTGCAATAGCTGTAGATTTTTCTGAATCAGATAAGAGAAGTATTTCTACTGCTTTACAATTAGGAGGAAATACTGCCAAATATACCCTAATCCATGTGGTAGAAACCGTTGGGGCTAAGATATATGGAAAAGAAACGCAAGATTTTGAGACAAATAGTGACCAGCAGTATTTGCAGAACTACCAAGCACAACTTCAAAGTCAAGGTTATACGATAGAAACCAAGCTTGGGTTTGGTATTCCAAAGAACAGTATTCCAGAAATTGTAAACAACAGTGATGTAGATTTATTAATTTTAGGTGCGCATGGACACACAGGAATCAAAGATTGGTTGTTTGGAACAACCGTTGATGCGGTTCGACACAGGGTGAAAGTTTCAGTAATGATAGTAAAGGACAACTAGAGTGACTTTGTTCTACCACCATCTACAGGTAAATTAATTCCATTGATATAACTCGCTGCGGGAGTTGCCAAAAAGGCAACTGCATTTGCAATCTCTTGAGGTTCTGCTATTCGTTTCATTGGCACAGAAGCAGCCATGCTATCTACGATTTCTTGATAATCTAATCCAGAAGATTTTGCTGTCTCACTCTCTGCTATTGATTGAATACGAGATGTGTTTGTCGGGCCAGGTAAGATATTATTTACTGTAATATTAAATTGACCTAATTCATTCGCTAACGTTTTACTCCAATTGGCAACAGCACCACGTATCGTATTAGAAACACCCAACCCATTCAAAGGTTGTTTTACACTGGTTGAGACAATGTTAATAATCCTGCCATATCCTTCTTCTCGCATAATGGGGTAAAGTGTTTGAACCAAAACATGATTACAAATCAAATGTTGATTGAAGGCATCTATAAATTCCATTGCTTTCGCATTACGAATAGGCCCACCTGTAGGTCCACCTGTATTATTAACTAAAATGTGCGCCTTTTTCTTTTCAGCCCAATGCTGTATTTTTTTCTCTAATTCAAGTGGCTTAGAAAAATCGGCAACGATATAATCATTTTTCGCATTAGGAGTCAATTCTTTTAATACCTGCTTTAGCTTTTCTTCGTTTCGTGCAATCAAAGTAATGGAGGCTCCCAATGAAGAAAGTGTCATAGCAACTTGTTTACCAATACCCTGTGTACTACCACACACAATAGCATGTTTTCCTTTTAGATTAATTTCGATCATTACCCAAAATAATTAACAATATATCATGATATACGCAAAATCTTAAATTAAGTTCTCCAAACAACTATATTCTCTCTATTTTGGATATCTTTGTCTTAATACAAAATAAGATTTTATGAAAAAACAGATTTTAATTGCCGGGATAGCTAGTTGCTTGCTCATTGCTTGTAACCATACTGACGCCCCACAGGAAGAACATCATGAAGTTGAAGCAACTGAACATCATGAGCATGAAGAGCACAATATTGAAGCAATTCAGTTAATTGATGGTCAAAAATGGACTATCAATGAAGAAATGAAACCTTTTATTGAAGAAGGAGAAAAATTGGTAAATGCGTATCTTCAAGAAAAAGATGAAGATTATAAAAGTTTAGCCAATAACGTGAAAGAGGCAAATAATCATTTAATCAAAAGTTGTACTATGGAAGGTGAGAGTCACGATGAATTACATAAGTGGTTACATCCGCATTTAGACTTAACAAAAGCTTTGGGTGAGGCTGAAAACATAGAAGATGCTCAGAAAATTGTAAATGAATTAGAGCATTCTTACCAAACTTTTCACGAATATTTTCAATAAAATATTTCAATTTAGTATCGTAGTATAAATTTATTTCAATTTTATCTACTAAAAATGATTCATTTTATTCAAACTTTTATATATTTGAAATCTTATATAACTATACAACGTATAAATACTTCAAAATGACACGTAAGATTATACTATTTACACTAACAGCATTGCTTCTTCTTAGTTGTGATACAACTGGCGATAAAAACATTGTAAAAGCTAAAGGAGGAGTTCGATACGGAGGAACTTTCCGTTTTATGTCGAGTGAGAAAGTAACAAATCTTTTCCCTTTAGAAACGACAAATATTTATGCAAACCGAGTTGCATCTCAAATATTTGAAGGATTATTAAAGATTGATCCAGCTAGTACAGATTTGGTTCCTTCTATTGCAAAGGAATATAGTATAAATGACAATGCTACCGAGTTTACATTTATTCTTCGTGATGATGTATTCTTTCAAGATGATGCTTGTTTCACAAATGGAAAAGGTCGTAAAGTAACAGCTTCTGACTTTAAATATTCTTTAGAATTTGCTTGCTCTAACAATCCTATGAACCAAATGTCACATTTATTGATAGATAAGATAAAAGGAGCTAAAGAGTTCTACGATGGCAAGAGTAAGAATGTAGAGGGAATTGTTGTAAAAGACGATTACACCTTAGTTATTCAATTAGAGAGTGCATTCTCTGGTTTTGGAAAAGTATTGTCCCATGTAGGGCTCTCTGTATTCCCTAAAGAAGCTGTAGATAAATACGGTGACCAGATTCGCATTCATCCTGTAGGAACAGGAGCTTTCAAACTAGATAAGATGGATGACACTCAGATTGTTTTGGTTAAAAATAATCACTATTACAAAAAGGATGAATTTGGTAATCCACTTCCATTCCTAGATAATATTGTTATGACCTATAGCCAAAATAAGACAGACGAATTACTTTCATTCAGAGCTGAGAAGATTGATTTAGTGCTAGATATTCCAGTTGAGGAAGTAAAGAATGTCTTAGGCTCTCTTACAGAAGCTAAAGACGGCAAAAATGTAAAACATATTGTAGATTCTAAAACTAGTATGAGTTTGACCTATTATGGTTTTGCCAATGAGAGTAAAGAATTTTCTGACATAAGAGTTAGAAAAGCATTTAACTACGCTATTGACCGACAAACCATTATTGAATCATGGTTAGAAGGTGAAGGATGGCCAATTACAAATGGTTTTGTTCCTAAAATTGAAGGTTATCCGTATGAAAACGTAAAAGGTTTTGATTTCAATATTGCAAAAGCAAAACAATTAATGAGTGAAGCAGGATATCCTGATGGAAGAGGCTTCCCTACTATCACGCTTTATGTAAATGCTTTGGAAGGTTCTGCTGAAGATAAGTTGGCAAATGCAGTAAAGAAATCTTTAAAAGAAAACTTAAATGTTAATATTGATATTAAACTTGTTTCTATAGACGATAGAGAAAAAGCAATCGCAGAAGGAACAGCTATTTTCTGGAGAGCAGGCTGGATAGCTGACTATCCAAGTCCATCCAACTTCCTAAGCTTATTCTATAGCAAGAATATTTCTGAGCACAATACTACTATTAATCCATTCAAATATAAGAATGAGACATTTGATAAGTATTATGAAGAAGCTTTACAAGAGCCTAATCGTGAAGAAAGAATGAAATTATTTGTTAAATGCGACCAAATTATTATTGACGATGCCGTTGTAATGCCTATCTTAATAAAAGATTATATTACTATGGTTAATCTAAGAGTTAGAAAATTTGTAACAAATGAAATTGAGACCTTAGATTTCTCTAGCATTTATATCAAAGAAGTAGAATAAATATAAATTATATCCTCTCAGCTTGCAAATTGAGAAAAAATTAAATGCCATTCCGATAGGAGTGGCATTTTAGGTTAAAAATAAAAGTATATTTACCATCCATGGAACATAAATTATCTTCTGTAATTATCACTCTCAATGAGGAACGCAACATCGCAAGATGTATTGATAGTTTACGCTCCTTTTCAGACGAAATTATCGTGCTGGATGCATTCTCTACAGATAACACCGTTGAGATATGTAAAGAAAAAGGCGTTAGCATTCATCAAAGAGAATGGAAAGGATATTCCAACGCTAAAAACTATTTACAAGAACTTGCCCAAAACGAATATATTTTATCAGTTGATGCAGATGAAGCTCCAGATCTAGAATTACAAAAGGCTATTCAAAAAGAAATTGAGAAGGGATTGGAAGGGATATATGTGCTTAATCGCCTAACTAATTACTGTGGGCAATGGATTAGACATTCTAGTTGGTATCCAGATAAGAAGATTCGTATCTTTCCAAAATCACATACCAAATGGACTGGAGAATTTGTTCACGAAGAGCTTGAATTCGATACTAACTTCTCAGCCAAAGAACTCCCTGGGCATCTCTTACATTATTCCTATTACAATCATAGAGAACACAGAGAACGAGCAGATAAGTATTCTTTGTTGACTGCTCAGAAATTGTGGAAGAACGGAAAGAAGGCAGGTTTTCTCAAACCATATATTAGCGCCATCGGAAGATTCATTACAATGTATTTTATTAAAGGTGGTATTTTAGATGGAAATGGAGGATTTCATATCGCATTGATTTCTGCGCAATCTAACATTTTAAAATACAAAGAATTAAGACGATTACAACATGAAGAAAATAAATAATCCACATACTATCTTAATAAGTAGGACAGATAGTATTGGCGATGTTATCTTAACTCTTCCGATTTGTAGTTGGCTCAAAGAACAATATCCCCAGATAAACATTATCTTTTTAGGAAGAAAATACACAGCGCCCATAATAGCCTGTTTCTCTGCGATAGATTCATTTATTGATTGGAATGAAGTAGAATTGCTTTCGGAAAAAGAACAAATTCAATTTATCCAAGCCAAACAGATTGATACATGCATACATGTATTTCCCAAGAAAGAAATAGCTCAATTAATGAAAAAGTCAAATGTGAAAAACCGAATTGGAACTTCTCATCGCTTCTTCCATTGGGCAACTTGTAATATATACATTCACTTTACCCGAAAGAACTCTCCCTTACATGAGGCTCAACTCAATTTTGAGTTGTTACGACCTTTAGGCTTAACACACTTGCCAAATAAAAATCAAATTCAAGAATATCTAACAGAATTCAAACCTATTGGAGCGCTATCTAATTTCTTACAAGGAATAATTCAATTGCCAAATAAAAAGATCATTCTCCATCCAAAATCTCAAGGGTCTGCCGTAGAGTGGCCTATCGAAAACTACATAACTTTAGCCGAAGAGTTAGTACAAGAAGGATATGTAGTATGCTTCTCAGGAACAGAAAATGAAGGATTACAATTTAGAGATAAGCTGCCTCAACATGCACATATTATTGACATCTCTGGAAAGAGTACCTTAAAAGAATTCATCACTTTTATTTCTCAATGTGATGCGTTAGTAGCATGTAGCACTGGACCTCTTCACATAGCTGCTATTTTAGGGATACAAGCCATAGGGTTATATACAGATCTTTCTCCTATGCATCCTGGAAGATGGGCACCTATTGGAGAGAAGGCTCTTGCACTAACGATAGGCAATACAACAAATCCAAAATTAGAAGATATCACACAGATAAGTGTATCAAGTGTAATACAAAAAATTAAGGGTTAGAAATATCTAACCCTTACATATCAAAAAAATAGATAATACAATCTATTTAGAAAGCTCGTTTGAAATCAGATTAATATCTAACCCCTTTTGCCTTATCTTCTTTTTGGTATTTTGCTTGAAGACGCAACCAATAGAAAGCTCCAACAAAACCTACTAATAAAGCAGTTATATTGAAAATATTTCCAACGTGATCAAATATAATATCACATGTCCAAAGAAGACCATCTCCAATCGCGTAAACTACATCTGTATAATTCATAACAAAATATTTTGCCTACAAATATAATCTTTTTTTAAAACTAGCAACAAAAAGATGAAGTTTTATTAGACATTTGAATAACTTTGTTTCGTTATAAACAAATTTCATGATAAAGCAATTTGCAAGTAATAATCCGCTCGTACTTACCTTAATTCCAGTATTGGTATTAGTGCATTTAGTGCTGGGTTTTTATTTTCCTAATTTCTCAAACCTTATGGAAGGCTCTGATAATTTGTGGAATATTGATTTTTATGCAATCCCTATGCTTTATTCTAAAATCATTGCTTTCTTTCTTATTTGTGGAAATGCCTTCTTATTAAATTATATATTTAATTCCATTGAGTTTTATGACAGACTCACATTCATTCCAAGTATTCTTTATATTTCTTTGCTCTTTCTTTTCCCTATAAGTCTCCAATTAAGTGAAGATTTAATTTCTCATCTTTTCTTCATTATATATCTCTATCACATATTTAAAATTAAACAAAATGATGATGCTCGAAACAGTTCTTTCTTGGCAGGATTCTTTCTTGGCATATCTGCCTCCTTCTTACCTGTCTTTAGTATTTTTCTTATCCTAATTCATATCGCATTAATTATAATTCGTCCTTTTTCGCTTCGAGAACATCTTCTACCATCCATTGGATTTATTATCCCATTCTTATGGATACCTCTAGTAAATATGGATTTTCTACAAAATCTCATCTTATTTAGAAGTCAGTTGCACTACTCTAATGTCAATATAGGCATCCTTATTGTCACTATCGTTGTAGTAGGTATCCTGATTATTATTGCACACAAAAAAATCTTGGAAAGGAGATTTAAGAGTTCCATTCACTTCCGTAAGATGAATTCTATCACATTAATCGCTTTTTTTCTAACTATCTTTACGTGTATTTTTATCTTGGGAGTTTCTGATTCTTATTTCTATATCACAATTAGTGTGACTGTTCTTCCATTCATCTTATCATACGCTTTTTTGGATTTGAGGATAAAATGGGTGTCCTACATCTTATTCTATTGCTTGCTAGCGATAAATGTTATTAAATTCTTCGTTTAACTTCTTTCATTCGGAATTATATCGTAATTTTGTAAGCTGAAAATCAATAAAAGAAGATTATGAAATTTGGAGTAGTTACTTTCCCTGGATCTAATTGCGATGGAGATACAATTCACGTACTAAAGAACGTACTTAACCAAAAGGTTGAACATCTTTGGCACAAAGATTCCGATTTAAAAGGATGTGATTTTATTGTGCTTCCGGGTGGGTTCTCTTACGGTGACTACCTACGTTCTGGAGCTATTGCTCGTTTCTCCCCTATCATGGCTGAAATCTATAAGCATGCCGAAAAAGGTGGATATGTACTTGGTATTTGCAACGGATTTCAAGTATTGACAGAAGCCCGTTTATTAGAGGGAGCCTTACTTCATAATGATGTACAAAAATTTGTTTGTAAAAATATATATCTTAAACCTGTAAGTAAAAGTAGTGCGATTACCAAAGGACTAGATAGAAATAAGGCGTATAAAGTTCCAATCGCACACGGAGAAGGGAGATTCTATGCATCTAATGATACGATTAAGAAACTACAAGATAAAGATCAAATTCTTTTTAACTATGTTACAGAAGAAGGTTTAGTTGATGAAACTTCCAATCCAAATGGCTCTCTTCTAAATATTGCAGGAATAAGCAATGAAAGAGGAAACGTTATGGGAATGATGCCTCATCCTGAAAGAGCCTCTGAAGGCATATTAGGAAATACAGATGGCCGATTGCTTCTGAGATCCATCATTGAAAACTGTAACCTATAATTTTGATTCTTTGGTTTACTGTATTCTAAGTAAACTATGTCTCTATGATTATTCGAAAAGCTAAACACGACGAAGCATACTCTATTGCTCCTCTCTTGCTATCTGCTATGGAGGGAATCTTGTACGATTTTATAGGTGAGGTTAACGCTGAAAAAGCACTCTCTTTTCTTACAGAATTGGTGAGTGAAGAACGAAACCAATATTCCTATGAAAATTGTTGGGTGGTTGAAGATAATCAATTGATTATTGCTGCTGCATGTGCATATGATGGCAATATGCTAACAGAATTAAGGGAACCTGTTGCACAAAAGATTATGCTTCAATTTCATAAAGAATTTAGTCCAGAAGACGAAACAGATGAAGGAGAAATTTATATAGATTCTATCGGAGTTTCAACTAACTACCAAGGAAAAGGGATAGGAACAAAATTACTTCAATTCTTGATAGATGAATATGTTTATAAACAGAATAAAACACTCGGACTATTAGTTGAAGAAGAAAATCCACAGGCTAAAAAATTATATATTCGCCTGGGGTTTCAAGTGCAGGGAATTAAATTACTTACAGGGAAAAAACTTGAGCATTTACAAATAAGTCCACTCTCGATTTTATAACATACGAATTATATTCACGATTCGTTTTAACTTTTTGTTTATTTTTGACATGAGTAAATTTCGGTATATGCAATCAAAATGGTTTTTTTTCTTCTTTTTAGCTTTTTCTCTCATTTCATGTAAAGACAAAGTCAAAGAAACATATATAATAGAAATTGAGAAAATGGTGCATTCTTTGGATAGCCTACAGGAAATTTCAGAAAATTTTGATAAATCTCAAATTGACCAAATGCTAGAAAAAATTCATCTTACTTTATCACACATAAAAAGTCATGAGAATATGGATACCATTTCTTATGTCTTAGCCAGTCAATATGACACCTATAAAGACATACCCACAACTATCTCCATCAACTCAGGAAACTTAGCAAAAGTTAAGGTAGCCATTCCTGAAGTAAAAGAGAAACTAGAAGATTTAAAACATGATATACAAAATGGTATAAATGAAAGAGATAAATATGAAGAGTTTTTAGAATTTGAAAGAAACAAAGTAAAAGAGATTGAGACCGTATTAGAGTACTACACCTCTATCAATCAAAAATATATACTCCTCTATGATTCACTTCAACCTATTATGGAAGAATTCAATACAACTTGGGAAATAAAAGAATAATGAAATACTTTTTAACCATATCAATTATCCTTTGTTGTTATACTCTTTCACTGGGTCAAAGTACCGATGAGCAACTAGCTAATTACTATTTTAATCAAGGAGATTGCGAAAAAGCCATTCCTTATTTCCAAAAAATATACCCTAAAAACCCCTCGCCAACCAACTATTCCCGTTATTTATCTTGTTTACGTGAAACTCAAAACGATAAAGAAATTATAAAATTGATTTCTAAGCAAATTGATATTTATCCAAATAACTATGAATACCCTATTCAATTAGGTAAAGAATACGAACGCATGGGAGATGTATCAAAGGCTGAAAAGATATACAAAGGTCTTATCAGCAATCTACCCACAAATGCATCTTTAATTATCACCCTGCAACGTGAATTTACAAAGGCCAATAAAAATCAGTTGGCACTCGAAGCATTAGAGAAAGGTCGTTCTTTATTAAAGGGTAATTACCCCCTCAATGTTCAATTTGCTGAAGTATATGGTGCTCTCGGTCAAACTGATAAAATGATCAAAGAATATATCACTTTACTAGATTATAATCCATCTATGCTTTCTTCATTGAAAATAATCCTCCCTCAAATGATTGATTTTCAAGATGCGAATAATGAGCGTTTCAAGATATTTGAACAAGAAGTACTACTCAAAATTCAGAAAAATCCTAGTGATGAAGTATATGCTAATCTACTTATTTGGTCTTTTGTACAACAAAAAAACTTCTCAGCAGCACTTGTTCAAGCTAAAGCCCTTGACAAGCGAACTTCTAATGACGGTAGAGAAGTTTATGCCTTAGCTAATCAAGCCCTACAAAACAATGATTTTTCTACTGCACGGAAGGCATATCGCTATATTTTAGACTTAGGGGAAAGTAAACCATATTATTATACAGCTGAACAGCTTCTGCTAAATACACGTTTTAAGGAAATCACCATTGTACGCAATTATTCTCAAGAGGATATCGATCAAACTATCAATGAATATAAAGCTGTTCTCAATCGTATTCCTAAAAATGGAAAAGCACTACCTATTGTTCAAGAATTAGCCTATATCGAGGCATATTATGGAAATCAAGCAAATGAAGCTATCCGCTTATTAAACGAAGCTCTTACCTATCCAAAATATAATGATTTAGAAGAAGCTAAACTAAAGATATTATTAGCGGATATTCTCCTTCTTAATAATGAGATATGGGATGCGTCTCTCCTATATATGCAGGTAGAAAAAGCTTTTAAATATGAACCAATTGGAGAAGAAGCTAAATTTAAGAATGCACGCATTTTCTATTATGATGGTGACTTTAAGTTTGCACAATCTCAATTGGATATCCTCAAAGAAGCCACTACTAAATTAATTGCCAATGATGCTATGAATTTATCTATATTCATAACTGAAAACCTAGGTTTGGATTCTAATTACGTAGCTATGCGACAATTTGCAAAAGCAGATTTACTAGTAGAACAACATCAATATGATGCTGCTTTTCTAATCTATGACTCTATAAGTAGAAATTTTCCTAACCATCAACTAATGGACAACATACTCTACAAAAAAGCAGAAGCCTTCCAATACCAAGGAAAGTGGGAAGTCGCTATAGAATATCTTCAAAAGATTGTAGATGAATTTCCGGAGGATATTTTAGCAGATGATGCCTTGTATCAAATCGCCTTGATATATGAAAATCATTTATTTAACAACAAAAAGGCATCGGATTATTATTTCCAACTAATGAAGGATTATCCAGGTAGCCTCTTTGTTACTGAAGCCAGAAAAGCATATCGAAATATAAACTAAGCTGACTCTATGTTTAACTGTTGTCATACCACAAAAGTGGTATTTTTCATCTATTTTGAGCTTATTCTTATTTAGACTCAATCTTAATTGTATCTTTGTCACAGAATTGTCATAGAAAATGTGCGATGAAGATAAATTGGTATTCCTTTCGAATTGGTTTGGTTTCTTTTATGATTGTTTTATTGCTTATGCCAATAGGGCATGCGCTCATGGTATTGAATGAGATTATTTTACAAGATCATAAATTTTTAGGCGCTTTTGGGATAGGTTTTATTGGGTTGATACTATTAGTATTCGGACTCGTAAATAATCATCATAGGAACGCTGCAACAGTATTAGGTTTTCTTGCTGGGGTATTAGTCTGGACTGGTTGGGTAGAGTTTTCATTTGTATGGATTGCTGAGAAATTAAAGGTTGCTCCGCTTATGGATGGAGATGAAATTCTTACAAAACCTGAATATCTAGTGATGTTATCTTCCATAGGACTTTTACTATCTTTCTTGTTACTTTTCTTATTCTCTAAAACAAAATGCACCTTCTTTGTATGGATACAAAAAACATTCAAAATCAAACAACATATAGATGACAACAAAGCGTCGTTTAAACCACTTGCAATTATCACCTTCATAGAAACAATCATGTTATTATGGACATTCTATATCGTTTTATTAGTTGTTTATGATAATGATATTGCTGGAGACAGACATCCTGCTACTTTTATTGTAGCCCTTGGTTCTTTAATCTGGTCTCTATACCTCATCTTTAAATTATTACGTATCAGTAAATTAGATTATGCTATACGATACGCTATCCCAACAGTTATTATCTTTTGGAATGTAGTTGAGATTATGGGTAGATGGAATTTATTTCAAGAGATTTGGGTGTTACCAATAGAGTATATCCTAGAAAATGTAGCTATTCTTTTAGGACTAATAGGAGTATCATTATATTATTTCTACTTTAAGAAAAAGAAAAAGATCCAAACCAAATAAGCTATTTCAAATAATATAAAAGAACTTTCTTAATTTTTCAAAAAATTATTATGCATACTTAGTAATTTTTTGTATTTTTAGCGTCTTATGAGCAAAATACAAAAAGATTATTATCTCGATTTTTATGTTAGAAATGCTTGGCATAAAATATCTCGTATGTATAATCAAAAAGCAAAAGAACATGGATTAACTATGTCTATTGGTTTTATACTCCTGATAGTAGATAAGGAGGGTACTCCAAGCACACAATTGGGTCCGCGCATGGGAATGGAGCCTACAAGTTTATCTCGTACTCTAAAAACAATGGAGGATAAAGGATATATCTACCGTGAAATGGATAAGAATGACAAACGCAGAGTACTTATCTACCTCACGAAAAAAGGTTTAGAACTTCGTAAAGAAGTAAAGCAATACATTATAGATTTCAATGAAAAGATATTACTGTCCATACCAAAAAAGAAGCTGCAAACTTTCTTTGAAATTATGGATATCGTGGAAGAGCACATTGATGATGAATTAAAATCAATTAATATTACTAATCAAAATTTTTATTAGAAATGGAAAGAAAAATAAGTAAGGTAGCCGTTGTTGGTTCTGGTGTGATGGGATCTCAAATTGCCTGTCATTTTGCGAACATCGGTGTTGAAGTGTTACTTTTGGATATCGTTCCAAAAGAACCAAATGAGGTTGAAGCAAAAAAGGGCTTAACCATAAATGATAAAGCTGTTCGAAACAGAATTGTCAATGATGCATTACAAGGAGCATTAAAAATGAGTCCCTCCCCTATTTATAAAAAGGAATTTGCTAGTAGAATAGCTACAGGTAACCTAGAAGATGATTTAAACAAAATAGCAGATGTTGATTGGATAATCGAGGTAGTTATTGAACGTCTAGATATCAAGAAATCTGTTTTTGAAAATATAGAAAAATATAGAAAACCAGGTACTCTAATTTCTTCCAATACATCTGGTATTCCAATTCATCTGATGCTTGAAGGAAGAAGTGAAGATTTTAAAAAGCACTTCTGTGGAACGCACTTCTTTAATCCTCCAAGATACCTTCAACTATTAGAAATCATCCCAACCCCTGAGAGCGATCCTGCGGTAGTTGATTTCTACATGGAATATGGAAGACAATACCTCGGAAAGAAAACAGTACTTTGTAAAGATACTCCTGCATTTATAGCTAATAGAATCGGTGTATATTCTATTATGTCTCTTTTCCACAGCATCAAAGATTTGGGTCTAACTGTTGAAGAAATTGATAAGCTTACAGGAACTATCATGGGAAGAGCTAAATCCGCTACTTTCCGAACAGCAGATGTAGTTGGTCTAGATACTCTAGTACTTGTTGCAAATGGTCTTAATCAGAATTGTCCAAATGATGAAGAACATGCTTTATTTGCGTTACCAGAATTTATTACCAAAATGGTGGATAACAAATGGCTAGGTTCTAAATCTGGACAAGGATTTTACAAAAAAGTTAAAAATGCAGATGGGAAGAGTGAGATTCTCTCATTAGATCTTGACACCTTAGAATATAAGAGTCAAAAGAAAGTGAAGTTTGTAACTTTTGATATGGCAAAACCAGTAGATGATTTAGTAAAACGTACTGCGATGCTTATTCAAGGTCCAGACAAAGCTGGAGATTTCTATCGTCTGATGTTTGGAGGCCTATTTGCTTATGCAACCAACCGAGTTCCTGAGATTGCTGAAGATCTCTATAAAATTGACGATGCCATTAAAGCTGGTTTTGGCTGGGGATTAGGTCCATTTGAAACATGGGATATCTTTGGTTTAGAAAAAGGAATTGAATTAATTGAGAAAGCAGGTAAGAAACCAGCCGATTGGTTAATTCAAATGAAAAATGACGGTGTAAAAACTTTCTATAAGAAGGAGAATGGACAGAAGTTATTCTATGATATACATTCAAAAAGCTATAAAGTAATTCCTGGAACTGAAGACCTAGTGATTCTAGATGCTTTACGTGATGAACATACTGTATGGAAGAATGCTGATACTACAATTGTAGATTTAGGTGATGGTATATTAAACTTAGAGTTCCATACAAAAATGAATACAATTGGAGGTGGAGTTATTGAAGGAATCAACAAAGCAATAGACTTAGCTGAAACAAAATACAAAGGATTAGTAATATATAACGAAGGACAAAACTTCAGTGCTGGTGCAAATGTTGGATTAATCTTTATGATGGCTATTGAGCAAGATTTTGACGAATTGAATTTTGCAGTAAAAGCTTTCCAAGATACTTCTATGCGTATCCGTCACTCAAAATGCCCAGTAGTTGTTGCACCACACAATTTAGCATTAGGTGGAGGATGTGAATTCTCTATGCATGCTGATAAAGTGGTAACACATGCTGAAACCTATATGGGCTTAGTGGAATTTGGTGTTGGTTTAATCCCAGGTGGAGGTGGAACCAAGGAATTTGCAAAACGTTTCTCTGATGGTTTACAAGACGGAGATATTCGTATCAATAGACTACGCAATAGTTTCTTAACTGTAGGTCAAGCTAAAGTAGCAACTTCAGGATATGAGGCGTTTGACTTAGGTTATTTAAGAGAAGGAACAGATGAGGTGATTGTTAGTAGAGAGCGTCAATTAACAAGAGCTAAAGCAGCTTGTTTAGAGATGGCAAATAAAGGATACATGCCGCCAGTAAGAGGTGAAAGAAATATAACTGTACTAGGTCAAGAAGGACTAGGTATTGTATATATTGGTGCTCACTCCATGAAATCTGGAAACTACATTTCAGAACATGATAAGTTAATCTCAGAAAAATTAGGTACTGTAATGTGTGGTGGGGATTTATCTGAACTCACTCAGGTATCAGAGCAATATCTATTAGATTTAGAAAGAAAGGCTTTCTTAGAATTATGTGCAGAGAGAAAAACGTTAGAGCGTTTAGAGAGTATGGTTAAAAATGGTAAAATCCTAAGAAACTAATTCAAAAACTTATTTAAAAAATTAGACAATGAAAAATAAAAATGCATATATCGTAACAGGTTTCAGAACGGCAGTAGGAAAAGCCAATAGAGGAGGATTCCGCTTTTATCGTCCTGATGACATGGCTGCAGAAGTAATCAAGCATATTATGACAACAGTCCCAAATCTAGATCCTAACAGAATTGATGATGTGATTGTAGGGAATGCTAACCCTGAAGCTGAACAAGGTTTAAACGTAGGTCGTTTAATTTCTCTGATGGGACTAAACACAGAAAAGGTTCCCGGTATGACGGTAAATCGTTATTGTTCTTCCGGTTTAGAAACTATTGCTTTAGCTACTGCTAAAATCAATATGGGAATAGCTGATTGCATCATTGCAGGAGGTACAGAATCTATGTCTTCCATGCCCATGGGAGGATGGAGAATTGTTCCAAATTATAATGTAGCTAAGAAAGATCCTACTTGGTATTGGGGAATGGGATTAACTGCAGAAGCTGTGGCTAATGAATATAATATCTCAAGAGAAGAACAAGATATGTTTTCTCTAAAATCTCATGAAAAGGCACTCGCAGCAATCGAGAGCGGTAGATTTAAGGATGATATTGTTCCTATTGAAGTTGAACGAATCTTTTTAGATAAGAATGAAAAGAGACAAGTAGAAAAATATGTAGTTGATACAGATGAGGGTCCAAGAAAGGGGACATCTATGGAAGCATTAGGTAGATTAAAACCTGTTTTTGCTGCTGGAGGAAGTGTAACAGCGGGAAACTCATCACAAACTAGTGACGGTGCTGCTTTTGTGCTTGTAATGTCAGAAAAGATGGTGAAAGAATTAAACTTGGAACCAGTAGCTCGTTTAGTGGATTATACCGTAGTTGGTGTTCCGCCTAGAATCATGGGTATAGGTCCTGCTTATGCAATTCCACAAGTATTAGAGCGTTCAGGCATCTCTAAAAATGATATCAATTTAGTAGAATTAAACGAGGCCTTCGCCTCTCAATCTGTTGCTGTAATTAAAGAAGTTGGAATGAATCCCGATATCTTCAATGTAAATGGAGGAGCTATTGCCTTAGGTCACCCACTCGGTTGTACTGGGGCTAAATTAACAGTTCAGGTTATTAACGAGTTGAAAAAGCGTAATCAGAAATACGGTATCGTAACCATGTGTGTAGGAACTGGTCAAGGTGCTGCTGGTATTATCGAGAGATTATAATTCCTTTGATAGGTTGTTGTAAAGGGTTGTCATCTGACAGCCCTTTTTATTTCAATAAGTTAACTACTACTGCAAATGCCCTATTTTATACACTCAATTTGGATTTTTCAAAATTTTATCTTAGATTTGAAGTATTAACTAAAAACCTTAATAATATGAAAAAAGTATTTTATGTAGCTGCCATCTTAGGAGTAGCATCTCTAACTTCTTGTGTAAAAACATGGGATTGCAAATGTACAAGTACAAATGATTATGTTACTGCATCCAATAAAGTAACTGCTAAAAAGAAAGATGCAAAAGCCGCATGTGATAGTTGGCAAACAACTTACAAGCAATATGATCCAAATGCTACATGTGAATTAAAGTAATTTGAATATCAAAAGAAGAAAGGAGGGGAATCCCTCCTTTTTTTATTGTTTAGGTTTCCAATAGTATCTCATTCTTTTAATTAAATAGATTTAAAATTTAAACATTTTTTCTATAACTTTAAGCCTATGAAAAAACATATGCTAATTCTCGTTATGCTCCTAAGCGGAGCAATTGGGTTCTCTCAAAGTAATTTTTGGAAACCTATTTCTAAAGGAAAGATAAATCATTCAGGGTATCAATTAGAAACTAAAACAGATGCTTATTTCTCTTTTGATATCTCTTCATTTAAGAATCTTGTAGCTACAAATTCTCCTATTACCATAGCTCTCCCAATGGGTGTAGATGAATTCATTTATTTTCAATTATCAGTAAATACAACCATGAGCACTGAATTAATGGATGCCTACCCAGAAGTTAGAGCTTTTGATGGATATCCCACAGATAAATCCAGTCGTAAAGCAAAGGTTGAGATAGGACCCAACTATTTCAGAGCTATGATTATGCAGCCTGGAAAGTCAACTATTTTTATTGATCCAGCTGCGTTTACAAATGAATTGCAAGATCAATATGTATTATATGAAAAAGAAGATTTGATAACGGACAAATATTTCGAATGTTTCTTTGAAGGACAATCCGCTCCTGAAACAGAAATAGGTCTACGAGGTGTTCAATCTTGTGAAATGAGAACTTATCGTTTAGCGCTTGCAGCTACGGGTGAATACACCATCTTCCATGGAGGTACAAAGGCTCAAGCACTTGCCGCACAAGTAACCACTATGAATAGGGTAAATGGACTTTATGAGCGTGATTTATCTATTCACATGACAATGATAAATAACGATGCTATTATTTATACAGATCCTGCTACAGACCCATATACAAATGGAAATGCAAGTGCGATGTTATCCGAAAATCACAATAACCTTAATTCTGTGATTGGAAGTTCTAACTATGATATAGGTCACGTATTTGGTACTAATTCAGGAGGGGTTGCTTACTTAGGAAGCGTTTGTTCTAGCAGTAATAAAGGTCGCGGAGTAACAGGTAGTGGGGCTCCGGTTGGAGATGCATTTGATATTGATTATGTTGCACACGAAATGGGACACCAATTTGGGGCTAATCATACTTTTAATAACTCATGTGGTAATAATAGAAATAATTCAACAGCCTATGAAACGGGAAGTGGTTCTACTATTTTAAGCTATGCTGGAATTTGTCCTTCTGATGTACAAGCACATTCAGATGCTTATTTTCATGCAGCATCTTTACAAGAGATTGGGATTGAGATAAGTAGCCCAAGTCATAATTGCCCAACAAAGACACCAAACGGAAATACAGCACCCGTCGTAACAAGTGCTAATTCTCTTCCAACTATTCCTGCTAAAACTCCCTTTATTTTAAAAGCAGCTGCAACAGATGCTGATGGAGATGATATAACATATTGTTGGGAACAAATGAATAAAGAGATTACTACCCAGCCGCCTCTTGCAACTGCATCATCAGGCCCGAACTTTAGATCATATAATCCAACCACTTCTCCTATTCGTTATGTACCTGCTATTGACAAGCAATTGCAGCCTAACTATAAATGGGAAATTTTGTCTGAAAAAACGAGAACATATAATTTTAGAGTAACTGTAAGAGATAATCACGGAACTGGAGGATGTACAGATAGTAAAGATATTACTGTGCCAGTCACTGCTAATGCAGGACCTTTCTTAGTGACCTATCCAAATGCTATAGGTATTACTTGGACAGGTGGAACTACCGAAACTGTAACTTGGGATGTCGCAAATACTGATGTATCGCCCGTTTCATGTAACAACGTAAAGATTTCTATTTCTACTGATAGTGGTGATACCTTCACAACACTCATTGCAAGTACTCCTAATGATGGTTCTGAGCAAGTTACAGTTCCCAATGTGGCTACAACCAAAGCTATTATCATGGTAACTTCAGAGAATGAAACTTTCTTCGATATTTCAGATAAGAAATTTAAAATTGTTACTAGTGCTGCTGGTTTAGAAGAAAACTCTTTAGAATCTGCATTCCAATTATATCCAAATCCAACTAAGGGTAGCTTTGTGATTCAATTAAAGGATGTTCCTTCTATCGATGGATACAAAGTATATAATATGTTGGGAGCTTTAGTTGTTTCAAGTAATCAAAAGATTGAAAACAACACTACCGTTTCTTTAGAAAAATTAAATCAAGGTGTTTACCTATTTGAAACATATATCAATGGAAACAGAGTGATTAAGAAAATTATTAAGAACTAACGTTAAAGTTGAAAAATAGAAAGAGGATGGATTATATTCATCCTCTTTTTAGTTTAATCAGGCTACTTTTGGTAATTTTGACAATACTCTATAGTATCAAATTTCAATCTTTACCTCCCATCCCCTACTTCTAAATGTTCTATAAAAGTCGATTAATTCTTGTGCTTGTGGAAATGCTATACTGACATCATTTATAAATATAGTTCCATCTTCAGCATGAATTCCTTCTGAAAAGATATATTGAACTTGTTTACTAGATAAATTCTCTAAGAAAAGCATCAACTTACGCAAAGCTTCCACTCCTTCATTATCAGAAATTGTAAAATCTTCAGAGGTAACACTACGAATAAATGTGATTCTTTGAATCGCACGAGACATTAATACATTCAATCTCCGATGTCCCTGCTCTTGATTCAGCGGGCCAAATCGCATGGCAAAATCACCGTTCTCATCCTTCCCATATCCTAAACTTATAATTAAATGCTGACATTGGTCGCCTTGAACATTTTCTAGTGACTGTATAAAAACATCATCCAGTGAAAGGATTTCTTCTCGCACTTCCATTGGAAGATTATGTAAAATCTCTTCTAGTTGAGTCTGACTAAAAGCAACCACCCCAAAATCCAACTCCTTTTTCTGAAGTTTCTCTTCAATAATTTTTGCTACATATTTTGCTTCTATTTTATTCTTTCTATCAGCATATACTCCATTTAATGTGACACACTCTATTGCATTATGAATATTGGGTAATGGAAAAGTTTTCAATTTATTCTGATAGAAATACTGATTACTAAAAGCAATTAATTGAGAATATTGAGAACGGTAATGATGAGTTAACATAGCATTTTTCCAATAAAAGCTAGCATGATGCAACACATCAGATTGCTGATATTCCAATTTCTGAAAATAGAATTGAGGTGCCATCTGTTGCTGATCTCCACAAATCACAGCACGTTTAGCACGTTGAATACTTCCAATGGCATGTCCTAAAGGAATCTGACTTGCCTCATCAAAAATCACCAAATCAAATACAGTAGTAATCGGTAAACTCTTAGAAACACTATACGGACTACATAAGAAAACAGGATGTAAGACTTGAATCCAGTAAACAGCCTCACTCTCTAACAATTCTCTAACAGTAGGAAAGACACGTTTTTTATCAAAAGCATTTATTAATATAGACTTTCCTTTCTTTAACACTTTTTTAAATGCTCTCTGTTCTTCATCTAATTTGCTTGAAGGAGTTTGCAATAACTGGTGGTATGACTCAAACTTAGCACGTATTAGTTGTTGAATAAACTCGGCATATTGCACTGCTTCTTTATCAAAATGTGTAATAACTTCTTCAATCTTTTGGGTAATATCTCTACCTTGCAAAGAAGCTAAACTCGGATATTGTCCCTTAAAATCAATCCAATGTGAATAGTATATATCATTTTCTAATTGAGCTAAATCTGTTGCCCGAGAAAGCACATCTAAAGTTTCATCCGAAAGATTCTGAAGGAAAGAACGATATGCTGCTACTAAAGAAATAGCCTTACTTCCTTCAAGGAGTTGGGGATATATCTCCTGCTCTTCTGACAAATTAAAATACGTACGCAGTATTTCAGATACTTGTTGAAGTTCAAACGCAGATTTTTGGATAGTATTTCGCTCTTGTTGTGAAAGAGAAAACAGAATCTTCAATGCATTCTCATCTGTAGCTTCTAAACGTCCAAGTGTATATTGAATATGATCCAAAACGGTTAATTCATCGGGTAAGCCGTTCTTTCTAAGTCGTTCCTTTACTTGAATTATTTCATTTCTTACCTGATATAAAGACTGTAAATTTTCTAACATCTTTTTCCCATCCACCATATTCAAATTGGTGAATCTAAGTAAGTGTTTCTTTGTTTTCCAAGCTGAATAACTCAACTTTGTATTGGTCAATGCCAAAATGTATTCATTTAGCTCAGAAAGGCTAAATTTCTTTTTCCAATGTTCTTCTTCTTTTTGATATATCTTTTCTTTCTCAACTAAAGATTTTAGTGCATTATATGATTTCACAAAACTCGCATGAGTTTTACTTCCTTTTTGAAAAACATCTATAGAAAGTGGTGTATCATTATAATAAAACAAAGAAATATAATTGCTTAGTTTTAGTTTTTGTTGCAAATCTATTAGAGTAGCATTATCTCCCAAATGTATCTTAACAATTGAGAGCGACTTTTCCAACATTTCTTGCGATTTCTCTAAAGAAAATTGTTTGATTTTTAAAATCTTCCACCCACTAAATAAAGGAAACCCATTCTGTTCAAGAGACACTAATATTTCTTTATCCCTTTGCCAATGTGCTAAACTTGGTTTTTTAAGAATGTAAGTGCCCTTTTTAGATATGTCATACTTGGATTTAAAGGCTATAAATGAGATTCCACCTATCAAATCAGTTTGTTGTAAACGTGCCAAATTCAAATCCAATTGTTGCGTAATTAAATGAGATTGGTTGGCAACTTGAATTGATTTTATATCCATTTTTTCCAAGTACTTCCACGTTCTCTTGAGTGAGCCTATAAATTGTTTAGACTGTAATTCATGGTGATAAAGTACACTGAAATAATGGAGCTTATGCCTCTTTAATTGATCGTAAATTACCTGAAGTGCTACTGGCTTCTCTGCTACTAACAATGACGATTTTCCACAACCTAATGTTTTTCCAATTAGATTGGCTATCACTTGAGATTTACCTGTTCCTGGAGGACCTTGAATTACAACATCTTCATGTTTTACCAGTTCCATTGCTGTAAGTTGACTCTCATCAGCAGGATAAAGTAACATCTCAGGCAAATCCAATAAATTATTTTCACATGTCTCCCCAAGCAATCCTTTTACCGAATTACTATACTCCTGAACTTCCAATAATTCATCAAATTCTTTTTGCAAGACGAATCGATGTGGATGATAATTAGCTACCCAAATTCCTTGTGTAGTTTGTACAGTTAATCCTTTATCAGAAAGGAAAGAAACGATATCTTCTGTCTCTTCCGTCAATTCCTCTTGTTGTAGTAATTTCAATAAAAGCGGGTTAATAAAGAAATCTTCTACTTGTTGGATCTCAAAAGTAGCATTGAATCTATTTCTCTGGATGTGAGCGCTCGCTAATAAAAAAGGAGTATTATATGCAACTCCAGCTAATTCAAACGATAAGATATCTTTTGCTATTCCAAAAATAGGAGAGCCAGTTTCCCGAAGATGCTGGTTATGTTGTTGTATAATTTTCTTTAATAAGACATTTTCTTCTACACTAAACCATCCTTCCGGCTGATAAGAATCCTGAATATCCATTGCATTCTTAGTTGGGATAATATTCAATAAAACATCATTCTTGTTGGGTGACAACAAGCCCTTTTTCCAAGATGCTATTTGTTGATGGATGGAATTCATTTATCTGTACGAATGTAAGAAAAAACAGTAGATAGCATAAAAAAGAGGTCGATATAATTTAACGACCTCTTTCCCGATATTACTTTTTACTTATTCAGCATAGATTTTATCTACTAAATCTTTATAAATCTCAAGAATATTATTTCTCTTGAATTTTAAGGTAGGAGTTAATTCATTTCCCTCAATTGAGAATTCCTTTGGTAGGAGTTCAAATTTTTTAATTTGCTCCCAGTGGCCAAATTCTTGGTTGAAATTAGCTACCTCTTCTCCAATTCTCTCTATTACTTGTTGATTTGAAATTAAGGAAGCATTGTCACTTCCAACATCAATACCTTTTCTTTCTGCCCAATCTCTCACAAACGCATACGAAGGAACAATTAAGGCAGCAGGATGTTTTTTACCCTCACCTATCACCATAATTTGTTCAATAAATCGTGATTGTTTGAAGGTGTTCTCCATCACTTGAGGGATAATATACTTACCTCCAGAAGTTTTAAATATTTCTTTCTTTCGGTCAGTTATTTTTAAGAATTTACCTTGTACTAACTCACCGATGTCTCCTGTATGGAACCATCCATCGTCTTCCAATACTTCTTTAGTTTTTTCCGGTTGATTATAATAACCCATCATGATATTTGGTCCACGTACGATGATTTCCCCATCCTCTGCAAATTTTACTTCCACATTATCGATAAGCGTTCCAACAGAACCAAACATAGCGCCTCCTTTTTCAAGACTGTTCACTGAAATAACAGGAGAAGTTTCTGTTAAACCATATCCTTCTAGTACAGGAACTCCACCTGCAGTGAAGATACGAGCCAATCGTGGCGATAGGGAAGCTGAACCAGAAACTACCGCCAATAATTCTCCACCTAATGCTTCTCTCCATTTAGAGAAAATTAGTTTGTTTGCAATGGCTAGTTTTATCTTATATCCAAGTGATTTCCCTGTAAATTCATATTGTTCACCTAAAGAAATTGCCCAAAAGAATAAATTTCTCTTAAATCCTTTTAACTCATCACCTTTAGCTACTATTTTGTCATATACTTTCTCTAATAAACGAGGTACAGCTGAGAACACATGTGGTTTTACCTCTTTGATATTTTCCCCAATTGTATCTATACTTTCTGCAAAATAAATAGAGAATCCAACATACATATATAAATAATGTAACATACGCTCGTATACATGACATACAGGTAGGAATGTCAATGCTCTATTGCCAGTAACCCCTGGAACTCTCGGTCTACAATCCTTTACATTAGACAAAATATTATTGTGAGAAAGCATAACTCCTTTTGGATTTCCTGTTGTTCCAGAGGTATAGATCATGGTTGCTAAATCGCCATTTTGGATAGCAGCTTTTCGATTTTCTACCTCTGAAATATCTATCTTATCTGCTTCAGCCATAATTTCTTCCCAAAAAGGAGTCCCATTTAATTGATCAAAACAATAGATTTTATCTAGTAATGGCAATTCAGATTTAATGCCATTAATTTTATTATATAATTCCTCATCCCCTGTAACGCATAACTTTATCCCAGCGTCATTGAAGATATATTTATAATCCTTAACTGAGATATTAGGATAAATAGGAACTCCAATCGCACCTGTTTGCTGAATACCAATATCCATGATATTCCATTCAACTCTATTTGCTGATACTAATGCTATTTTATCTCCAGGCTGAACACCAAGAGCAACTAATCCTCTAGACACAAGATTAGCCTTTTCTAAAAAGTCTTTTGTACTAATCCCTTCCCATTTCTGGTTTCTTTTTGTTGAGAACATAATATCTAATGGGTGTTGTTCCAACTGGTAATATGGAATATCAAATAATCTTTCAATCTTCATCATAGTATATGTTTTGTTTTTAATGCTACTAATTTTGATAAATATAATTGTTTTTAAATTAAAAACACACTCAAAAACAATTACTTTTTTAGATAACTCTAAAAAATCAGAATAAAGTTATTGCTAATTAGTTGGATATTTCAGACAAAAAGATATTTAATTGCATAATTATCTATATTTTATTCGTTATTATGAAAAAATAGCTTATCTTTAAAAAAGATTTTACTCGAGGTGTAACTTTTGCACCCATTAAAATGTTCTACTGTTAAATAATACTTTTTTTTGAATCGTTTAGAATATAATATCGCAGTCAGAAAACATGCCTCCAATTTATATGGGTATGTCTTCAACTTTCTTCGCAACAGTGAAGATAGCAAAGATATTGTTCAAGATGTATTTGAAAAGTTATGGGAAAATAGGAAAAAAGTAGAAATGGATAAATGCAAAGCGTGGATGTTTAAAACTGGACACAATGCATTAATCAATTTCGCAAAGCGCAAAGGCAGAACTATTTTTGATTCGGAACAAATTCCTGAATTTGTAGGAATGGATAACCGTTTTGAAACAAAAGAAGTTGTGGAGCTCGCGCTTTCCATACTTCCTCCCATCCAAAAAAGTATTATTCTTTTGCGTGATTTAGAAGGTTATGCATATGACGAAATAGGAGATATTTTAGATATTTCTGAAAGTCAGGTGAAGGTGTACCTCTACAGAGCGCGTAAGAAAATAAAGAAACAGTTAGGCGTTTTAATGTTAATCAATGAGTAGTCCTTCTTTCGAAAATATTGACCAGTGGCTATTTGAGTATATGGAGGGAAATCTTTCTTCTACTCAAGAAACTCAATTGATGCAGTTTGTTGCTGAAAACCCTGAGTTAGCAATGGAATTAGATGCTTGGAAGAAAACAAAAATCAGTAATTCACAAACTACTGAATTTGCTGTAGAAGGTTTACTTAAGCCTGCTCCTCAGTACGCTAAGCCAATCGCAATTACATCAGGAGTACTTATGCTAGTATTATTAGGATGGTGGATTACTTCTCTATATACATTGAGTCCATTATATTTAACTGAAAACATTGATACCTCTATTATTTACGCTGAAAATCAATTCACTCAGTTAAATACAACTACTCCTTTAATTGCCCAAACTGATGAACAATCAGATTTATACACAATAAATTCTAAAAAGACTTCTACAAGTCAAACACACACCCAAACACTTAACTCAACTAATACTCATTCCAATATAAATAACGTCCTCTCACAGGAAGAATCTGAAAATCATGCTACTGAAGAGTCAAACGTAACACAAGAAGATTACGCACAACTTATCGAAGATTATAGAAATTCGTTGGTTTCAAACAATTCCACAGAAAATAACTCTGAGATTAGTGAGGGCAACAACACAACTGATTCTAACATAGATAGTACTTCTGATTTAGCAACACACGAAAATATTGAAGCCAAAACAACTACTACAGATAATGAAGGAATAGCAGAAAAGAATAAAGTTGCATCTAATACCACTTCTCATACTAATAAATCTAATGCGCGTACTTTCTTTAATGGTATTATGCGAAAGATAGATCGTATGACAAGCAAACCGCTTGCATTACAAAGCACCAAAAATCCAAGCTATCACATTCCTATGATGGTAGGAACACAAGTGAACCCTGCCCTCGCAGGTACAGACTTAGGGAATCGTATCTTAGCAACTTCCCGTATTCAATGGATGGGCTCTTCTAACAGTCAATTGATGAATACCTTAGCTTGGGATGGTTATATCAGTGGTTTACGTGGTGGCTTAGGCTTTAATATCAACTATAACACCATGAGTGCTAATAAACTAAACTCCTATTCTGCACAAATCATTTATTCACCTAAACTTGCTATCACTCGAAATATCTCTATAGAGCCTGCATTAAGCTTTAAAATGGGGGTTGTGAATCTAAATAAAAATTCCTCCATTATTGGGAATAAAGTTGAATTTAACAGACAAAATATAATTTCTCTTTTTGAAGAAGATAAAGTTGCTACAGGTTCTCAACTATGGTATAAAGATATTGGACTTGGATTTATGTTAAACACTAAGTGGTTCTATGCTGGAGCTAATTTTGATAATTTAAGTCGCCATAACAATAATTACTACTCCAATGATATTAGTAAAAACTATAAGGAAAATATTCATTATTCTGCCGTTATTGGTACAGAATATCAACCACTTACAGCTAATTATAGAATTAGCACCTATGCCTTCTATCAGAATTATGGAAAGCTAAATGAGTTATGGGCAGGAGCTAATTTTGAATACAAATGGATTCAATTTGGTGCTGGTATGAGTACAAATCTAGATTTTGGAGCATCAGCAGGATTCTTGCTTAATCAGGTTCACTTCACCTATAATATTGATTATACTAAAAGCGAGTTACTCCAAAAACGTTTTCTGTCTCACCAGTTAACTATGAAAGTATTAATTAAACCTACAAAACGAGGAACTATAAGATATGTTAAATTATAAAAGGATGTCATGATGAAAAAGTTGTTGTTGTTTATATTATCCTTGATGTTATTGAGTGAGGTCTATGCCCAAGACCCTCAATTTTCACAGTTTTATGCAAATCCTATTTATTTGAATCCAGCTTTTGCTGGTAGTCACGGTTGCCCGAGATTTGCGTTGAACTATAGAAATCAATGGCCATCACTTTCAGGAACCTTTGTTACCTATTCGGCTTCATACGATCAATTCTTTAAATCAATTGCAGGTGGTATCGGTGTGATTGTTACCCACGACCAACAAGGGAAGGGTACGATTAATCATTCTACATTAAGCTTTATTTATAACTACCATTTAAAGGCAAGTAGAAAATTCACATTAATGTTTGCTGGGAAAGCTACATGGAATCAAAAATTCTTGGATTGGGATAAATTGACTTTTGGAGATATGATTGACCCTCGTCGTGGTTTTATCTATGCTACAGGTGACGTGCCAAGAGGAGGAACTCGTGGTTTCTTTGATGTTTCCGCTGGGATTGTGGGATATACAGATATTATCTATTTTGGTGTGGCTGCTTACCACTTAAATATGCCTAACGAATCTATGATTGTTGGAAAGAGTCCTATGCCTATGCGTTTTGTAGGGCATTTAGGTGCTAACATCGCTTTAGGTGGAAAATCTCAGTATTCTAACCAAACATCTATTTTACCAAACATTATCTTCCAATACCAACAAGGATTTATGGAGTTGATGTTAGGTACTTATATTAAATATGGAATATTCACTGCCGGTGTTTGGTTCCGTTCTCGCGATGCATTTATTACCTCTATTGGTATTGATACAGGAACTTTTAAGATTGGTTATAGCTACGACGTAACTGTTTCCAAATTAAATAATATGGTGTCAGGGGGTTCACATGAAGTGTCTATGGGTATTAACTTGAATTGTAAATCAAGAACCCCTAGCTTTAGAACAATCTCCTGTCCTTCTTTTTAAGGTGGTAGATTTATTTATGGTTTAACAACTACTACTTTATTTGTTTAATTGTTAAAAAGGGCTGTTATTTCTAACAGCCCTTTTTGTTTTGATATAATCTTTTACACTATAAAAGTGAATTTAATTTATCAGTTAATTGTGCTTTTGGAACAGCTCCTATTGATTTATCAGCAATCTCTCCATTTTTAATGAATAATACAGTTGGGATATTTCTAATTCCAAATTTTGCAGAAACACCTGGATTTTCGTCCACATTTACTTTTCCTATCAATGCCTTCCCTTCATATTCTCCGTGCATTTCTTCGATAACTGGTCCAATCATTCTACATGGTCCACACCATTCAGCCCAAAAGTCAACCACTACAGGTTTGTCAGATTTCAATACTAATTCCTCAAAATTTGCATCTGTGATTTCTACTGCCATAATTATTTATTTTAAAGTTTATTAATTTTTTCTTTTCAAAAGTGGGATAAAGATACTTTCAATTATCAATAATCAAAGAGCCTGCCTTTACATTTTTTTGACAATTTGACAGTACTTTTTGTGTATAACTTATCTTACCCAGTAAAAACAACACGGATTGGCAGTTTTTGTTTTAGAAAGAAAGATTATTCCTCTACCAAACCCATTTTTCGCAGCAGGAAGCTTGCATTCATATTTTGAGCAACACCAGGTCGCATTTTATAATCAAAAGAAATTTCTTCTCCTTCAATATGTGTGTCGAAATAGTTATTGACGATTTGCGAGTAGTTTTCTGCTAATTGGGTAAGCGATAAATCATGGGTAGCGATAATTCCTTTTGCTCCCAATTGATTAAGTTTTTTTAAGAATTTAGCAGAGCCTTCTTCCTTGTCTTTTGAATTGGTACCTTTTAGTATTTCATCTAAAATAATAAAAACTTTTTCTCCTCTCTCGATGGCATCTACAATGAATCTTAATCGCAACAATTCAGCATGAAAATAGGAAGTCTCCTCTTTCAAATCATCTGAACTACGCATACTAGAATATAGTTTTAAGTCGGGAAAACAAAACTTTTTAGCGAATACATGGAAGCCTGATTTTGCAAGAATTAAATTAATTCCAATACTTCTTAGAAAGGTACTTTTCCCAGCCATATTAGGTCCTGTTATAATCGTGAAATTCACATCTGAAGAGAGTTGGAAATCATTTGTTATTAGCTTTTGAATAGGAATAATTGGATGTCCCAAGCCTTGGATATCAATCATTCCGTCTTCTGTTAATACAGGAATAGAAGTAACAGATTTAAAATTATAACGAAAAGTAGCACCACTTATTAATGCCTCTAATTCAAACAAAATTTTCTCCCATTCTGCGATATGCTCTTGATATCTATTTTTCCAGACACTAAATCTCCATAATAGACGAATATCCCAAGCTAGAAAAAAGTTAAGTACAACAGCTACTAAGACATTATCTCTATACAAAGCCTCTTTAGCTAATTTGGCCAACTCAGTTAGACCTTTCTTTGCATTTTCATTTTCTTCAAAAAATATTGAATAATATGCTTTCATTTGATTGGAAGACCATGACTCCTCTTCTATAATAGTTAATTGGTGCTGCATAGCCTTTAGTCTCTTTTCTATATGACCCATCGTTTGATGGATAGGATTTGTTATTTTCAATAGTCGCTGGATAGGAAACAAAACTCCAACTGCTCCAAGTAAAAAAAGAAACCCATTGATAATATCAAAATAATATATAAGGCTCAATGATAGGGCAAATATCGGAAACACATATTGCAGCCAATTCATCCAAGATTTTGCTTCGTATTTGTGTTCTAAAATCTCTTTTATGCTTCGATCTGTTTCTTCTTTCTCCAACATTCCACCATAAGCTAGATAATTCTGGCACCAAGGCATTTTTTCTGTCAATTCGTCTATTGTTTGGAGACTTTCCTCTCTAGATATTATTCCACTAAGTAAGCGATTAGCCAGTGCCTTTTCCCCATGAATTGTTACCGTTCGATTAAGGAGTTGAAATAAACTTCGTTTTCCAAATAAATCCATATCATAACTATACGGATGTTGTGGATCTACAAATTTCTCACCTGCCCCAAAAGAAGAATAATCTAAGGTACTTGCATCAATTTCCTGTTGATTTATACGTATAAGTCGTTTTATAAAGTTTAATCTTTCTTTGTTTTCTATACTTTTTCGTACTAAGTACAGAAATATAATAAAGCTACCTAACAAACCTATTCCTGAAAGAAATGAATACGGAAAAAGTAGATAAGCAGCAACAATCATCATGCAGAAGTAGCTTAATCTAATAATAACCCACCACCGAGAATAGTTTACATATTTCTTTAGTTCAATCTCTAGAAATTTAATTCGTTCTTGGTAAAAAGAAATATTAAAATTGGAAGCTCCCTGACTCAAAATCTTGTTTTTTACAAATCTAGTATTAAAAGAAGATAATCTCTGTAATAAATTTTCGATTTTATCTTTAATTTTTATACATTGCATTATAATTTTAAAAACAAACTACTATGAAATACATTTTACTATTGGTTATATCAATTGCCTTAACCATATTCCCCTTAAATGCACAAAACTTAGATTTCACTAATGTCTATCAGAATCATCCAACGATTCCGAAAGGAATTTTGGAAGCAGTATCTTGGACAAATACCCACATGAATAACATAGATGAAAGTTATCAAGAAAGTTGTACCGGTATGCCTCTACCCTACGGTGTAATGGGAGTATTTGAAAATGGAGCTGATTGGTTTATTGAAAACGGAAAATTAATTGCTCAAATTTCGGGTATTTCTGTTGAGGACCAAAAGCTTTCAGTCCAATTACAACTAGAAGCTTATGCTTTCGCATTTGAATATTTTTACAATCAATATAGTGAGCAACCATTTGAGAGAAGATTGTATAGTACATTGAAAGCTTTAACAAATATTGAAGAAAATGATAATGTGGACGCTTATGCTATTGATTCTCAGATTTATGACATACTTAATACCTTCAATAACAATTCTTTTGCGAATACACATAATTACCCTGAGCAAGATCTAGATTTGGCAATCGCCTTTGGTGAAGCTAATTTTCAAGTGCTTTCTTCTCCAAATGTTTTAATTAAATCAACTGGAATTGAAACTGCTGAGGGAGTTTCATTCATACCTAATGAACTTACAAACCGAGTAACCACTATCTGGAATCCAGCAGCGAGCTGTAACTACTCCTCTAGAGGAGGTACTGCTATTTCTGCTATAACCATTCACACAGTGCAAGGAAGTTACTCAAGTTGTATTAATTGGTTTAAGAATTGTGCGGCTCAAGTTTCTGCTCATTACGTACTCCGTTCTTCAGATGGTCAAATTACTTATATGGTTGATGAGACTAATAAGGCCTGGCACGTAGGTAGTGAAAATCCATATACCATCGGATTTGAACACGAGGGATGGGTTGAACAAGATGGTTGGTACACCTCAGCTTTATATAATGCATCAGCCGATTTAGTAAAAGATATTTGTACACGTAGAAATCTAAACAGAAAACGTGCTGCATACTATCCATGGACAAAAAGCACTTACTATAACCAATCTGGTATTCCTGGTTCATGTAATATTATTAAAGGTCACCAGCATTATCCAAATCAAACACATAATGATCCTGGAATCAGATGGAATTGGGAACATTTTGATAACTTAATCAACGATAATGTCCCTACTACAACAATCACAAACACAAGTGGAACTATTTATGACTCTGGTGGTGCAACCGGAAATTATAGTAATGATGAAAGAAAAAGATGGCTCATCGCACCTACTGGTGCAGCTAAAGTTAGTCTAACTTTTACAAGTTTTAATACTGAAAACACGTGGGACTATCTTTATATATATAACGGAAGTAATACTTCCGCTCCTCTGATTGGAAAATATACAGGAACATCTAGCCCAGGAACTGTAACAGGTACATCAGGTAAATTATATTTACTTTTTAAATCTGAATGCGCAACAACCCAAGCTGGTTGGGCCGCTAATATCTCTATTGTACCAAGTGCACCTGTCGATAATATTTCACCTACAACTGATGTAGCTTTTTCTGGAAATTGGCAGACAGATGATTTTACAGTGACTTATACTGATGCTGATGAACCAGGAGGCAGTGGCGTAAAGAAAAGCTTCTATCAAGTCCTTGAATATAATGGTCACAACTGGTATTCTAATCGCGACAATGGTTTCTTTGCCGATAATTTCGACAGTACGGATTTAGCGTATTTTTGGACAAATACTCTCGGCTCTTGGGGAACTTCTAATAATTATCTACATCAATCAGATGAAGGAAATGGAAATACGAATATAAATGCACCTCTCAATCAATCCTTGTCTAATCAATATTTATATACTTGGTCTATGAAAATTAGTGGATCAGGGACTAATAGACGTGCTGGGTTACATATCTTTTCAGATAATCCTACTCAAACAGAAAGAGGAAATTGCTATTTGATATTTTTTAGAGTAGATGCTAATCTACCAGAAAATCAACCGAATAAGGAAGTCCAAATTTATAAAATTGTCAATAACGCTCTGACTCTTGTAAAACAAGAGGATTATACAATCAATGCGAATACTTGGTATAATTATGCTGTAAGATATGATAGAATCACAGGAGAATTAGCTGTTTATGTAAACGATAATTTGGTCATGAGTTGGACAGACCCTACTCCAATTGCAACAGGTAATGCTATCTCGTTTAGATCAGGAAATTGTATTTTAGATGCTAATAACATCAAAGCTTATCGCTCAAGATTCCCAAGCAATACCATTACGGTTGGTCCTGCTGCAACAAATGACATCCGCTATCAAAATAGCGATCCATCAACACCAGCTGGACGTGTAAAATCAATGGTTGTTGATAACGCGGGAAATTTATCAGCCGTTGCATATAAAGATGTAAATGTGGATTGGACTCCGCCTCAGGATTTAATCGTAAATGATGGTATAGGTGCTGATATTGACACAACAAATTCTACCACCTTACAAGCAAATTGGGGTACAGTAAATGACCCTCATTCAGATGTTTCTTCCTACGAATTAGCAATTGGAACTACACCTGGTGGTGACGATATATATGCATGGTCTGGAAATAATCTTGGTTTAAACACTTCCATTGCTTATGTACTTACTAATCCCATTTATGAACAGATATATTATATCTCTATCAAAGCTACAAATAATGCGGGATTAACAGCAACTGCTTCAAGTGACGGTCAACGATTAGTAGAATCAACTTCTGGAATAGAACAAGATAATATTCAAAAAGTTGTAATGTATCCAAATCCTTCTTCCAAAGAAATATCTTTCGAAAATATAAATGGAGAAATGAAATTACTACTCTATGATATGAATGGAAAATTGATTCAAGAATCTTCTATTTCTACTACGAATAACGTCATTAATATTGAGCGTTTAAGCAGTGGGTCTTACAATGTGATTCTAAAATCTAATACGCAATTTATTGTAAAGAAATTAATTAAAGAGTAAATGAAATATTTCTTAGGACTATTATTTTTAATTTCTCTTTTTTCTTGTGATTTAGAAAAGAAAGAACAACCATTAGATAAAGTAGAAATAGAAGATGACATTAAAAGCTCGGAAGATAACTTCCGAGCTTTTGAAAATGAATTAGAGTTCGCTCAATTTTGTGTTCAACAGATAATTGCAGGTAACTATAATAGCCTTAATGACTATATGGATGAAAAGGGAATTCTTTTTTCACCTTATGCGTACATCGATGTTGAGACAGCTCAACAATTTGATAAGGAACGATTCAATCAATCTAATGAAAAAATGTTTTGGGGATATGCCGATGGAAGTGGAGACTCTATTGTAAGCACATTAGATGAGTTTATTAAAAAACATGTCTCATGGCTAAACTTAAAAGACCCTAAGCTAAAAATTAACGTGTATAAAGATAAGCCTAAAACGTATGGAAGCGAACTCCATAATGTTCAGGAGATATTTCCAAATAATACTTATGTTGAATTTTATCTCCCACCTTCTCAAGAGGGATACTTTGACTGGAATGCCCTCATTGTTGTGGTGGATAAAGAAAATAGCAATTATTTACTAAAAGCCATCTTGCATAATCAATGGACAATATAAACTAATTGGAATGACTCCACATGAACTTGAAGAATTAGTTAGAGAGAACATTATCAGCCGAGAAACTGCTACTCAAATTGCGTCATATTATAAGAGTAAACAAGAACAACCTAAACAAAATCGACTACTCTTGGTTTTTGGGATTTTAGGAGCCCTTTTAATTGGTTTGGGTATCATTCTTATTTTAGCTTCCAACTGGGATGAATTACCTAAGACTGTACGAGTCTTATTTGCTTTTTTACCACTTGTTGCTATGCAAATCTTGTGTGGATATACATTACTACGTAAAAATGATAACAGAGTATGGAGAGAAAGTTCAGCTTTGCTCCTGATCTTTGCCATTGGTGCCTCTATTTCTTTGATAAGTCAGATTTATCACATTTCAGGAGAAATGTCCACCTTCCTTCTTACATGGATTTTACTTGGATTGCCTATCATATATATTATGAAGTCAGCAACTTCCTCTATTCTTTACCTAATAGGAATCACAGTATATGCAATGGAAATTGGCTATTGGAATTATCCAACTCGTATTCCGTATGAATATTGGCTACTTCTAGTTGGTATCATTCCTTTCTACCTTTATATGCGTAAAAAACAAACGCTAAGTAACTTTGTATTCTTTCACCATATTATCATAGCCTTATCCGTAACAATCATGTTAACTTCTTTATCTAAGGGTGAGCCTTTACTAATGTTTATCCCATATATGAATCTTTTTGGAATCTTCCTACTCATGGGATCAACTCCTTTAAAAGAAAAGTTAAAGATACATGATAATGCTTTATTTAGCATAGGAACTATTGGTACTCTTATTTTATTGTATATCAACAGCTTTCATTCTATGTGGAGATACATTAATAACATAGAGGATATTTATTTCCAATTTTTTGATTTCCCTCTATTTATTCCAATGCTTCTAACCACTATTATTGGTTTTTATTTATTTATAAGCAAACTAAAGAAAGTAGGTTGGGGAGGAATACGTCCACTTGAATTTATTTTCATCTTCTTCTTTATACTCATCATAACTTTCATGAAATTTCCTACTATAATTGCTATTGGATCAAACCTAGCCATTTTAATAATAGGAATAAATACAATCCTACGTGGCATAAAACAGAATCATTTAGGAGTTGTGAATTTTGGATTGATAATCATTTCCACACTCATTCTCACACGTTTCTTTGACACTAATATTTCCTTCCTATTACGTGGACTTATCTTTATCGGAATTGGAATTGGGTTCTTTGTAACGAATTATCAACTACTAAAAAAGAGAAAAGCTCATGAATAGTAAAAAATATTTATTTCTCACTTTTATTATAGTAGCTCTCGTTCAGCTAGCCATACCTATAAAAATGATAATGGAACATGAAACTATTCTAAAAATTGGAAAGATATATCGATTTGAGATTGCTCCTATTGATCCTTCCGATCCATTTCGAGGAAAATATGTCATTGTAAGACTCAAAGAAAATAGCTTCCGACCAGAATCAATGGATGAAAATATGCAAGGAGACATATATGTCTTACTTCATTCTACCGGACCAAATGGATTTGCTACTATCAAAGGACTTTCAAAAGAGAAACCAGCTGCGAACGAAGATTTTGTAAAAGCAAAAATAGATTATAGCTATGATGAATTGGTATATATTAGATATCCTTTTGATAGATATTATTTAAATGAAACAATAGCCCCTAAAGTTGAAGGAGACTACTTTAAAATGGCAAACGATACGTTACAAAAAAGCTACGCCATTCTTTATGTACAAGATGGGGATGCGGTTATTAATGATTTAATTATCAATGGGAAATCTGTAAAAGACTACCATTAATTATTTAATTTTTTAACTGCAAAGACTACAGAGTTTTAAGACCTTCATAACCTTTGCGGTTAATCGGTTAAATCATTATCTTTGTAAAAATTATTTGCTATGAGAGTTGCTATCGTTGGTGTTACTGGAATGGTGGGGCAAGAGATGCTCCAAGTTTTAGCTGAACAAAATTTTCCTGTTAGCGAGCTAATTCCAGTTGCCTCTGAACGATCTGCAGGTTCTAGAATTACATGGAAAGAGAGCGAATACACTATAGTTAGTTTGGAAGAGGCAATTGCTAAAAAACCCGATTTAGCATTATTTTCTGCTGGTGGTTCTATTTCATTGGAATGGGCTCCAAAATTTGTTGAAGTAGGCTGTAGAGTGATTGACAATTCCTCTGCATTTAGAATGGACACTGATAAGAAGTTAATAATACCTGAAATTAATGGGAATCAGTTATCAGAAGATGATTATATCATTGCTAATCCTAATTGCTCGACTATCCAGATGCTCATGGCTTTAGCACCACTACATCGACAATACCAAGCAAAACGAGTGGTTGTTTCAACTTATCAATCCATATCAGGTACTGGAGCTGAGGCTGTGAAACAGATGGATAATGAACGTAAAGGCATCAAGGAAAAAATGGTTTATCCCTATCCTATTGACCAGAATGTACTTCCACATTGCGACACTTTCCTTGAAAACGGGTATACCAAAGAGGAAATGAAATTAGTAAATGAAACTAAGAAAATATTAGACCCATCTATTGCTGTAACCGCTACTGCAGTTCGAGTACCCGTTTCGGGAGGTCACTCAGAAGCAATCAATGTAACATTTGAAAAGGATTTTAATCTTTCTGAGATACGCAAAACATTTCATCATACTCCAGGTTTACATGTACAAGATAATCCTGAAGCGAACATCTACCCTATGCCTATATTTGCGAAAGGAAAGAATGATGTATTTGTAGGAAGAATTCGTCGAGATGAGAGTTTGCCAAATACACTTAATATGTGGGTTGTTGCTGACAATCTTCGTAAAGGGGCTGCATTAAATACTATTCAAATCGCTCAGAAGATGATAAAATTAGGGATCTTAAAAGGAGAATAATTTAAGACTTAATCCTCCATAAGTTTTTCCCATTCAGTCATAGCTTTATCAAGGTCACTTTTTAGTGTTTCGTACTCTTGTAAAACTTTAGTGGAATTTACTTCGTCTGTATAATCTAATTCAGCAACAACCTTATCCATTTCTGCTATCTTATCTTCCAATTGTCCAATCTTTTGTTCAATTTTCTTAATTGCATTCTGATTCTGGGTTTGTTGCCTCTTTAATTCTTTTTCCTCTTCATAAGAAAGCATTTTTTCAGGTTCTTTCGTAGCAACCTTTGCAATTTCCTTAGCGCTAACACCAAGTTTCTGTGCCTTTTCGAAAGCATCCATCTTCTTCACAAGATATTCTTTAACTGTATAATGATGAATCTTAAGATGCTTATTCTCTATATCCCAGATACGGTTTGTTAAGCCCTCCAAGAATTCACGATCGTGAGATACTACTATAAATGTTCCTTCATATTTCTGAAGTGCTTGTTTTAGAACCTCCTTACTTTGGATATCTAGATGATTTGTTGGCTCATCCAGAATTAAAAAGTTAGATGGACTCAGCAACAACTGACATAGTGCTAAACGTGTTTTCTCTCCTCCAGATAGCACTGAAACTTTCTTATCAATATCTTCTCCACTAAATAAGAACGCTCCTAAAATTGATCGCAACTGTTTACGAATTTCTCCTTCTGCAATATCATCCACAGTATCAAAAACAGTTTTATTAGGGTCTAACTGATTTACTTGATCTTGAGCAAAATAAGTAAGGTTCACATTATGTCCATAATTTACCGTTCCTTCTCCATCTTCCACTTTCATGATACGCTTTAAGAGGGTTGACTTACCAACACCATTTGGACCTAATAAAGCAATCTTCTCTCCTCTTCCTACAGACAAGTTAACTCCTTTAAATAAAGTTAAATCACCGTAGCTCTTTCCTAGATCTTCCATATCGAGTACTACCTTTCCAGGTTGCACACTTAGTGGAAAAGAAATTCTCATTTTTGCAACTGCATCAGACTCAATTTCAATACGTTCTGTCTTCTCTAGCTTCTTTATAAGCGATTGAGCAAAAGCGGCCTTACTCGATTTTGCTCTAAATTTATCAATTAGCTCTTCCGTTCTTTTAATCTCTTTCTCTTGCTGTTTTTGAGCATTCTTTAAGATTTCTAATTCTTCTGCACGTTTCTCTTTATAAATAGAATACGGATAAGGGAAATTTAAGATTTTTCCATTTGTAATTTCTAACGTTCTCTTTGTCACATTATCCAAGAAGTATCGGTCGTGAGAGATAGTAATAACAGCTCCATCATATTTTTTAAGATAGGTTTCCAGCCACTGGATGGAGATTATATCCAAGTGATTGGTTGGCTCATCCAATAAAATTACAGACGGGTTATTTACTAAGATTTTGGCTAACTCTGCTCTCATCTTCCAACCTCCTGAAAATTCATTTAAGGACTTATGAATTGCGCTATCTTGAAATCCCAATCCTTGCAGAGTAGTAATAATCTTCTCCTCCCATTGATACCCATCTAGTACTTGGAATTGTTGATTAAATTCACTCAAGTCGTCCAGTAAAGATAAATAGGAATCGCTCTCATAATCGGTACGCGTAACTAATTGGTGATTAATATCATCAATTCCTGTTCTAATCTTATTGAGTTTAGGATTAGAATGATCCAAATATTCAAACACAGATTGGTTAGTATCTATTTCAATATCTTGGGTCAAGAATCCAATCGTAATATCTTTTGATTTATGGATACTTCCTTCTGAAGGACGTTCTTTCCCTGCTAAAAGTTTTAATAAAGTTGACTTTCCTGCTCCATTTTTTCCTACCAATCCTATTTTATCACCTATATTAATTTGAAGATTAACATCTTTAAACAAATAACCTTGTGGTAAGAAAACTCCTAAACGTTCTATATTAATCATGGTGCAAAGATAGAAAAGGCATCGGAATATATTCCCATGCCTTTTCAAAAGAAATAAATTAAACTCTTATTTGTTTATCAGCTTCTGTATTCTTGTAGATAACTTCTTCGCTTCTTCTAAATGAATACGAATAGCATCTTTTTCTACCTGACTAACGCTTTTATCAGAAAGTTGTCCTTCCATATATTCAATTTGGCTATCTGTATTACGTTGTAAGCCAATCAAAACGTATGGGAGTACTGCTCGAGAATAAGCTCCTCCATCTTTAGAAATTACCTCAAAGACATCGAAATTCTTATTTTGGAAAGCAAAATCTTGTTCAGCAAAGAAATGAGAAAAACCAGAAATTGCTCCAATAGAATTATATCCTGTAATTTCTCCGTTCTTCAACGTATTAATTACAAAGCGTATATCAGAAGTATCTCCATAGCTAGTATAAATGTTTACTATAGACGCCTTCATGGAAGAGGAGTTTTCTTTTTCAAGTCCTTTACATAACTCCAATGCCTTCTTTATTCCCTCAGGGGAATTTGTCATACCACCCAATGCCTGAGCTACTACAGAATAAGAGCTGTCTTGCTGGATAGCGTGCTCATAAACAGAATTAATCTGTTCTTTATTTGAAGTAGTTGTATAGAATTTATTTGTAAGAATTAAAATTGCAGAAGCTCTTACAGCTGGGTTCTCATCATGTTGCGCCATATCCACTATCTTTGCATACAGCCCAGACACAGATTCGTCACTCATTTTTAAGAAGCGAGATAATGCTTGGCTACGGATATCCCAGAATTTATCGTTCAAGGCATCAGCTATCATCTTATAAGAATCTTCAGATTTTAGTTTACTTCCATTTACAACAGCCTCTTTCCTATCTATAAATTTAGGTGCATGATAATATTGATGTATATACCATTCACGCGGTTTTTCAAATTTAATTTTACCTAAAAGTGCTCTATCTTCATCAAAAACTACATTCTGAAGTTCTCCTTCAAACGGAAAAGTAAATTCAGAGTTGACCTTATCTACTATTATATTAAACGTTTTCTTCTGATTATTTGCATATATACCAACTTTAAGCGGCAACCTATAAATGGGCGCTTTACTCAAATCTTGTTTCTGTTCAACTTTTAAGGTAACCTCATTCCCATTGACGGTAGGTGTGACAGTTAATTCAGGGTGGTAGGAAGCAAAAAACCACTGATTAAAGAACCAATTCAAGTCTTCTCCAGTAATTTTCTCAAAAGACAAGCGTAAATTATCCATTTCAGCTGCACCAAATTTATTGGTTTCTAGATAATCTTTTAAGCTAGCAAAGAATGCTTCATCACCTACATAGGTACGTAACATATGGAGTATTCTTCCTCCTTTATTATAAGAATGTCCATCGAACATTTCTTCCCTACTATCGTATCCAAACCAAACCATATCATGATATCCTACTTGCTGTGCAGATGCATAATATCCATTTGCTTCTATTTCTGCATTGTAATCTGCTTCATCCACACCATATCGGTGTTCATCCCATAGATACTGCGAATAGTTAGCAAAAGATTCATTCAAAGGAAGATTAGACCAGCTTTCTGCAGTAACTAAATCTCCAAACCAATGGTGGAAAAGTTCATGTGCAATCGTACTCTGGTCATTTTCATCAATTAATTCTCTTCTTGTTTTATAGGCAAAATCACCAAAAACTACTGCTCCCGTATTTTCCATGGCTCCCGAAACATATTCTCTCACCACAATCTGATGGTATTTATCCCATTGATATTCTACCCCCAATATATCTGAAAAGAATTTAATCATAGCAGGAGTTTCACCAAAGATATCTTTGGCATACGGAGCCCATTCAGGTTCAACATAGTAATTAACCGGAATTTTTGACCCGTCGTTTTTGGTATATGAATCTTCAATTATAGAAAATTCACCTACTGCTAACATACAAAGATATGGAGCATGAGGTAAGTCTTGTTTCCAGTGATCTGTTCTAGTACCGTCATTATTTATTTGGGAAGATAATAAGGTACCATTAGATAGCGTCTTATACTTATTTTCAACTGTAATGAATATTTCAAAGCTAGTTTTTTGATTGGGTTTATCAATAGTAGGAAACCAAACAGAATTCGATTCTGTTTCACCTTGTGTCCAAATTTGAGGCATTTGTCCTTTACGTTCATTACGTGGATTTATGAAATATAAACCTTTATCACTGGAAATAGCAGCAGAGCCTCCCTCTTCTTTTTCTTCTGGCTTAGAGATATAATCAATTACAACACTATATGTATCGTTCTTTGAATAGGTTTTATCTAATCCAATACGAAGCATTTTCTTATTATATCGGAAATTTAAGCTCTTATCATTCAACTTAACCGACTTAATCTCCATAGATTTAGCATCTAGGATTAAACTATCAGATGGATAAAAATGCGGAGAACATGTAATAGTTGCCAAACCATTCATTTGAGATTCAGCCCAATTAAAATTAACTTCCAATTTAGTATGTTTAATATCTGTGGACACTGTACTTGTCGCCTGATATAAAGGTCGTTCTGTAATTCTAACTTCTTCTTTTTGGTCAGATTGAACAGTTGTTTGTGTAGAAGGATTTATGGTATTTGATGATTCTTTTTTTGTGGTTCCGCAGGAATAAAGAAATCCTATAGCAATTAAGCTTATTGTTATTTTTCTCATTTTATTTATTCTAGTAGAACAAAAATGCAAATAATTTTTGTCTCTCAGTATTTATAGCATCAAAGAATATTCATTTTTAAATAATTTTTAAAAAAAAAACTCCTTTCTATGAAGGAGTTCTGTATAGTTATCTTACTTATTATTTTTGATTAATTACCTCAAAAGCAGTTCTACGATTTCTTTGGTGTAATTCTTCTTGTTCGTCTTTAGATGGAATAGAATTGATATATGCTTCAGTTAATGGAATTTTATTTCCACTTTCATCCAACACAACTCGACCATTCTCATCTGTTCTATAAGCTGGTCTAGATTCACCATAACCAATTGCAATCAATCTTTCTTTTTCAATACCTTTCTCTTTTACAAGGTAATCCACACAAGACTGAGCTCTTCTTTGAGAGAGTTTTTGGTTATAGGTATCAGAACCTCTACAATCCGTATGAGAGTTAATCTGAATCGTTAGATTATCATTTAGCTTAATAAATTCATACAGTTTATCCAATACTTCCTTAGATTTTGGGCGTAAATTCGCAGAATCGAAATCATACTCAATTCCTTCAATTTTAATTTCATCCTGTGGAATTTGCTCCAAATAAAAATCGTGCTTTAGTGTAGTTGATTTTGTAATATTTCGCGTATCAATATTGGTAGCATCTGCAAAATAATCTTTCTTTTTAGCCACAATAAATATTTCAGACTGCTGGATTAATTCCGTATGATAAAACCCTTTTGCATCAGAAGTAAGTGTGAAATCTGGGATAGTACCTCTTACATCCTTAAAAGTCAAAGATGCGCCTGGGATAATCTCGTTGGTAGCCATATCATAAACATACCCCTCTATATATATACGAATAGGAGCATTTTCAATCGTATAAATATCATAGCAATGTCCGGCTTCACAAGGTTCTCTATCACTAGAGAAAAAACCATGTTTCATGTTTTTGTCCCAAATGAGATAAGCATCATCTTGGCTAGAGTTAATTGGTTCACCCATATTAGTTGGAGCCATGAATGTACTATCATCCAAATTAAATTTACTTTGGAAGATATCTAAACCTCCTATTGAATTATGCCCCGTTGAACTGAAATATAAAATATTACCAATTGAATGATAGAAAGGAGTCTTTTCATCAAATTCAGTGTTTACTGGATATCCTAGGTTTTCAGGAGTGCCACTTGGGAGTCCTGTAGCATCAATTTTAATTCTCCAAATATCAAAACCTCCTTTACCTCCAGGTCTATTACTTGAGAAGTAAAGCCATTTTCCATCTTCGGTAACATATGGATTAATATTTTGGGATCCTGGATAATTAATCACAGAATCTAATTTATATGATTCAAAGAATTTAAAATCTAACATTCTCCCTAGGTACATAGAAACACCATTTGGGTTTTCGTTTTCCCAACGATTATAAATGATTACATTATTTCCATTATAAGTACCGGATGCATCATTTACAGCTCCATTTAGCGGACGACCAAAGTTCTTAGCAGTCTCCCAAGGATCATCAACATCATCCCTTTGAGTCCAATACAAGTCCATCAAATAACGAGAATCCTGTTTGTTTGGGTCTAGAATTACACCATCCTCACGTGCAGAAGCGAACATGATTCTATCTTCAGAGCCAAAAAACATTACCCCAAAAGATGCTGTTCCTTTATTAAAGATATTGGTGTCAGCCATCTCCACAATAATTTCTTTCTCGTAATGTTCATCATCTAAAGCATATTTACATGCGACTATACGTTGTGCGGCTAGAATAGCAAGAGAATCTGTATGGTTAGGACTTTCTGCATACGCTTTAAAGTTTTGAATAGCTTGATCATATTCTCGCATTTTCATTAAAGCGTCTGCATATTCATATCGATCAGCAGGATAATAGGAGCTATTGGCTGTTTCTTTAAAATGTTCTGCAGCACGTTTATAATCATAAGTCTTTTGGTGACAAACTGCAATCTGGTGATCGATATAGTCTTTAAAAGGAACTTTAACTACGGAATCATTTTTTGGTTTTTTATCTTTTAATTTTTGGCTAGTAGTCCCCACCTCATAAGGAAGCACACCACTCTCATTAATAGAAGAATCACTATAAATTCTCTCGTAATATTTTAATGCTGTAATATAATCTCCCTTCTTAAAGAAATCGTCCGCATATTGCAGCCATACTTTTTTTGATTGTCCATAGGACAACATGGAAAAGAAAATTGCTGCTAAGATTAATAGGGATTTATGTATGGATAAATATCGTGTATTCATGAATTCAATTTTTTATAATCTTGGACAAATCTTTTCATATTCCTTTCTCTTCTTTTTAGAGAATACATACGTTAATGAAATCTCGTAAGCTCCTTTTCCTGAAGATGTATTTGTAAGCCTAGACATATTTACATCGTAAGCAAATTTTGCAGTGATATTACTAATCTTTAAACCTAAAGAGAATACCATTGCATCCGCATTCCTATATACAAGTCCTCCCAAAAGGTATAAATCAGATGAAGAAATATAATAACCCAAATCAAGAGCATACGTTTGTTCAAAAAACTTATCCTGATTCATTACTAACACCTTAGGTACAATATAAAATAGTTCTGTGATGTTAATACGAACTCCCGCATGTCCATAGAATCTAAATGGATATTTAGCTTTATCACCAAAGAAAGATTCATTCGGATTGATTAAATTAAATGCAGAAACTCCAACAAATGGATTCAATCTGCTTTCTTGTTTAGAGAAATAGTATAACATACCAAAGTTTACAATTGGAGTATATCTAGATTGAACATCAAATACTTCTCCACTAGGCATAGTCTGATCAAAACCACCTCCATTAGCTGTAGTGTATTGGTTATCAAAAGTCAACAACTGATACTGAACAGATTTATTAGTAACACCTCCCTGAACTCCAAAGGCTAGATTATGTGCTTTCTTAGCTCCTAGAGGAACATTATATGCCACTGAGAGTAAGCCTTGGAAAATATTAAAATTTCCAGCACCAGCTCTATAATTAGCAAATTGAACTCCAAATCCCCATTTCTTGTAAGAAGCATCAAAACTTAATAAAGCAGTATTATAAGGTTTGAAATTCACTGCTCTCCATTGATCTCTATACTGTGCATGTAATCTCCATGAGCCTTCAAATAAACCCGTCATTGCAGGATTTAAATAAATAGGTGCAGCATCATACATAGACAGGTGGAAATCCTGCGCTTTTACCCCAATTACAGGGATAAAAACTAATGCTATTACTATATTTCTTATCTTTCTAATCATCGTAGTAAAGTAACGTCTCCAGATTTATTAACCATTTTTCCTCCAAATAATTCCACTTTCATTACCCAGGTATATACTCCTACAGGTACTGGTTGACCCTTATAAGTTCCATCCCATCCCTCTTTGGAATCATGTGTCTCAAATAATAATTCTCCCCAGTTATTAAATACCTGGAAAATCACATTATTGAAAGGGCCTCCTCTAATAATAAACACATCATTCTCACCATCTCCATTCGGTGAGAATCCGGAAGGAAGATTAGGCATCAAACCAATAACCATTTCATGGAAAGCTGTATCTACACATCCGTTTGCATCAGTAACTACTAAGAATACATTATATGTGCCTCCATCTGTATAAACATGTGTAGGATGCTGTGTATTATCACCTTGTTCATCCCCAAAATTCCACAACCAACCAGAAATACCGGTACCTACGGATTGATCAATAAAATCAACACTTTCCATCGCCATAGCAGGATTTGGGTCCATTGTAAATTCAGCATCTGGTGCAGGATTAACGAAAATAGAATAAGTTGTTGAAGCCGTACATCCCACATCTGAAGTCACAGTTAAAGTTACTCCATAATCAGCAGAAGAATAATACGTGTAAGTTGGGTTCTGCTGTGAGCTATTATCTCCATTTCCAAAGCTATAGTTCCAAGCAACCACACTTCCTACAGGAATTGTAGATTTATCTGTAAATTTAATCGGCATATTTACACAAGGTGTAGAATATGAAAAAGCTACATCAGGTGCCGGATTTACATAAATCTGTCTTTGTACCGTATCTGTACAACCATTAGAGCCAGTGGCAACCAAGGTAACTGTATAATCTCCATATCCGGGATACACATGTTGTGGATTATTTATAATAGAATTGCCTCCATCACCAAAATCCCATGCCCAACCCGTGATAGAGCCTGTAGAAGTAGTTGATGCATCTTGGAAGCTTGTATTATTCCCCTCGCAAGCAGTATTATTACTAAAATCAGCCGCTGGGATAGGTTTGAAAGTTATCACCATATTGTCGTTATCTGGTGCACAGCCAAAATCACCCAAAGAAGATAACACAAGTGTTACGCTTCCATTAGCTACATCCAATGCAGATGGATAATAATATGTATTTAAGAAATTATTACCAGGAACAAAACTACCTGTTCCTAACGTATTCCACACCCCGCCCGAATTAGGACCAGAAATAGAACCATTTAAGGCAACTGGTTCATTCTGACAGATTGCTAAATCTGAACCAGCATCTACAACTGGAGGGGCAATAAAGTACACTTGAATAGAATCTACTTCACTCGGACAAACAGTAGCATCAGTAGTAAGATATACTGTGATATATCCATTATTAGCATCTAATGGATTTAATGTATAAAAAGTATTTAAAGAGTTTGGATCTGCAATAGTACCTAAACCATCTACAGACCATACCGCATTAAATCCTAGAGAGACTATACCATCTAAATTTAAGATAGGTAAGTTAGAACAAATAGAATCTTGGGAAGTTATTTCAACCACTGGTTTACTATAAATATTAATTACAATACTATCCATAGCTGCGATACAATTTCCATTATTGGTAGAAGTCAGATATATCTTAACTTGGCCCGAAGTAGTATCTGCTGCAGTAATAATATAATCAGTAGATAAATTAAATTCTGAAGGAGAGAAGGATCCAGATCCTCCTGTACTCCATACTCCTGTTGTAGCACCACCACTCACTAAACCATTGAGAGATACTTGACTTACACTTGAACAAACATAAATATCAGTTCCTGCAAAAACGGAAGGTTCATCGGTAAAATGAATGACAACTGAGTCGATATCATTTGGACAATTATATAAACTACCCTGAGATTCTAGATAAAGAACTATACTATCTTGAGCAATATCTGTTGGTGAAGGAGTATATGTAGTTGATAAATTTCCTGAGTTTGCAAAAGATCCACCATTTCCACCATACCATGTAGAACCTATCGCAAAGTTAAGTGTTCCACTAACAGGGATGGCACCAATATTATTTCTACAATAAGTCATATCTGCTCCAGTGCTAACTTCTGGTGGTTGTATAAAAAATACTTTCATGGTATCTGTTACAGGAGTACAGTTTCCTGTAGATGTTAAAACGAATGTTAGTTCACCTTGAGCGAAGTCACTCACTGTTGGGGAATATGTTGTAGAAAGATTAGAGATATCAGCAATAGTCCCAGAACCATCTAAAACAGACCATTCACCTGTAGTTACTCCCCCTTTAACAGATCCAATTAAATCGATAGAATTAATTCCGGAACACAAAGTAGTATCTTCTCCGGCGTCTGTATATACACGTCGTAAAAATGAAGATAAATAGTGATACAAACAACCTGTCGAAGGTCCACCATTAATAACACCTAATGCGAAATTATCCATAGAGTTTGTAACAGTATTTGCAGTTCCTACAGGTACTTGAGCAGTTGTAAAACTAATCTGAGCTCCCATCCATGCCCCACCTGTTCCAGGTACAGGAGCGAAAGCGCTAGCAGGAATTAAAGCAGGATTCCCATTTAATTGGAATGCACCTTCCGTACCACCTTTACAAAGAATATTTAAAAGGAAACTTTGTCCATTTGCACGAGCAAAACTCACTTGATCTGAACCCGCACAGTTTAAAGGTGGAAGTAGCGCTGATCCTAACTCACATCCATATCCTGACATGTGGTATAAATACACTGACTTATCAGTTTGAATATGCGTCAGTGGTTGTTGTATATTATACGGATAGGTATCTCCTTTGTTTAATAACACATTTGTAACTATTCCGTCATTTATTGTCACAGATGTAAAGTTTTCAGTTGCTACTACAAAGAAAGATTCAAGAACTGCTGCATTTAAGAAGCCTCTGTTTACAATATACTCATTTCCAACAACATCAACCGGCACAATCTGGTCGCCTAATTCATCGGCACAACCTCCAGCAGGTTGCACTGAGTCTTCACAGACTGTTATAGATATCGGCTTATCAGAAACTACAATTGTTCCAGCGAGATTTTGACCTGGGTTTTGAACCTCTTGATAAATATTTTGACCTGTCCATGTATTTCCTTTAAAAGGTAGGAAAACACTAAAGGTTACGTTAGCAGGGTGCCCCACAATATCCGTTTTGGGTGTTATATAAACCGTCGTATTATCTTCTGAAGCAACAACTGAAAATTGCTGGTAAGGTTGAGTAATAACACCATCTCCATTATTATCAGCAGTGGAAGGTCTATTATGCCATAATGTTTGGAATGGTAACACGAATTCCTTTCCTAATCCATTCTGTCCTTTCAATGAGTATGTTTCAGGATTATAATATGTTGTAGGTGCTGTAATGATATCATACACCACTGTAATAGGATAATCAGAAGTGAATCTAAAACCTGTGCTTAACACTGTATTGGCAGGTTTCGTTTCTACTTGATTAATCATAAAACTAACATACTTTGAGAAGAGCGTATTTGGAGGGATTACGATAGTGGTATCGTAAGTTCCTGCTGGCTGTTTTATACGAACAGTAGTTGGGTTATTAAACGTAGAAATATGGAATGCCATCGGTTTTTGATTGGTATGATCTGGCGTTAACCAAGGAGCTGAAAACCAGAAAACCGTATCAATCTGGGCATTTGCAGACTTTGTTCCTATTAGAACAAATAATATCGATAAAATTATGAATATATGTTTCATAGCAAAGTCAATTTTTATTTAATATTTTTCTTATTAGAATCCATAATACTATTATTTAGCTCTTCATCTTTTTCAGAAAGAGATTTCTTCTTATTATTGATTAAAATGGATAATCCAATTTCATGTGAACCAGTTTGGTATCCAATCAATCTTCCCAAAGTATAATCATAAGAATATGAGATCCAAAGCTGATCTTTAATCTTTGCACCAGCAGATATGCCTACAGCATCATTGGTTCTCATTAAGAGTCCTACCCATACCATGTCATTATATGTAGCTTTTAACATAGCACATAATTGCAAAGGAACAGGTTTAGAATACTTTAACATCAAACTTGGTTGTAATTCAAACTTCTTTTTAGGGAATTTAATATTGTATCCTGCAATCACATTGATGTGCATAGTTAAGTTTGAATTGTAAGGTGCGAAACGAATAGCATCTCTCAATATATTATTAAAAGAAGCCATGAAGAAAAATTTGGGTGAATACACATTGAATCCCATATCTACATCAAAAGCGCTTCCGGAGTAGGTGTTACCTGTCAAAGTTTTATCATCCTCATCCGCTAAAATTGCTTTATATAATTTGGCACTATACTGCATAAATCCAGGACGAACTCCTAGGCCTAATTTTACATCTTTAAAAAGTCTAAAATGTTGGGCATAATTAATATAGATTCCTAAACGATTTGTAATTCCCACATTTTCTGAAAGGATAGAACCTCCCAATCCAATTTTTCCTCTATTTTTTATAGAACCTTGGAAACTGGCATTTAAGATAAAAGGAGATCCTTCAAAGCCAACCCATTGCTTTCTAACTCCTAAATTTAACTCTGAACTAGGAGTACTACCTGCAATGGCAGGGTTATAATAATAATTATTCATCAAGAAGTTGGAATAGACGCCTTGTTGCTGACCATAACTTATCCCACTTACTAATAGAATAATGAATGTTGTACTATATAATAGGTTTTTCATAAACTAATTAGTTACCGTTTTTTAATACTAGTAGAGTGCCTTTGAATAGACTGTCTTCTTTACCGTCATTCAAGTTAATAATGTAGAAATAGGTCCCATCCGGCACAAATTCACCATGATAGGTTCCATTCCAAGGAATCTTATATCCAACTGAAGAAAATAATAATTGACCCCATTGATTGAAGATGTCCACCGTTGCGTTTGGATAATAAGTTTGAATGAAATCTAATTTCCATACATCATTTTCTCCGTCGCCATTAGGAGAAATGGCGTTTGGAATCAAGTCACTCACTTCAGTTTTAGCTGTATTTATAATCAATACTTTACTAACCGTATCTGTACATCCGTACGTATTATACACAACTTGTGTCACTGTATAAGTACCGTTTGCCATATATACATTACTTGTATTAGTAGAAGTAGATGTCTTTCCATCTCCAAAAGTCCAGAACCAAGAATCTGCATAAGAAGATGTATCAATAAAGTTAAATGTTGCACCAATATTTAGTCCATTTGATGTATTGTAGTAGAATCCAGCTTTAGGCTTATGCGGGATTGTAATTGTCTTTTGGATAGTATCCGAACAACCTGGAATATTTCTTACAATGTGTGTAATAGTATAATCTCCTGGCGTAAAGAAATATTTGGTCGGATCTTTAACAGCTGCTGAACCTTGTCCTCCATAATCATAAAACCAGAAATTGATTGGATTTTGATCATAAGTTGATTGATCTGTGAATGCTACAAAGAAATCGTTATCGGTACAAGTTAGCGTATAATCAAAGTCAGCAACTGGAGATTCAAAAGCATTTACATTTTTTACAACTGTATCAGAACAACCATAACTATTTGTAGCAATTAAGGTAACACTATACGTACCTTTTGTATTGTAAGCATGATTTGCATTATTGGTAGTAGCTGTTGCGCCATCTCCAAAATCCCAATTCCAATTTGTTAAGGTACCATTTATTGGCAAAGAAAAATCAGTAAATACACTAGCAACACCAGCACATTCTTCAGTATAATTAAAATTGACAAAAGGAGGTTGAACATATACTACTTTCACAATATCAGAAACTGAATTACATCCCGCATTGTTAGTAGTAGTTAAAGTCAGCGTAATAGTTCCATTACTAATTTCAGCAGCAGTAGGGTAATATGTAGCATTCAAACTTTGGTCATCAGGAGAAAAAGTACCTAATCCTCCAGACCATTGACCCGTTGTTGTTGGACCTGAAACAGTTCCATTCAAATTTACTTCATTTGTATTCGAACAAGCTGTAATATTTAATCCAGCATCTACAACTGGAGCTGGAGTATATTGAACCAACAGACTATCCACTACTTTCAAACAAGTTCCATTATTTGTAGAAGTCAAATATATCCATACTTGTCCTTGATTTACATCGTTTGTTGTTGACTGATAAGTGGTCATCATGTTTGAATTATCGGGGGAGAATATGCCATTTCCTGAAGTTGACCATTTACCTGTAGTTGTATTTCCAGAAACACTACCCACTAAATTAACATCCGCATTATTAGAGCAAACATATAACGTATCTGGCCCTGCATTTACAGAAGGACCAGAAGAGAAAGTTATTGTCATAAAATCTGATTCATTCTGACAGATACCTGCATTAGTAGAAGTTAAATTCAGAGTTACGGAACCATTCGTGATATCAGCAGGTGTTGGGATATATTTCGCATTGAGAGTTGTAGCATTTGGTAAAAAAGATCCTGTACCTGATGTAGTCCAAATACCCGTACTAGCGCCACCACTCACAGCACCATTTAATTGAACTTCTGAATTATTCACACATACAATCTGATCTACACTAGCATTAACAAGCGGAGCAGGCTGAACCGTTAATAAGATGGTGTCTTTCCTAACGGAACAAGGCCCTGTAGATGTAAGAATCAGACTAATTGGGCTTATCAAAGTATCCAAATCACTAGGAATATATACGTTATTCAAATCTGTCATTGGGTTTTGGAAACTTCCAAAACCAGTACCAGACCATTTTCCGGTTACAGAACCTCCACCTACAATACCATTGAGATTCAATGTAGAGTTTGCACAAATTGTAGCATCTGGGCCTGCGGTTACAAAAGGAATTGAAGCAAATTCAGATAAGTAGGCATATGATCCACCTGCACCACTACCACCAGTGGTTACAGCCATTCCGAAAATATCACCTGTATTTGTTACCTCATTATAACTATTTAATGGAACCTGAGTTATAGAGAAATAAATAGTTGCCGCAACAAACTCATTTGCAGTTCCTGGAACAACATTAAAAGCAGAGGCAGGAATTAAAGAAGCATTCCCATTTAATTTAAATGCATTTTGAAAACCATTTCGAACAGTTAACATAACTCCAATAGAGTCAGTTGTATTTCTAGAAAATGATGTTGAATATTCACCAGCACAATACAAAGGTGCAACTTGTGCTCCACTCACATTACAGCCAAAGCCTTTAGCATGCCATACATATACAGGCTTGTTTGTTTGAATATAATTCAAATTCTCGGTTGAAAGAACATATTCTTTTGTCTCTCCCCAATTAATTAATGTTGAAGATGTAGTTGAGTTGGTAAATGTAATAGTAGTACCATTCTCAATAGCCATCACATACACTCTATCATTTTTTGTAGTTCCTCTTTGAACTATATGATTTTTCCCAAGATAACTTGAATTGGTGATTTGGTCACCCATGGTGCTTAAACATCCTGCATTATTAAGCGCTCCACTATGTAAAGTAATTGCAATTGGTTTATTTGCCGAAACAATAGATCCTGATAATTTAGTAGGATTTGTAATATTTGTTTCGCGTATGCTATAAGTTTGACCTGCATTTAATGTAATGCTATATGTTACGTTGGCAGCATGACCAACAATAGCAGTTTTGGGAGTAATTAACACAGTGGTATTATTTTGAGTAGCTACAATATCTACAGAAGAGAAAGAAGCAGGCGTAGTAGCACCGCTTTTCCAGAAATTTTGGAACGGAGTATAAAAATCAATTCCAAGTGCTTTACTTCCTTTTAGAGAGAATATTTCTCTATTATTTGCTGCATTTACTTCATAATAAGCACTAATTCTTTCTGTGGCAGAAATTTTTAATCCTGTATTAGCAATTGTATTAGCAGACGGACTTTCAATGCTTGCTATAAAGGGAGTTAAATCTACACTTTGTACACTATGTGCAGGTAAACTTATTACAATAGGAGTAAAACTTCCATTTGCAGGTTGTGAAATAGTAACTGTAGAGGGATTATCATAACTCAAGATGCGTAAAGAAATTGGGTTATCTCCTAAAGATGCACTAATTTCAGGGGCAGAGAACCAAAAAATAGTGTCTATCTGCGCTGTAGTAACTTGGTGGAAACATACCAACATCAACCATATAAGTATATGGCGAGTGGTTAGTTTTCTTGATTTTAAAAAATTCATATTTCGTAGTAAATATTAGTATCTTTAATTTCCTCTTTGATTATAAAATCAAACATTTATTTTATTTACGGCGCTAAAATTAGTGTTATTTATCTTAACGGCAAAATATTTTAATGGATTTTACATATATTTTCTTCTACGAATGAATGAATTTCATCGACAAATTATTCATTATAAAGAAAGTAATATGCTTCCACATTATCTAAATAAACACCATCAAAGCCAGATTTCAATACTCTCTTAAGGTAAGAATCTGAGTTATTATATATGATTTCTTGCCACGCTGATTTCCAAAATTCGACCCATATCTCGTCTGGATATCCATCGTATTCTTTCTTTAGCCAAGCGGGTTTATGTACTTTCCAAGTATCTTTCCAATAATATCTGTATTTCTCTGCTGAGCCAATATTCATATAAGAGATTACCAATCGTTTCGCTCCGTTCTTCTTGGTTTTTAAGGATTCTACATCTCCATAGGAGAGTTGATTCCCTTTAAAAAACAAATCAATAATTACTACATCATAGTTTGTATTCTTAATGCTATCTAAAAAGGCAGACTTCGATGAAAACTGATTATCACTAATAAGATATAGATAGTTTTTGGCCATGTGAAGTGCTGTTATATCATCTGCATTTTCTCCATTTGGAATGGGTTGTATGTATGCATAGTCGTAATTATTTCCTCTTCGAGGATAACAGATAAATCCTTCCGCTTCATTTATTTGAACCGAGTTGGTGTAGTTCGTTTCCGTTTCTGTGTAATCAGAAACTAAAATAGATTTATAGTTCTTATACACATCACGAGTCATGTCTAATCGTTCATCTATTGCTTCTTTGTAACCTTTGTAAAGAAGTTCTTCCATTCCTACGCCATCAATAGCATTTGTATATTGGAAATTCATTCCATTAGCAATATCTGCCTGACCATAACACAATTCTATTCCATTTTGAGGGATAACAATAAAATGAGGATTATGCATCTTAGCAGCTTTAGAAATATTGATTACAAATTCCTGCATTTTTTCGGCTGCCTTATTTGTTTTCTTCTCTTTCGAGCAAGCTGTAAAAAAGGATAATAAAATGATTAAGTAGATTAATTTGTTCATTATAAAGTAGATCTGTTCATTGCAAATATAATACATAACAGGTTATGTATTTAAAATAAATATAGATTAGGTTGTTAGGCCTCGACACAATCTTTCTGCGAAAGATCACTCGGACTGACAACCGGATGAACTGTCAGATTGAGTGATTTTCGACGATAGAAGAAAATTGCCTATCCTGAGCTTGCCGAAGAGTACCGAGGGTTGACAGACAGGAGGCGATAAATCCGACCGATAGTAATCCCTCACAATTGTCACCTGATAACCTATGTTGCTCGGGATCTGCTTGTAAATTATCCTTATTTCATCCATACAAGCCAAAACTTACTTACATTTGTTCCGTGTGGCAATATGAAAACATATCTATTGGGGAAGTTACTATCTATCTTTTACGATATGAAAGAATTGACTTGTCTAAGTTACATCCATTTCTCCTTCCAGATGAGATTGATAAAATAACAAATTATGGTCATAACCTAAAACAAGAGGAATTTGCTGCCACTCGCATACTTCGCACTCAAGTATTTGGAAAAGTTCCTGTTTTCTATTCTGAGATTGGAGCTCCATATATTAAGCAAGAAGGATATATTTCTATTTCACATTCTTATAACGTAGTTGGAATTGCTTACTGTAAAGATTTCTTAGTTGGATTAGATTTGGAACCCATTCGAGAGAAAGCATTATTAGTAAAACATAAATTTCTTAGTGACTCAGAATATCAGAATAATGACACCTCATCCGAAGAAGAAATGACAAAAATATGGTCAGGCAAAGAAGCTTTATATAAATTAGCCGGAAGAAAGAAAATAATATTCAAAGAAAATCTCTTGCTACAAAAGATAATTGACGATACTTGGAAAGGAGAATTAGTTTTCCCTGAAGCACATAAAGAAGTAGAAATGCAACTTATAAAAAAAGATAATTTTATAATTTCAGTAAATTCATCTCCCGTATATGAAATTAACAGATAAGATATATACTAAATTCAGATCTGCCGTTGGTCAAATTGCGGTGTTAATTGATCCCGAAAAGACAAATACTTTAGAGGTATTAACACCTATCATTCAAAAGGCTGAATTTGCTAAGATAGATTATTTCTTTATTGGAGGGAGTTCTGTGTCCAAAGAGGATTTTCAATCTACTATTCACCTACTGCGTTCCTTAACGTCTATTCCAATCATTATTTTCCCAGGTGATCATCAGCAAATATCTAAAGAAGCAGACGCATTACTTTATTTAAGTCTCTTGTCTGGAAGAAACCCAGAATATTTAATTGGGCAACATGTAAAAAGTGCTCAAGAAGTATTAGCGTTGCCACTAGAAATTATTCCAACAGCATACATACTTATAGACGGAGGAGTTTACTCTTCAACCTCCTATATCAGTCAAACTACACCTATTCCGCATGATAATGAGACAATAGCATTAAACACTGCAATTGCTGGCACATTACAAGGTAAGAAAGTAGTATATTTCGATGCAGGGAGTGGAGCTAAACACACCATAAATCCGCATCTCATCCAAAAATTAAAATCTGAGTTAGACACCGTTGTCATTGTAGGAGGGGGAATACGAGATGTTGCTCATATAGAATCTTTTACAAAAGCAGGTGCAAATATTGTGGTAATAGGAAATCGGATTGAAGAAGACATTGATTTCTTATTGGACATACACCATTTTACAGAAAAGCGAAGCTAATTACTTACCAGGTGTAAAATTTCCAGACCCCACCTGCATTCCTTCTTTGTATTCTACTTCTTTAATTAATTTCCCTTTTTTGTCATATATTTTGGCCTTCCCATCTTTCAAGCCATGTTTGTATTCAATGTCAGAGACTACAATATTTGGATTGAGTGAATAGGTTTTCATCTTTCCGTTCAACTCTCCATTCTTATAATTGGCAATAATTTTTGGGAGTAGTCCACCCGGATAATAATCTACCCATTCTCCATTCTTTTTACCATTCTTATATTTTCCTTCCTGAATACGAGTATAATCATTGGCTGAATAATAAATTGCCTTTCCATTTTCTACAGACTTACGAGTAACTTTACCTTTCATTGGTCCATATTTCACCTTTGATTTAGCCGAAATCACTTTATATGTTATCAATTCTTTTGTTCTACCATTTATATAATTAGAAGTCCAAACCCCAGTTTTCAATCCCATATTGTAATATCCTTTGTTCAACAGTTTGCCATCATCGTAATATGAAAACCATTCTCCATTCAATTCTCCATCTTTAAAATCAGATTGATTCTTTAATTTTCCGTTTTCCCAATAATTCTTCCACGTACCTTCTTCTTTATCATTTTTATATTCTCCTTCCATTAGAAGTGTACCGTTTTCGTACCATGTTTGCCACATTCCATTACGCGTATCATCTACGAAAGTGCCTACTTTAAATTTCTTGCCATTCTTATAATAATAAGACCATTTTCCGTCTTTCTTTCCCTCTTTATACTTTGCTCTATAGGAAAGTTCACCTGTCGGATAATTATACACCCATGCACCGTGCTGTAAATCATTTTTAAAGGTTCCCTCCATATCGATATTACCTAAATTAGTGTACCATGCCCATTTTCCATCCTTCTTCCCATTTAGATATTTTCCCTCAGTACGTACTTTACCGTTATCGTAATAATAAATATAATCTCCTTCGATGACTCCTTTATTATAGTGTACAATTTTTTGTAAATCTCCAGAATTAAAGTAGTATCTCCATTCACCGTGAGGTAAGTTCTGTTCAAATGTTCCAGTTAACAATGGGTAATTATATACCGAACCTTCAAAAAAGGTACTATCCTTTAATCCATTCTTATAGTGATACTGAGATTTTATATAACCATTGGAGTAGTAATCAATCATTTCTCCATTTCCTTGGATAATGGTTGGTTTATGTAAAGAATCGGCACTATAATATTGCCATACATACGAAATAGTGTCAATAATTTCCTCCACCGATTTCAGAGCTCCATCTCCATAAAAATAGCGCCATTTTCCAGTTGGGTTTCCCATCTTATAATATCCAACCTCACTCGTATCTCCTTTTAGACTATAAGCTATATAAATACTATCCTGTAAATCATTTTTAAAATAACCGACATCCTTTACTTTCCTTCTTTTATAGTATCGTTTTACTTCTCCTTCTAATTTATTTCGATTATAATGACGAACTTCCACCAAGTTTCCTTCTTCATCATAGAATTTCCATTCACCATGTCTGTCCGCTGTTTCACCAAGGTCATCCTTATAATAATATCCCTCACTCTCAATCTTATTTTTAGTCGATGGATCGTAATAAAAGGTCTGCTTCTTAGATAGATTATTATCTTTTGCTTGTTGCTTCTGCTTTTGCGAGAAAATTGGAGCAACTAAAAAAAGAAAAGAAAAAAGGGATATCAAAGTTTTAGTCATACTATCTTAACGTTATTCTATTAAATTTATTGGTAGAATCGCAACCACACTACTATACTATTAATTACAAGGAATGCGCCAAATGCCATTAAAATGACTCCTATTATTTTATTGAGTGAAGCTAGCAGACTCATAGTGATAAAAGGCCTTAACTTCTTTGCTCCAAAAATCTTCAATACATCTATTATCCAGAATGTTCCAAGTACAACGGATAAATATAGGAACATATTCCATCCTGATAATATATAATCTGATCCCGAATGACCAAAGGCCATAACTGAAAACCAATAAAAGATAATTAAGGGGTTAGCGATATTCAACAACAATCCTTTAATATAAAGCACCCAATAATCTTTTGCATTTGTATCTCCACTTAATTCCTTTTTCAATTCCATCGGTTGCACCTTTTTACTAAAGGTTATATATCCATAAACAAGGAATAATGTACCGCCAATAATTCGGATCAAAATGTTATTTTCCCCTTGAGATAATTCTTCAACTTGTTGAATAAACAAATAGGCTATAATGATGTATATGATATCCGCAGTTAATACCCCTGCATCAAAGGTTATAGCTGCACGTATTCCTTTCTTAATACTTGTTTCAAGTAAGAGAAAAAAAGCAGGTCCCAGCATAACACTTAGTATTAAACCAGTGACAATTCCTTTTAAGATAAGACCTGCTAATACACCATCCATACTTAATCATTCAATTTTAATACTGCCAAGAAAGCTTCTTGAGGAATTTCGACACGCCCCACTTGACGCATACGTTTCTTTCCTTCTTTTTGTTTCTGTAATAACTTTCGCTTACGCGTAATATCTCCTCCATAACATTTAGCTGTTACATCTTTACGAAGTGCCTTTATTGTTTCTCTAGCAATAATTTTAGCGCCAATACTTGCTTGAATAGGAATCTCAAACTGTTGACGTGGGATTAATTCTTTTAATTTTTCACAAATCTTTTTTCCTAAATCAAATGAATTACTCCTATGTACAAGGGAAGATAAAGCATCTACTTGTTCGTGATTCAACAGAATGTCTAGTTTAACTAAATCAGATTTCCGATACCCAGTTGGTGAATAGTCAAAAGATGCATAACCTTTGGAAACGGACTTTAATCGATCGTAGAAATCAAATACAATCTCTGCTAAAGGCATATCAAATGTAATCTCGACACGATCTTGGGTCAAATACACTTGATTTTTAAGTTGGCCTCTTTTTTCAACACAAAGTGTCATAACTTGTCCAACATAATCCGATTTAGTAATCACCTGTGCTTTGATAAAGGGCTCTTCAATAAACTCAATAGAAGATGGATCCGGCAGTTCGGAAGGATTGTTCACTACAACTCCTTTGGTTGGCTCTTTGCGCGTATAACAATAATATGAAACGTTAGGTACAGTTGTAATCACTGTCATTCCAAACTCTCTTTCTAAACGTTCTTGGATAATCTCCATATGTAACATTCCCAAGAAACCACAACGAAATCCGAAACCTAGAGCAGCAGAAGACTCTGGTTCATACACCAATGAAGAATCATTCAATTGTAATTTTTCCATCGAGTATCTCAATTCTTCAAAATCTTCCGTATCCACAGGATAAATTCCAGCAAACACCATAGGTTTCACGTCTTCAAATCCTTTTACAGCTTCACCACAAGGGTTCTCCAAAGTTGTAATAGTATCCCCTACCTTAACCTCTTTTGCATTTTTAATTCCAGAAACCATGTATCCCACATCTCCCGCTCTAATTTCTTTTTTAGGTAAAAGATTCATTTTTAAAACGCCCACTTCATCTGCAATATAATCTTCTCCGGTATTCATAAACTTAATACGTTGTCCTTGTTTAATCACACCGTTTAACACACGGAAATAGGCAATAATCCCTCTATAAGAGTTGAATACAGAGTCAAATATCATGGCTTGAAGAGGCGCTTCTGAATTTCCCTTTGGTGCAGGGATTCTACGGATAACTGCTTCTAAAATTTTATCTACACCTAATCCCGTTTTTCCAGAAGCAGGAATTACATCCTCCGGACTACATCCAATTAAGTCAATAATTTGATCCGTTACTTCTTCCGGAGAAGCACTAGGCAAGTCCATTTTATTTAAGATAGGAATAATTTCTAAGTCGTGTTCCAGAGCTAAATATAAGTTAGAAATTGTTTGAGCCTCTATCCCCTGAGTTGCATCTACGATCAACAAAGCCCCCTCACAGGCAGCAATGGAGCGTGACACTTCGTATGAAAAATCAACGTGTCCCGGGGTGTCAATCAAGTTCAACACATATTTCTCCCCCTCAAATTCATAATTCATTTGTATGGCCTTACTCTTAATAGTAATCCCTCGCTCCCTCTCCAAATCCATATCATCTAAGGCCTGGTTCTGCATTTCGCGCGCAGAGATTGTACCGGTAATCTGCAAAAGACGATCTGCCAATGTACTTTTTCCATGGTCAATATGAGCAATGATACAAAAATTACGGATGTTCTTCATTCAATTTTATTTATGTGTTTTTATTGATTCATTCAAAAGGCAACTTACCAAATGCGAATTTAATAGATTTTAGCTTTTTTCCTATTTCTTTTTGAATGGTTTAACATTAAATAGCTACAAAAAAAGATTGGAGATAAAAGCGGGCGCTTCTATCTCCAATCAAACACTACTACTTATGAAACCTAACGGTACAAAGATATAAGTACTTTAGGCATCAAACCCAATTTTTTTATAAAGTTTTTGAATAAATTTGTTAAACTGCTATTTTTAATAGATAAACGGAATTTTTTTATGGCTTAGTGGTATGTTGAATTTTAATGTAAATAGATATTCTTAAAATGCTAATACTCAATTTGTAAGGAAAACATAATAACTAACTCCTTGTATATTAGGGATAATTATTAGATTTATTAGCCTTTAATAAATGTACAACGGCTTATAAATAAAAATAAATGCAAAAAATAGTTGGAAAATAAAAAAAGATATTTACATTTGATTAAATTATCATCAAACAGTTGATTAAATAAACAACAACATGATTACATTAAAAAAAGGAGATAAGGCGCCTGACTTTACCGCGCAAGATCAAGAAGGTCGTGTGATAAAACTTTCAGATTATATAGGTAAAAGAGTAGCACTCTATTTTTATCCAAAAGATATGACACCTGGATGCACGAATCAGGCTTGTAGTATAAGAGACGGATTTTCTGCACTTAAAAAAGAAGGGATCATTGTATTGGGAGTTAGTGCCGATGATGAAAAAAAACATCAAAGATTTATTGAAAAATATAACTTACCTTTTACATTGATTGCGGATACTGACAAGAAAGTCATCCAATTATATGGTGTTTGGGGACCCAAATCATTTATGGGAAAAAAATACGATGGTTTACATCGAACGACCTTCTTAATAAATGAAGACGGAACAATTCATGCTATTATAACTAAGCCCAATACCAAAAATCATTCAGAAGAAATTATAGAAAAATTTAAATAAAAATAACTACGTAAATAGATTACGTTCTGACCATCTAAATTTGCATAAACAAAAAAAATAAACGATATGACTAAAGAAAAAGTACAAGTTGATGAAAACAAGTTAAAGGCTCTTCAACTTACCATGGACAAACTAGACAAAGTTTACGGAAAAGGTTCCGTGATGAAATTAGGAGATGAAGCAGTTGAGGATGTAGATGTTATCCCATCTGGTTCCGTAACATTAGATCTCGCCCTTGGAGTAGGTGGATATCCTAAAGGAAGAATTGTAGAAATATATGGCCCTGAATCTTCTGGAAAAACAACCTTAGCTATTCACGCTATAGCTGAAGTTCAAAAAAAAGGAGGTATTGCCGCTATAATAGATGCTGAGCATGCTTTTGACCAATTCTATGCTAAGAAATTAGGTGTAAATACGAAAGAGTTAATCATATCTCAACCTGACAATGGAGAACAAGCATTAGAAATTGCTGATAATTTAATTCGTTCCGGAGCAATCGATTTAATAGTCGTTGATTCTGTTGCTGCGCTTACACCAAAAGCAGAAATCGAAGGTGAAATGGGTGATAGTCAAATGGGATTACAGGCTCGTTTGATGTCTAAAGCTTTGCGAAAATTGACTGCTTCCATCAATAAAACAGGTACTTGCTGCATCTTTATTAACCAATTGCGAGACAAAATAGGTGTTATGTTTGGTAATCCTGAAACTACAACAGGAGGAAACGCTCTAAAGTTCTATGCTTCAGTGCGTTTAGATATCCGAAGAGCAAGCCAAATTAAAGAGGGAGAAGACGTAACTGGTAACCGCACTAAAGTAAAGGTGGTAAAGAACAAAGTAGCTCCTCCATTTAAAAAAGCCGAATTTGATATTATGTATGGAGAAGGGATTTCTAAAGTAGGAGAAATTATTGATTTAGGTGTTGATTTAGATATTATCAAAAAAAGTGGATCTTGGTTCTCTTATGGCGATACCAAATTAGGTCAAGGACGTGATGCTGTAAAACTTATTATTAATGATAATCAAGAATTAATGGACGAATTGGAATCCAAGATTAAAGAAGCTCTTGCTTCTGAAAAAGAGCAAGCGTAATTACATATCGTTTATAGAAAGGTGTGAAAATATTCACACCTTTTTTATTTATACGATATGCAAAAAAAATTCATACTTTTACAACGGAATATAATAGCATGAATTTAAGGACACTACCCGATTTTCAAAAACAATTTATCAAATTTGTACTCATTGGAATATTAGCAGTTCTAGTTGACTTAGCATGTTATTATACATTTCTTCACATATACCCCGAAAAAATGTTTGGCTTCATTGCCAATGACATGTCAGCCAAATCAACCTCCTTTATTTGTGGGTCTTTAGTTACTTATAATCTGAATAAATATTGGACATGGAAGCAGAGCGATAAAAACAATAAACGTTTAGTAAATTTTTATATTCTATACATACTATCTATGTTTATAAACGTAATTGTAAATTCTGGTATGCTTCACTTTTTAATACTTTACCCAGCATTAAGTTTTGTTCCAAAGAAATACCTAGTCGCTTTCATCGTTGCAACTGGGGTTAGCGCCTTACTGAATTTCTTTGGTCAGAAATGGTGGATATTTAAAGAAAAAGAATGAAAAGATTTATCTTCATAGGAATTATTTTAACTACGCTACTTGTCTCATGTAAGAAAGAAAAATATGTAGATGTAGCCCCTGGAACACTCATTGAATCAAAAGAAATAAAAACAATCACAAAATCTGAATGTATTTCTCTCATTGATTCTGTAGATGCATCTGGCTTTGCCACATACGATGTGCAATTATTAGAAGTTGTATATGCTTCGACATACCAAGGAAAAACTATAGAAACATCAGGAATGTTGTTTGTTCCTGTGGGAATTGACACTTTTAACTTAGTAACCTACTGTCATGGGACCGTGGCGCCTGCAGATATAATGGGAAAGAAATGGGGTACGCCTTCTCAGTTTAAAGGTGAAAAATTTGGCTTTATAGAATCCCGAAACGTTGGTTTATCATGGGCTACCGCAGGATATACTGTTTTTATGCCTGATTATATCGGATATGGAAGAACTAAAAAAGTAGAACACCCATACGTTTATTATCCTGAGTTAGTCAATGCCATTTATGATGGAACAATTGCCGTTAAGAAATATCTACTTGACCAAAGTGCATACTATGAAAACAAGTTATTTTTGGCAGGATATTCACAAGGTGGTGGAGCTTCATTCTTTTCGCATTGGTATATTGATACATACCACTCGTCTGAATTTAACGTTACGGCTAGTTTAAATCTTTCTGGTCCTTATCATATCAAACGTATTCTTCAAACAATTATAGAACATAAAGATGAGAAACAGGCTAATATCGGTGTGTATGCTTGGGCATTATATTCTATCAATAAGTTCTCTGAATTAAAACGTCCTAATGATTATTTTTTCTCATACCCTGTGTATGACCAAGGTTCTAGTTTTTTACCTCCTTCGAAAGTGCCATCCAAAATCCTCAATAATTTCTTTATGCAACAAATCCAAAATGGGAAAGATAAAGAAATGATAAAGGTTTTGGAAAGATGTTGGGTTGCAAAAAACTGGTATTCTCCTGGGAAAATATATTTATATCACGGAGATCAAGATGATTTCGTTCCTTATTTTAATTCGGAAGATGCCTATACAACACTTAGTCAGAATGGTGTAGATGTACAGTTTTTCACCTATACAGGAAAGAAGCACTGGAACGTCTTAAAGCCTTTTATAACAGACGCTAAAAATCAATTGGACGCACTTAAATGAAACAAAGTATTCTTCATAGCATCTTTTGGCTTCTAATCTCTTTTCAGATTGGAATAGCCCAACGTAATATGGATGACCTATTCTTCATCCAAGGAAGTAATTATTACAATGCTGCTTATGCACCCACTCATACAGATAGCACCGATTTTAAAGCGGCAGTTGATACAAGAACTTTTTTACGTTATGTACCAAATAATATTGGACAAATAGTTGTACCCAATCTTACTTACCAAGCTTTCGTGAAAATGCAAAATGTAACCCTTACTTATAACTACAATTTGCAGCCACTTACGTTTACCAAAAATAATGAATTGGGACTTGGATTCATTTATACCATCCCTTTTACTACTCAGCATAAATTAAGCTTTGGCGTTCGTGGAAGTTTTGGAATATATAACCTAAAACGATTTAACGAAATTGGATTTATTGATATAGAGAAATCAAAGAAATGGACAATGTTAGGAGATTTTGATTTAGGGATACATTATTTCATAAAAAGATTCGAATTAGGCATATCTACTAAGAATATATTAGCCTCAAAATATGCCCCCGATGATATTTTATTTCGTACTGATCGGGAGATTTATCTGCAACTAGCTTATAATTTTTTGCTAGGAAAAAGAAAGAATTATTCGCTAAAAATCTCGGTATTTACTGCTCCTCTTTACTGGTTAAACAGCTATCTATCTTTCAATTTAGGAATTTATAAGAAAGCTTATTTCCAATTTACAATTAGTGCTAAGGATATCAGTAATCAATTTAGTTTTGGTTATGACTTTAGGATAGGTGAAAATCCACTCTCCCTTGGACTTGCATTTACGCAATCTCTTATAGCTAAAAATTACAATTTTGGCTTGCGGATAGCTTATAAATTTTAGGTATATTTTTTGATCAAAATACTTTCATCTTAATATGTAAACTACTGAAAGATATCGTAGATTTGCAAAAAAATCATATCCTTATGAGAAGAACCCTCCTCATTATCTTCATACTTATAACAAGCTATGGATTTACTCAAAAAACCAAGCAGGTTTTGTTTATTGGAAACAGCTATACCAATGTAAATAATCTTCCTGAAATTGTAAAAAATTTGGCAACAGCAGACGGAAATATTTTAATAAAGGATGCCAGTTTTCCAGGAGGGCATTTTCTTTCTCAACACACTCAAAATCCACAAACACTCCAAAAAATTGCTAGTAACAATTGGGATATAGTAGTTATCCAGGAACAAAGTCAAAATCCATCTTTCCCATGGGCACAAGTTCAAACAAATGTTTTCCCTTACGCTAAAATCTTAATAGACAGTGCAAAACAAAGTAATGAGTGTGTTATTCCGATCTTTTATAATACTTGGGGCAGACGTGATGGCGACTCACAATGGGACAGTATTAGTACGTTTGAAGGTATGAATGCACGACTACACACGGCTTATTCTTTTATGGCAAATGATAACCAAGGATTGCTCTCTCCTGTTGGTATAGGATTCCAACACATTAAGCAAGACACAATCAGTCCCATTCCTTTTACTGATTTATATGTTTCCGATGGAAGTCACCCCTCTATCTTCGGGTCTTATTTGGCTGCTTGCATATTTAACAATATTATCTTCTCTCAAACATCTTATGGAAATACCTTTATTCCAAATGGAGTTACTCCAAATCAAGCTAAATATCTACAAGAAGTAGCCGATCATGTCGTTTATATGGTAGATTCTGTACGTATTGACTACCGACCACTTTCAAATAATCTATTTGGAATCACCTTAGATGGTGATAAAATTACACTTAGTCCATATATTGAAGAAGGGACTTTTGAATTTTGGGACTTTGGTGATGGAGATACATCCCATGTTTTGCATACCACACATACTTATACCGAAACAGGAATCTATCACGTCCGTATGATTACTTCCAATGCGTGCTACACGGACACCATTTCAGAAGATGTTATAATAGGCACTTCCGGAATGTTAGAGCAACCCAAACTAGAACAGAAGACTTTTAAAGTATATCCAAACCCTTCTCACAATGGGAAAGTTTTTATTGACCATAAAGAACATAGATATTCCGTATATTCTATATTAGGAGATAGAATATATCATGGTGAATCATCTTCCCTTGAGTTATCAAAGGGGATGTATTTTTTTCGACAAGAAAATGAATCTGTAAAGGTGCTAGTATTCTAAATTACTTCAACATTCTATAATAAATCATATCTTGACATCTTTTTGGAAGGATGTTTAGTAAACAAAAGAGTTTATTTATGTAAATATTATAAACTGATTTAGGGTGTTTTGTTTCCAATATATAGTGAATCTTTTTTGCCAACACATAAGGGTTTCGTGGTTTACCGGCGCCTAACTCAAACATAGCATTTCCTTTTGCAATTTGCTTCTCGAATAACTGACTATTTTTTTCTATTTCATCAAATTTATTCTTGGCTCCACCTTGCATATTTGTCTGAAAAGCACCTGGGCGTACGGTTATAACCTTTATACCTAAAAACCTAAGTTCTCTACGCAATGCGTCAGTATAAGATTCAATTGCATGTTTGGATGTATAATAAAAATTGGCAAAAGGAGGCGGACTAAATATACCTGCCTCACTAGAAATATTCACAATTCTCCCTTTCCCTTTCTGTATAAGTGGGAAACAATAATAATTGATACGATAAGTTCCCACTAAATTGATATTCATTATGCGTAACATAAGATCAGGAGGCGTTTCCATGGAAGGACCAATAACTAAAATTCCTGCAAAATTTACGATAGCATCAAGGGTGTGGGTATAATTTTCTACTTGCTTTATTGCCTCTGCAACGCTCTCATCATTAGACACATCAACTTTTATAGGGATAATAGACGCATGCTTAGGGCGTTCTAATTCAAACAAATGTATGTCTAAGGCAAAAACACGCCAACCTTTTTCGGCTAATAGTTGTGTGGTAGTATATCCTAAACCACTTCCAGCACCTGTAATTAAAACATTCTTTATGCTTTCTGTATTATTACAATCTATTTCTTTCATACACTCGTATAGAGTTAAAACGATAAATAAAGATAGCAATAAAGCTTAAGCAGGCTGTCATGTTGTACATAAAAGAAAAACTATATTTTTCTACAAAATATGCTCCCACTAACATTCCTAAACTAATTCCCACATCAAAGCCTGTTAAATACGTAGAATTAGCTGTCCCCCGTTGAGAAGAAGGTGCCATATTTACATAGATGGATTGTAGAGCAGGAAATAAAGTGCCATATCCTAATCCAATTAGAAAGGCAGCCACACAAAACATATAAATACTATGGAAAGAAGCAAACGTTAAAAAACCTATTGTGATGAGTAGTAAGGCTACCTGCATAACGATATGTAAATGTCCCTTATCCACTAATTTGCCCGAATTTATACGAGATAATACTAATCCTAACGCTAAAAATAAGAAGAAGATACCCGAATTTTGTAAACCTATATCTATACCATATAATACTGCAAATGCTACTAAGGTTCCCCAACCAAATGATATAAATAACTGATTCCAGAAAATAGGAAGGCCTTTAAGCAAAATAAACCTATCAATGGAAATAGGCGGTGTTTCATCCAATTTCTTTCGGATTGGTACTCTAATAAGTGTTACAGCAACAATTGAAAATACCCCCATTACAAGTGACGCAGTTATTAAGGCATGAAATCCAAATCTATTATATATATTCACCGCAATATAGGGCGCAATTGCCATAGCTATATTGGAGTTTACCCCAAAGAATCCTATCCCTTCAGCACGTCTTGAGGCTGGAATAATATCTATCGCCACAGTATTAGATGAGACAGTTGCCATCCCCCAAAATATACCATGCAGAAAACGGAGTAAGATTAAAAATAAAACCGTTGCTGCAAAGTAATAGCCAAAGAACGTCGCCACAAATAAAGATACACCCAATATAAGTAGTGGTTTCCTAGAATATATATCCACAATAAATCCACTAAATGGTCTAAACATTAGTAAGGCAATCACATAGGATGAAAGGACAATCCCAATTTTAGATGTTTCTACCCCCAACTCTTTGGACAAGAAAATAGGAATTGTAGGCATCAATAAGCTAAAAGAACTCGCTAAAAAGAAATAGGATATACTAATGATAATAAAATCTCTACTCCATAATTTCTCCTTATTTTCTTTCATACTTTTTAAATAGAATGCGAATTTATCAAGATTATGAGAAAGTCACACAAATATGAATAACATGCAAAGAAAAAAATAGTTCTGGGTAGATAGGGAATCCCTTGTACATTCATAAAGAACTAATAATTTAGCCACTAGTATGCTGAAGGGTGCTAAGGGCTGAATAAATTCTGTTCGTTGAGTATATGCTATAAACGATAATCATGGGTGAAGAATAGATTCCGTTCGCTGATCATATGCTGCAAACTACAATCGTGAGGGAAGAACAGATTCCGTTCGCTGCGCTCCGGAATGACAACCGCCAACGTAGTTAAAGGGAGAGGGGGCGGCTTCGCCACCCCCTCTCCCCTATTATTTAAGGCTTAAGTGTCATTCCGAAGCGCATCGTACGGAATCTAACTTCTTTTATGTAATGGTATTTATTTTCTAATGTCATATAGAGTTTCCTTCATTTTCCTTATCTTTATGTTATCAAATGAATAATAAATTTATGTACAAAAGAATCCTATTATTTATCTTCTTGTCTTTCATCTCCTTAGGATATTCACAAGGGAAATCTTGTGTTGGTATCTACGAAACCTTTGATGACAATACCAACGAAAAACAATCTAAAGTAGAATTTTATAAGAAAGATGGAAAACTCTATGCAAAGATGCTGCACTTATATAGCTTCAAAGGATATTCATCCAATGACCCTTCTTGTGATAAATGTACAGATGACCGAAAAGGAAAAAAAGTGATTGGAACTGAATTCATCCGTGACCTAAATTGGACTGGTAGTGTATGGGAAGGAGGCACAATCTGTAATACTCAAGATGGAAAGATATACAAATTAAAAGTATGGCTTAATCCAAGTAATCAGGATGAATTATTCGTACGTGTATTTTTAGGACCTTTTTATCGCACCCAAATTTGGAAAAGAATTAACAGCTAATTATGAGCTTACAACGATTATTATCTAGTGCAAAATTGAATCAGCTCACCCTGAAAAACAGAATTATTAAGGCCGCTACTTTTGAAGGAATGCTAGATAAGAATCAAAACATTTCACAGCGTTGCATCGATTTCCATGAAGAAGTTGCAAGAGGTGGTGTAGCTATGACCACTCTTGCCTACTGTGCTCCAGAAAATGACGGATGTATGCTTGATTACTACATGTACATCCGAGAAGAAATTAAACCCCAACTTCAAAAATTAGCACAAACTGTTCATGCACAGGGTTCGCTCTTATCCGGACAAATTGCACATTGTGGTGGTTTTAGCAGAAATAAGAAATTGGAACGTAAAAGACCCGTAGGACCTAGTACCGCTTTTAATTTGGTGGGAATGCTCTATGGAAATTTCTTTACACAAGGTATGGATAAAACCACACTACAAGAAGTAAGCGGAAATTTTGGGAAAACTGCCCGAATTATGAAAGAGTCAGGGTTTGATGCTGTTGAAATCCATTTTGGACATGGTTACTTACTCAGTCAGTTTATCAACCCAAGGGTGAATAAACGCAAAGATGAATACGGGGGAAGTATAGAAAATAGGATGCGTTTTCCCTTGGAAGTTTTAGCAGAAGTTAGAAAAAATGTAGGACCTGATTTTCCTATTCTCGCCAAGATTTCTATGTATGATGACAAAAAAGGAGGCGTTACTTTAGAAGATAGCTTACAAGTTGGAAAGCTTTTACAAGATAATGGAATTGATGGAATAATTTTAAGTGCCGGAGCAAGTAGTGACAATCCTATGTTGTTATTTCATGGCGATAGCATACTCCCTGATTTAATCAAATATGAAAAAAATCCATTGATGAAATTGGGGATGTTGCTAGTAGGTCAAACCATGTTTCGTAAATATCCATACAAAGAATTGTATTTACTAGAAGCTGCGAAGAAATTTCGTGAACAACTGACCTGTAACCTCATCTTTATCGGTGGTGCAAGCACTATAGAAAGTCTTGAAAAGATTATGGACTTGGGCTTTGATTTTGTACAATTAGCCCGACCTCTACTTCGTGATCCAGAAATGGTCAATCATTTAATTCACTATCAAGAAAAATATATAAATGGTTGCAATCATTGTAATAAATGTGCACCTTTAATGAATGATAAGAACGGCATTCGTTGTGTATTACCCACTTGGGAACCTTTCGAGTCAGAAAAAGGAGTATAACTAAAAATAATAACATGATTAATATCCCTTCAAATTTAGTGGGATTAACAGATGAAGAGGTTATTGCCTCTCGTACTCTGCATGCTGAAGCCACATTAAAAGATAATAACAAAAGTCCTCTTCTTGCATGGTTTTTTGATTTAATAAAAGAACCTATGCTGCTATTATTAATTGCCATTTCCATTATTTATCTTATTGTAGCTCAATATGGAGAAGCAATTTTTATGTTCGCAGCCATCGTTATTATCTCAGGAATTTCATTTTACCAAGATTTTCAAACAAAACGGGCACTCAAAGAACTTGAGAAATTAAATGAGCCACTAAGTGCAGTTATACGCAATCAGAATGTTCAGAAAATACCAACTCATGATTTGGTGATAGGTGATTTATGCATTGTAGAAGAAGGAAAGATGATTAATGCTGATGGTAAAATCGTACACAGTAATGATTTTTCTGTCAATGAAGCTGCGCTAACAGGAGAGAGTTACTCTATCTTTAAGAATAGTGATACAGATAACAATCAAGTGTACAGTGGGACCATTGTAATGTCAGGTCTTGCCGTATTTGAGATCACTGCAATAGGCAAGAATACACGTTTTGGAAAAATTGGCGAATCACTTCGAGACATTGAATTAGAAAAAACTCCTCTCAATATACAAATTTCTCAATTTGTGAAGTATATGGCTTTTGTAGGTATAGGGATTTTTTTACTTGTCTGGATATATAGTTATTTCCAAACAAATAGCATTGTAGAGAGCTTGCTCTATGGACTCACCATGGCTATGTCTATTTTACCAGAGGAGATTCCTGTTGCCTTTACCACCTTTATGGCCTTGGGAGCCTGGAAATTGATGCAAAAAAATATCATTGTCAAACGAAGTGGAATAGTAGAAACTCTTGGGAGTACTACGGTTATTTGTGTTGACAAAACAGGTACTATCACAGAGAATTCTATGATTTTAGAGAAATTATATAATCATTCAACAGGAAAATTGTATGGAGAAGACGAATATGGTTTACCTGAATTAGAAGAGCTTATTGAATATGCCATGTGGAGTAGCGAACCTGTTCCCTTTGATCCCATGGAAAAAACCTTACAAAATTGGTATTTGAAAGTATGTACAAGTGATAAATCATCTGATTTCAATATGATTCACGAGTATCCTTTAGAGGGTAAACCTCCCATGATGACGCATATCTATGAAGATAAATCGGGCAACAGAATTATTGCTGCCAAGGGAGCTCCAGAAGCTATTCTAACTGTATCTCACTTAGATGAAGATACATTTCAAAAATGTCAAAGACTTCTTCAAGAACTTGGAAATAAAGGATACCGAATTTTGGGAATAGCAAAAGCTACGTATCTTTCTGCTGAATTCCCTAAAAGACAACAAGAATTCGATTTCCAATTCCTAGGGTTTACGATATTCTATGATCCACCTAAAAAAGGAATACAACAAGTTTTTCAGCAGATATATGATGCAGGAATTAAAGTAAAGGTTATTACTGGAGATAATCCTGATACCTCACTAGCAGTTGCAAATCAGGCAGGAATAAAAAGCAACACCAATCCAGTAAAAGGGAGTGATCTTGAGCAACTTTCTGAAGAACAATTATGTGAAATAGCCAGTAAAACAACACTCTTTTCACGTATGTATCCCCAGGCCAAACTTAGTGTTGTAAAAGCTTTAAAGAAGAATAATGAGATTGTGGCCATGATTGGCGATGGTGTAAATGATGCACCTGCCTTAAAGGCTGCACATATTGGCGTTGCAATGGGGAGTAAAGGAACTGAGATTGCAAAAGCTGCTTCTGATTTGATTATCACCAACGATAATTTAGATAGACTTATTTATGGGATTGGAGAAGGGAGAAGAATCTACACCAATATAAAAAAGGCTATTCAATATGTCATTTCAATTCATATTCCAATTATACTAACGGTCTCTTTGCCTTTACTCTTAGGCTGGATATATCCACAGATATTTACACCCATTCATGTTATATTCTTAGAAATAGTTATGGGTCCAACTTGTTCCATCGTATACGAGAACGAGCCTATGGAAGAAAACACAATGACACAGCCACCTCGAAAAATGACCGATACCTTCCTCAACTGGAAAGAATTAAACTTAAGTATTTTGCAAGGTCTTATCATTACCATAGGTGTGTTAGGAATTTACCAATACAGTATCTGGCAAGGATATCAAGAAGAATTAACTAGAACTATGGTTTTTACTACATTGATTTTAGCTAATATCTTTTTAAGCTTTATTAACCGCTCCTTTTATTACAGTGTTATCACTACTCTTAAATATAAGAACAAACTTCTTTTTGGAATTACTTTGATTGTTATTATAGCACTTTTTGCACTTTTATATATTCCAATAATTTCGAAGTTCTTTCATATTATTCCACTCACTACTTACCAATTAGGGATAGCTTTTTCTTTTGCTGCTAGTTCGGTTTTATGGTTTGAGGTATATAAATGGATAAAGCGTAGGAATTTATAAAATTCACTTCATATTATTTCAATTATTCATAGATTCGTAAAAATAAATTTTCATGGAAACAAAAAATAAATTCTCAGCTCTTCATAGACTTCTACATTGGGTTATGGCATTTTCTATGCCTGTTTTATTGGTAACTGGTTTCTTACGTATGTATTGGATGGGAAAGAAAGCTGTTTTCGCAGCAGTAAATTCTCAAGATTTGGAGGTAACTAAAGAACAATCAAACGCAATGTATAAGGTACTTCGTGAGCCTATGTGGGAATGGCATGTGATTTTTGCTCATGTTATGATTATAGCTTTTATAATACGAGTAATATACATGATTGCCAAAGGAATACGTTTTCCGAATCCATTCAAAGGAAGCACCTCTATGAAAGAAAAGATGCAGGGTTTAACATACATATATTTTTACCTATACGTATTTATGGCAGCTTTCACAGGTATTTGTTTACGTCAAGATTTCTTCCCAGATCTTCATAAATCAATAGAAGCTACCCATAAATTAGGTGTATATCTTTTTCCTATCTTCATCGTACTACATTTTGTGGGTGTATTTCTAGCAGAGAAGGGAAAAGATAAAGGAATCACTTCTAAAATGATTGGAGGAGAATAATTCAAACCTGCTCCCTTAATTTTGGGGAAGACTTAATAGATTCACAAATAAGCGATAAGCTCCAGGTACACCTGCTGGGAGTTCTCTAAAGAAGGCTAGTCCGGTATAGACAAAGTTTCCTTTACCGTATTTACCTATAATTAAACTCCCTTTTAAATCCTTTTCTCCTTTGTCATGCATAGAGAAAATAGCATCGTAATTTCTGTCTATCTTATCAGCAAAATATAATCCCCGCTCTTGAATCCAACCCTTAAAATCCTCTTCTGTTATCTTGTTAGGCACATTCAAAACAGATGCCTTTGGGTTATTAAATTTGACTTCTGCTGTTTCATCTGTCACACGGCCATTTGTAATTTCAAAAGGGAAAGGTCCTATTTGCTCTTTAAGCGGAGCTATTCGGTTATTCGTATTGTATTGAACAATAAGGTTCCCTCCTGTATGCACATAATTCATTAATTTCTCATGATAAATATGCAAATGTGTATTCACATTATAGGCTCGAATTCCTGTAACAATAGCATCAAATTGAGCTAAATCTATTTTATCCAAATCTTCATTATTCAATATAGTAATCTCATATCCAATTTGTTTGAGATTATCAGCTACCTTATCTCCTGCCCCTGGAATATATCCAATCTTAGTTCCTGTTTTTACTAAATCCAAATGTACTAACTGAGCTGTCGCATCCGATAAAAAGAATTGATACGGAATATGGTCATACTCAATACGTGTAATACTCTTAGTATAGGTTCTTTCATTGATCAGTAAAGAAACTTCCAGCTTTCCATCTTTACCAGAATCGGATGGATGAAGGTATCCATTTATTTGAGCTTCTCCATTTTTTTCAGCAATTTCAAAATTAGCATCCTCCAAATCTAAGGTCCAACCTTCTGGAACTTTGACTTGAATTAATCCTTTCACACGTGCTTGATTCGCTTTAACTTTAAATTCAATTTTCTTAGGCTCGGTAGAACTAAATACCCAAACATTACTGGATATATTCACTGTTGCAGGAGGTAATACTTCCATAGGGCGATATACTTCTCCTTTCACTGGATCCGTATATTTATAAGAAAGTCCTCGTTCAATTTGTAAATTCAGATCTTTAATTGTAATATCAAATACAACCTTTTCGGCAAAATCATTTTCAGGTTTGCCGATTAACATTTGATCATTTACTGAATACATTCCTACGGAATGAGATTGATTCAACCAATATGGATTAGAATAAGCTAAATTCCCCGGCAGTTTCTCTGACTGCTCAATTGTTTCCATTATATTTTGCTTCAAAGTCTTATTCATACTCTTATTTGTTTGCTTAAAAAAGCTAATCGCATTAAACTGGACAGGTACAGGATTTCTAACTAAGATTTGAGCTGTAACCTGTATTGTATTACCAGGAACTACAGTATAATCTTTCGGATATGCTTCCATCCACAGACCTGCACATTGAATAATCAAATTTTTACAAGCTGCCAACTTCTGATTTACCCAAAAGGACATATCAGAATGACCTATTCTTAATTCATCTAGCACCTTGTATATTCCTATTAATTGATCCAAGGAATTCTCTGGATGACTGGGATTAAATTCCGCAATACATTTTTGAATAGCATCATCCAAGTAAGCAGTTTCTGTAAATCTATCCCATTTAAAATTGATACCTTCAAATAAGTCCTTATCAGGTTTGGAATCTCCTTTTAAAAATTTAAAATATTCTATCTCTTCTCCTCGCTGCATGGCTACACCAAAACCTTGACTTTTATGTTGCGATCTACTCATGGATGCAATCTCACCATAACTTTTCCCGAGCAAAGGATTATAAACTCCCACATCCATTTTCATTTGATTCGAGGAGGTCGTATTTATCATACCAAAATTGTAGGTATTCCAGAAAAGACGTTTAGCTTGCCAAACGGATACTTCCTTTAGTTGTTCAGGAAAACGATTGGGGTTTGCTGCCGCATCAAATGCTTCTTCAGCAAGTATAGCAGATGTTGTATGATGCCCATGTCCACCTTCACCTGTAGTAGGAAAACGACAAATAATCACATCAGGTTTAAATTGACGTATCGTCCATACCACATCAGATAAAATTTCTTCTTTATCCCATATACTCAAGGTCTCCTCTGGATTCTTAGAAAACCCAAAATCATTTGCTCGAGTAAAAAATTGTTCAGCACCATCCACTCTACGCGCTGCTAATAATTCTTGTGTCCGAATCAAGCCTAGAGCTTCTCCTTGTTCTGTCCCAATAAGATTTTGTCCACCATCACCACGGGTTAGAGACAGATATCCGGTACGCAAATGTAATTCATTGGTTAAATAAGCAATCAAGCGTGTATTCTCATCATCGGGATGTGCCGCAATATACAATACAGAACCTACTGTATTTAACTTTTTAAGTTCGTGTAAAATTTGAGCAGAATTGAATTCTGGCGATGTTTGTGCAAATAGAAATTGTGTAAAGAATATACCAATAAGTATAGAAAAAATCTTCATCAGTTTAAAAATTGGATGTTAAAGGTAAGCTTTTAACAAAAAAGATGCAAGTATTTATCAGCGTAAAAGATTGAAGCTAATTTATAACTATCCAAAAAAAATGTAACAAAAAGAAAAGATAAAAAATGCTGTCTCCCCGCTATGATCACTAACATATCAAAATAAAATCATAAAAATTATTTTCTTTTATTTTCCAATTTTCAAATAAACACCAAAATAAAACCCAGAGAAGTCTAAATTTATAGGATATTTATTTACAACCCATTCTTCTCCAAGTCTATCTTTCACCGAATTGGTTTTGAAATACTGATATCCTAATCGAATTCCAAGTGTTGTATATATTGGAGATTTTGTAAAATCATACTCTACTTTAACTCCAAACTGTCCTTGAAAATCTCGACTGGTAAAATAATCGTAGCTTGAAGCGAAAGGAAGAGTAGGGAAACGCATATCTATCAATACTTTTGAAAAACCAATCCCTCCATTCACTTCAACGCCAAAATGAAACCTATTTAGTGTTGTTTCTTTTTCATGCCATTTTAAAAGACCGTCAATATACCAAGTGGCTGAGATTCCAGCAGAAATAGCCTCTGTTCGTAATTCAAAAGTACCTTTATGCTCTTTAATAGGAAACCCCCATTCATCTATTTCGGTCACAAAAGGTTTGGATTTACTATTTCCATATTGATAACTGCCATATATACCAACATCAAAATGACGATTGGATTGATATAATAAAGAGAATTGATATTGACTACCTTTCTTAATATTGTCATTCAACATATTTACATTGGGTTTGGCAGCAAAAGAATCGATATAAAACTCGTTAATATTACCCATTGAATAGGTGTTTACTCCATAGCCAAAACTAAAGGATAATTTATCTTTTTGAGCATAAATATTCAGAGAATTGAAAATTATTAACATTGTAATATATAATGCTTTTTTCATAATTAACCTGTTATTTAATTTCTATTTTTTGTTCATTCGTTCCGTCAATATTCATAATGTAGATTTGATTACTGAATTCAATGGTACAATCGTTAATTAATTTTCTATCGATTCGCTCCCAAATCATTTTTGTTTTGGATTGATTAATATTACCACTCAAATAAATCCTAGCATTACAACTTTTCTTGATTATCTTATTAACCTTTGTATTAATATTAAATTGGTTGAGACCATTTTCATTGGAATATATAACAGTTTCGTCATCTAGCCAAAAAACACTTCCCCAAACTGAGGAAGTAGATAATGATGAATAATCTAATTGATATTCGATTGCTTTATTTTCCATATTAAAAAATGATAAAATATGAATAGTGTTTTCAATAATATATTTTGGGTTCTGATAATTGCCCAGTTGACTATGACTAAAATACAGTGTATCAAGAATATTCCCGCTTTCATCAAATAGATAAGTCCAGGCATTACTTGCCGAAAAAGCGACAAATTGGGTACCATCATTATTCCACTCAGGAGAATGTAAATCATTAAGATAGGTTAGCTGAGTCAAACTATCCCCATTACTTTTAACTTTATATATATTTTGATCTGGAAGATTAAAAATAATCCAATCTTTTTTACTCCATTTTGGAAAACTCCAAATTTCTCCATTATAGATTAAAGTCGATTGACCCGTTGTAATGTTATATTTAAAAATGCCCATTGAATTCGAAATACCTGCCCCCCCTTCAATCTTCGTTGCTTTTGTATAAAGGAATTCATTATCATTATTAGGATTGAAGTAACATCGACTACTACCACCAGCTATCGTATCTGCTGATATATAAGTCATACCAAAAGGGTTGCCACAATTTTCGGCTGATATTGAAATACAAGAGCTAGTATTTTCATTTGTTTGTATCAAATCTTTCTTGCATCCCAAGAAAAACATTATGACTGATGTAAATAATATCCAAGCAACAAATTTGTTGCTTGAATATAAATGATTTATTATTAATTGTTTCATTCTTTTATGAATTTTTTAGTTATAGAATTGTTCTCAGAAACAATTTTTAATAGATACATTCCTTTAGGAAGATTTGAAATATTGATTGTGAAATTTTGCTCTCCTTTGTTCTTAATTCCCAAATTTGGATTCGCAATTAGTTTTCCTTGTGTATCATAAATAAACAAAGTTGTGTTTGAAGAATTTTGAAATTCTAAAGAAACATTTAGAATTTCATTCGTTGGATTTGGATAAATAATCACATTATTTTCAAATGCATTCTCACTTAAAGATGTTACACTATTATCTTTTATATGAAGAGAATATGCAAATCTCATATTTGACGGTCCTCCATTAGGGATCCATTTATTAATATCTTGCCCTGAAACATTTGATTTCTTAACCCACCAAGCAAAAGTTTGAACACTAAAAACGGCAACATTACCGCCTATAGTTACATTTGGTGTTATATCCATCCATTCTTCACCAGTAACTGGAACAACTGCGCTAACACCTTTGATTGTTCTAGCTTCTAATGGCCACCAATCAATTATTTCTTGATAAGTAGGAAGAACGTCAATATATGTCCAATTAACCTGGATTCTGTCTGCTTTATAAGCACCTGCGGCAATTCCATTTACATTATTAGCTAGTATGATATTCATGCCAGAAGAGGTGGTTTGTGAGGGGGTAACATTTTCCGAATGTTTAATAATGTATTTTGGAAAATTCACTTCTTCGGCAGCATCATAGGCATTGATTAAACCGTGTCCATTTTTTTGATCATAACTACCTGGATTTTGTTTATTATTAGCAGTTTTTTCCAATATATGCTCTACATCTTCGGTTGCTAAGTTGTTAGGAGCTCCTTTATCAAGATGATGTTTACTATACATTAATGCCGTCACACCCGCAACATGAGGAGCGGCAGCAGAAGTTCCATTAAAGGTATAATAATTATTTGGGGTTGAGGACGTATTTTGCCACCAGTATGGTGAAATAGGATTATAAGGTGTGGTTACTAATTCGGTGCAACCTGGTGCAATAAAATCAACACCATTTCCATAAGAAGATGACCAAAATACGTTAGTTTGTTGTCCGATGAGAATATCTCCATTTGTTCCATCCTTGTACTTCCCATCTATTCCACTAGCTCCAACGTTTAAAACCTTTTTATCGTCATAGCATGCGGGATATTCTATGGGATTCCCATTACTCCCATCGTTTCCTCTAGATGCAATAAAGATACTATGATTTCTCCAAGCAGTATTAACTCCTTCTTTAATCTCCTGACTTTGTTGAGTTCCACCCCAGGAATGATTCTGTATATTTATGCCGTATCCATAATTATTTGTAGTGCTCAAAGACCCTTTAACTATTGCTTCTTTTGCTTTAGCGTTTGTGCTAAAATCTCCACTACTGAAAATTCCCATTGAAATTAATTGAACCCCAGGATTTATACCATCACCACCGGCAATTCCTGCAATACCGATTCCATTATTCCTATATGCACCAATAATACCAGCCACTGAAGTACCATGACTGCTGCCAGGACTAAGTACAGTTGAAACATGAACGTTATTATAAAAGTCCCAACCATCAGTTATTTTACTCCCTAAAAATGTTCCGTCTCCAAAATCTTCATGTACCCAATAAATTGGATCATCAAAGACGCCGACTTTTACATTCCAATAACCTGTTTCTATATCCCATGCAGGGTTAATATTTATATGTGCATCAGGATATTGACTTGTTGGTATTAAACCAGCTTGTTCTATTGTTACAAGAGAGTCGTTGGGAATACTCGTGTGTTGAATTATACCATTAAGTTCTGCGTAATGAACCATATTAAATGAAATAGTATTTAAACTATCAACGACTTTAAGCTCATCTATTTTCTCTGGTAGTCTAACCGTTAATGATGCCCAGAAGTCAGGCACTTGAATAGTGTCACCTAAACGAGTAATTGACAAGCTATCGGCAGTAGTCATCCCTCTATGGATTTTAAACGTTTCCAATCTCGAAACATCAAACCCGAGCTTATTACTCATCTCGGTTATCACGTTCGGTTTCACAAAATCACTTAGCATACCGGCTGTAAAACCTTTTCTATCAATAGCCAGGAAATTTACAACACTTCTATCAAATCGAATAATCACTTCATTAGCATTATATTTTGGTTCTCCATTTTCAAAAACGGGTTCGAACGGTTTTTCATATAAGGTGTATTTTACAGTTCTTGCACGATAATTTCCATTTCCTAAATCTGTTTGACCAATTACAATAATATTTCCACTTAAATCAACAGTAATTCCTGTTGGCATTTCATTTTGATCTGGATTAGTGAATTCTGCTTGTGTATATATAGAACCATCTTCATTATAAACCAAGGTTTGAAAAGAGGTGAGACTTGAATTCTTAGCTAAACCAGTAACAAATATTTTATTATTACTTATTACTAATTGTGTAGCCTCATCATCTGTATTTTCTTTTCCATTAAACTCCCTTGACCATAGCAAGTCTCCGTTTTGACTATATTTTAATAAAATATAATTCTTCCCTTCATTATTGGTTTCTACTGTTCCGGCAACATAAACATTTCCTTGGCTATCAACTTTTATCCCATTTCCTTTGTCATCATTTCCATATCCATCATAATGTTTTTCCCAAAGAATATTAAGGTTTTCATCCAACTTATAAATTGCTATATCAAATGAATTTTGGTTGTTAACGGCTCCAGTAATATATATATCCCCATTATCATCAATAGTCAAATCGTTAATCTCATTGACCCCTTGCGTTGCATTACCAACACTTCTTCTTTCTCCTAATAATGTACCATCCGAAGTCTTATACATTAATGTTGCCAATTCCCATTTGTTTGGCCCCACTTGACTAGCTCCTGATACGTATAGGTTATTCCCTTTTAATTCAATTTTAGCAGGTATTTCATTTAAGCCATTGAAATCATATCTTTTCTCCCAGATTTTGATACCATTGTTTGCTTTTAGTTTTAATACAACATAATCTGCTAACGTATTTGTTCCAAAACTACTTCCGGTTACAAAAATATTCCCATTATTATCTCCTGTAATTGCCGTTCCAACATCTGTGGGAGTAGGAGTGCCGTTGTTATCGTAGAAATAATCCCATTTCAATACACCATTCCCATCATATTTTAATACAACAAGGTCTTGTCCATTGCTTGTATTTTGAATAGCGACTCCTGTAACATACACATTGTAATTGTTATCAACAAATACATCTGCTGCTATATCGTCCATATTGGCCGCCCCATTATAACTCTGTTCCCATATTAGGTCGCCTTTTGGATTAAATTTTTGAATTAAAATGTCGTGATTACCCATTGGGTTAATTGTCGAACCAGCGACATAGACATTTCGTTGGTTATCAGTGGTTGTTGCATTTTTATAAAACACTGACATTTCACCTCCTTCTCTGCTCCAGTTTTCCGAGAAGTAGGGTTGTCCTTGACTAAATAGCATTGTTGGCAAAACTATTGTAAGGACTAAAACGATTTTTTTAATTATTGTATTCATAGTTATAAGTTTTAAATTTAAAGTATTTTGATTTAATTATCTAACCTATTCTATTTGAAAAGTTGGTTCTGGATATTCTTAATTGCTTTATTAATATTTTCATTGTTTTGAAGATTTTGTTTATACTAAATCTTGAAGGTATCTGACAGCAAATCTTGAGAAAATGAAAAAATAGTCTGTACAAATAGAAACAGAAGAATAGATAGAAACCATATTTCCTTCATAGTATTCATAAGTATGTTACAACCTATCAATTTTTATTTTTCATGAGAAATTATTTCTTAATAAATTCTGATTTACCTAACCAACGTTTTATAAAAAGTAGTAATATATTTTAGAAAATTACTCTAATTACTATAGCAATTATAAGTTGATTTTTTTGAATAACAAAAAAACTTTTGTTAAAAACAATCTGACTTAAAGGAGAAAGGTCATTACACGAGTTTACCTTTCACTGCATTTTCCACACTTTCTTTCAAAGTATAAAATTCATACCCAATGGCATCCTTCAATTTCTGATTGCTAAACTTAGTTTTGGTAAAAGAAGATTTCAATACTGTTTTAGTGAGTTTTGGTGCTGAAAATGTGATTCCACTATAAATAGAGGCAAAAACATACGCGATTTTCATCAAAAACGGAGTTATTTCTTTATGAGGTGGCTTTTTACCTACTTGTGTAGCGATAGTATCCATCAATTCTTTAAATCCGGCATTAACTCCCACACAGATATAACGCTCACCAAAGATATTTTTATTCATCAACTGGGTAAGTGACCTAGCCACATCACGAGCGTCCACATAGCCTGTGCCTCCAGGTGGATAATAGGATAAACCTTTGGAAACAGTCTCAAAAATAGCCAAGGAACTCTCCTTCCAGTCCCCTGCACCAATAACTACCCCAGGATTTACCATGACAGCATTCAGACCTTCATTAATACCTCTCCATACTTCTTTTTCTGCCATATATTTGGAAAGTGCATAGGTTTCAATTTCAGAAGATTTCACCCATTTAGTTTCTTCTGTAATCTCTATTCCTTCTACAACATCCTTTTTCCCAACAGCAGCTGTAGAGCTCACAAAACCAAATTTTTTGATACCTAAGCTTAGTGCTAGGTTCACTAAATTAGCAGTGCCATAGCGATTAATATCGATGAGTTTCCCTGTATCTTTTCGAGCAAAAGATACAAATCCAGCTGAATGATATACTTCTGTGTGCCCTTGCATAACCTCTTCCAAGCTAGAAACATCTAAGATATCACAGACCTTCCAAGTGATTCTGTTAAAACAAGCTTCAGCCTCTTCTTGAAGATAATACTCGAACAGCTTTTTAACCTGAGCTATCTTATGTTGACGAGTATAGATAGCGGTAATAGGCTCATCTTGTTGAGCAAGTTCTATCAATAAGTGACTTCCTATAAGTCCTGTGCCTCCCGTTACAAATCTCATGGGATAAAGGTAAGGAAAAATGGGCAACACTATCAGCCCTCGATACATTTTTCTCCTATCGTCGAAAAACACTCGGGCTGACAGTGTTTAGAGGAGACTCCTAACGTCGCGAATTCACTCGGCATAACAGCGTCTGGGGAGACTTATAACGTCGTGAATTCATTGAATATAACAGTTCATCCAGCTGTCAGACTGAGTGATTTTTCGAAGATAAATTTGCCTGTCCTGAGTATGCCTAAGGGTACCGAGGGCATGACAGCGTTTGGGGAGACTCCTCCCTAATGGTTTTGTAGTGTATTTTAATGAAATTTCAGGGCGAGACAGTATTTGGATTATTCCTTATTACTTATCTCTATTAATAATTTTACCAATCTCTCTGTTTGAATCTTTCGTGAATAATTTTCAGCCCCAATCGTATGATTTTCAATATATTTCCTTTGCTCAAATTCCTCAAACAAATCATCTAAAACTTTTTCCAGCTGCTCTCTATCCTTGACCACAATTCCACTATTGGTACTATGAATTAAATCAGCTTGGAGACTCTCACTAAGGCCAGATATGGATGCCATATTGTAATATTTCTCTTTCAACATTTGTGCCTCCATATCATCCTCAAAACAAAGAAGGATTTTACGGTTAAGTGCAAGGTAGTCATATATCTTCGTTCCCATATAGGAATAATAGTTAAAGAGCAATAAGACATTACTTTTTGCCATTTCTCGAAGCAGGAGTAGATTTTTCATGCGGGGATGGAAAACGACTACCTCTTTAAGATTTTCATTTTGGGTTATAAGTGCTTGTATTTCTTGTTCTTTGTTGATACCGTAAAAATGAATCTTAAGTCTTTTTTCTGGGTACTTGACAAGATAAGTGTGAATGGTTTGTAAAAAGGCAAGATACGGATGCCAATCGTAAATCGTTCCAGCTAGGGAAATGGTCAGCACTTCAGTATTTTGTGTTTCAGTCTTAATTCCTTCAAATGCATTTTCATTGAAACCATTGGGAAAGATAGCAATCGGTTTTTTACCAATAATTTGCTCTATTTTCTTCTTCATAAAATCAGATACTGTAGTTATATGCGCGACATTTCGTAAGGCAAGTCTTTCATTCCGAACATTCATCCGGAAGGAAGGTGAAGACTTACTCCTTGAAGTATTATCACTCCACGGATCACGATAATCGGCTACCCATTTCACCCCAAATTCTTTACTCAATTTGGCGGCATAGTGAAACAATACAAATGGTTCTCCGGTAGCTAAAATGAGATCAACTTTATTTGCTTTCAGATAATTTCGGGCAGCTTTATATACTTCATATTTTGTGCCTATTGGTAAGAACCATTGCCCCATTTCGTTCCAACCGGTACTGATTTTCTTTAAAATATTAGAAAAAATATCATTCTTCCCCTTTAAATTCAAGCGATTGGAGAGTGTAGTCTTATACGGCGTTTTGATAAGTGTGCCAAATTCAGTTTCTTCAATAATCACTTTAGCAGTATTACTCGGTTGTATGTAATCTAGTCCGTTTCCATGAATAGGGTTCCAATTGCGGGTAATAACCACCGGATAAATTCCCATCTCTTTGAAATGCTCATACCAATAATGCGGTCGAAGTCCACCAACAGAAACGTAGGGTGGAAAATCGTAGGCGAGGATGAGAACGGTTTTCATTTGTTATTTTTGTTATTTAGTATTATCCATTTTCCCGAACGCGGACTACCTTCATACGTTAAAAGTTTACCAGATTTTAGTTTTTTTAAGTGGTAGCGGACACCATATTCCGTTAACCCTAATAATTTAGCTAAATTTTTAGCGGATAATTTGGGATTATCTGTAAGATAATCAATAAGTTGTGTTTCTATTTTAGTGGTAGTTTTAGTGGTAGTTTTAGTGGTAGTTTTAGTGGTAGTTTTAGTGGTAGTTTTAGTGGTAGTTAAAATAGGTACTATCGCTTCAAAAATATCTCCTTCTGCTATTTTAGGATTACTACCTGAGTATGCCTGACTATATTTAAAAATTTTACGTATTCCAGTACCTAATTCTTCCGCTCTACCTATTTGTACAAAAAATTTAGCCAGATGTGGGTTTTTGGGGAATGATTCACAATTGGTCGGTCTCACATCTCCATATAAATGTGGTTTATTGGCATTTCGTATAATACAATCTGTTTCAAAAATTTCTAAAGTGGAAACACGTGGATTAATATACTCTCTGTGTATAAGAAAATTAGCGATTACTTCTCTGAAAATATGCTCTCTCAACGAAATCCGTGTGTCTCCTTCCAAATAAAATTTATCGGGTAAATGTTTTGCTATAAATTCCATTAATTGTTCATAAACATTTATCAAATTAGTACGCAAGGACAATCGATCATCATATCGTTCCTTGTCTCTAATTCTGACTAATGCTTCTACTCTATAATACGGAATCATACTCGTGATGACCTCTTCTTTCCCTAAAAGCAACAATGCTGCTAAAGTAAAACCTTCCACATTCGTGAGTAAATCGGTACGATACAATCCTGCCATTTTAAAAAATGTCTTCCCCTCTGCCTCTAACCATGGATGAGCTGGTCGGTTCAAACGAATTAACTTTCTTACTTTTTCAATAATGTTATCCTCAAAATGGGATTCATTCAAATAAGGATAGATCGTATTCTCTGTATAAATCGTATTTTTTTGAGTATATAATTCTGCTCTTTTAATATGCGTTTTTACCTGAAAATCACCGTCCGAGCTTCGGTCATACAGTACTCCTCTCGTTTGATGCACTTGTGAACTTGAAGGAACAAATACATGAATATTTTTTTTTCCTTCCAGTTCAACAACCTTTGGTTGCAGTAAAAAAACTGGGTTCAATTTTTCACTGTTATTTGACAAATTCGCAAAATCCTTACATAACTTCTCAGCGCAATCAGCGTTTACACCTCTTATGCCTCCATTATCATCAACGCCTAATAATATTGTACCGCCCTCACGGTTTAAAAAAGCGCATACAGTTTCAAAAAGATTTTTAGGCAACTCAAATTCAGCTTGTTTAAATTCTATAGTTAATCCCTCTCCTTGTTTTAATATATTTCGAATAATTTCAACTTGCATATCATAAAGTTATAAAAAAATCCGTTATAATAAAGCGAAAACCACCAACCGAGATATAGGGTGGAAAATCGTAGGCGAGGATAAGAACGGTTTTCATGGTGTAAATATAATTTTTCTATTCATCTCTTCCTGATTTTATACCAGAAACTCTTACAAACCAGCTTTAAACTGCTCCATAAAAACCACTTGATTAGCATAAAAGGATAAACAACAAATGCATTCCAGAAAGTAATGGATTTTAGCATTTGAAAAAAGGTATAATGAACCAGATAAAACCTACGAATGATATAGGTGATAATTTCTCTCGTCCCATTTCCTTGGCCTCCAATCACATGATTCGTCTTTTGTGGAGATTTTTGTCTTTTTGAGAATAACACTTTCTTTTGGTGTAAATATCTACCACGATTTAAATAATATGCCAAACTAGGATAGATATTATTGTAAGGCGTTTTACGGTTTGGCCACCACCAAATAGGAAATTTTACATGCTTTATTTTTTCTGTTTTAAATACTCCATATCCAAATCCATCATTCTCAAAATAGACCAATTTAAATAGTTGTATTAATCGCGAAAAACTACCATAATTAATATCAATTTGTGCTATTATTTTATCTTTTTCATTAATGATTGCATACGCATTAAAAGACACGATAGCGTTGTTATCATTCTCTAACGCAGTAGTATGCGTTTTGATAAAATCAGGATGAATCAAATCATCATCTCCAGCCCACATAAAGTATGGTGTATCAGCTTGTGCAACAAGAAATTCCATATTCTTTGAAATTCCTAGATTTTTCGGTTGACGAATGTATTTTATACGCTTATCTCTTCCTGCATAGGCTTTGCAAATTTCAGCAGATCCATCTGTCGACCCATCATCGGAGATAATAAGTTTGAAATTTTGTTCAGTTTGTGCCAAGATAGAATCTAATGATGCAGAGATGAAGTCAACATCATTAAAAACAGGAAGAGCTATGGTGATAAGAGGGGTCATTTTATCTTTAAAAACTTTTGAAAAAAGAAGATAGTTCCCCACTTTAAATCACCTAAATTTTTTGGAAAGTAAGAGAGCGATAAAATAGAAAACGAAAGGTAATGATAGGCTAGCTTACGGAATGGGATTTTGGTTGTTCCATAGGTATATACACATAGATGAATAAATGACTTAAATCTATATATGGGAAAATTTTTGTCGATTTCTTTTAGCCAAGAGAACATATTGAAGTCAGTTTCCAGTTCTCGGTAATCAATCCTAGAACTTAACCCTTCCCCTGAAAAGCGATACACACACATTTCATCTTTAAAATACTTGATCTTACCAAAAATAGCCACCATTGGATAAATAGCTCGTTCATTGGAAGAAATATTCTTAGGGATGCCTCCCGTTTTATCCCAAATTTCTTTTCGATAAACAAAGGAAGAAGTATGAAATTTTCGGTGTGTTAACATATCCATTAAGGTGTAAACCCTATTCTGCTGTTCACCAAATAGAACTCTTTTAGTTAGATTATTCTCATATATTTTTATTGATTGATGACCACTACCAGCAAAATCTAGATTATTTTCTAGAAAATCCACCTGTTTTTGTAGCTTATTCTCATCAGTCCAATAATCATCACTATCTAAAAGAGCAATGTATTTACCACGACAATGATTATGCGTTTCCACACAATTTGGTGTTAATCCAAGATTACTTTTATTTTGGATGACTCGGATTTTATCGGGATATTTTGATTCATACGCTAAAGCTATCTGACGTGTATCATCTGTACTACAATCTTCTCCAATAACCAATTCGTACGAATAAGATGTTTTTTGAGCCAAGACACTTTCTATTGCTTCACCTATATATTTTTCAACGTTATAGGCTATCATTACAATACTGATTGTTGGAAAGTCCATTTGTTCTTCTTTCATCTCTTAACTTTCAAAAATTCCCTATTCTTTTTAAAGGAATAAATAAAAGGAAGATAAAAATAGCGAAAATAGTTTGATAAATAAGCGATGTATAGTTTTTGATAAACTTGTCGGTCATTTTTTGATAAGCTGAAAGATAAGAAGGTATTAGTAATGATATTGAAATGATAGATAAGATGATATGATAAATAACTTAACCACCCTCCAGTTTTTAAGTATAGAAGTGCGTTAGAAAGCAAGTTTTGCCGAAGTGTCCAATTACTTTCAGTTGAACTTCCACCATGTTTGTGAATTGCAATGTATTTATCAAAATAAACAATCTTTTTACCTTTCTTTTTAACTCGATAACACATTTCTAATTCTTCAGCATACATAAAAAAATCTTTATCAAACCCACCAACTACGTCAAAATCTGTTTTGCGAATAAGCATAAAGGAACCCATTACTGCATCTAATGATTTTGGTTGAGGTTTAAAGAGTTTATACCACAATATGTTGTATGATAAAAGGTGACGAATGGTTCCAACATCATAATAACAAGATTTTTGAAAACTACCATCTTCGTTTTGTAATTGGCAGCCTAGAACTCCATTTAATGTTGATTCTTCCAATTTTTCAATACATGGATGCAAATCTTGACTAAGAAGCATATCTGAATTCAACAATAAAATATACTCTCCCTTCGCTTGTGAAACTCCCAAATTATTAGCTCTCCCAAAACCTGCATTGTAGGTGTTATTTATCCACTTTACTTCGGGAAAATCTTTTGTAATAATCTTTTCTGAATCATCTTGTGAGAAATTATCTACTACAATTATTTCAAAATTGAAAGAAGTTTTTGATTGGTAAATACTTTCAATACAACGATGTGTTAAAATCGGTGTTTTATAATTTACAATTATAATTGAAAGTTCCATTTTACAAGTTCCTATATTAAAAATCAAAACAACATTTCTACTTCCATGCTTAGAAAATCTTCCCATGGAATTCCCTCAGAACCTACTAATAATAGTTTGTTAGGAGAAAATCGCTCGTTGAATTTGCGCATTCCTTGGGTGGAGCGTTTGGCATTGGTCTTCACCTCAATGCCAATCAATTGCTCTCCTTTTGTAAGTACAAAATCCACTTCATCATTTCCTTCCCGCCAATAGAACAATTTCATGCTACTCGTTTTGCATGCATTGATTAAATGTACTCCAATAGCCGATTCGATAACTCGCCCCCATTCTTTTGGTTGCAAAATGATATCTTGATAATGCAAATCGCTTTGGGCAGCAATAATCGCAGAATTATATACTTGAAACTTGGGACTTGAGGCACGTTTGTGAATACTATTAGTCGCATATTTTTCAATTCCGCCCAACAAGCCGGCTGTATCCAACAAATCTAAATAATGAGATAGTGTGGTTGTATTTCCGGCATCTAATAATTGTCCCAGCATTTTAGTATAGGATAGAATTTGTCCGGAGTATAAACTTCCGAGCTCAAAAAGTCGCTTTAAAAGTGCCGGTTTATTTACTTGCGTTAGAAGTAGAATATCTTTTGAAATGGTTGTTTCCAAGAGTGAATTTCGTACGTAATCTTTCCATCGATTCTCATCTTGAATGAGGAACACCGAACCGGGATAACCTCCAAACCATGCGTATTGGGAAGCGGACCAACCAAACGCTTCTTTCATTTCAGAAAAAGTCCAATGGGAAAGAGGTAGTAATTCAAATCGCCCTGCCAATGATTCCGTTAATCCTTTTTGAAGAAGTAAACGGGAAGAACCCAACAAAATCACTTTAATATTCGTACCATGAAGAGAATCTTCATCCCACAATTTCTTTACTTGTTCGCTCCAATTGGAAATCTTTTGAATCTCATCAATAATTAGTAAAACTTCCGGTACGTTCTGAGCGGTAATCTTTAAACGGGCACTTTCCCAAATTTGCGCAATCCACGTTTCGTTTAAAGAATCGACACTATCGGCGGATTCTAAGATAGTTGGAAGTTCGATTTTGTGCATTAATTGCTTGACCAAGGTCGTTTTTCCCACCTGCCGAGGGCCTACAATGACTTGAAGGAAATTCCGTTTTTCAAGCACTCGCTGCTGCAAAATTGAAAGCTCTTTTCGTTCAAAATCCATAATTACTCAATTGAATGAGTAAAATTACTCAATAAGTTTGAATAAATTACTCAAAAGTGGAAAAAATAAAAAGATAATCCCATTATCTATCAAACGAGGCAACTTGTTCTATATCCGTTCTAGCTACTTTTCCCACTTCTTGTTGATAATAAAAAACGGATATGCTCGTGTTCTTTTTCATAAATTAATAGAGAGATGGTGGTGTTTAATCTTGATTCTTAACTAATTCATACACATTTTGAAGCTGGTGAAAACGTTGTAAAACTTTTAATAGCGTGTCCAAGATCACATTTTCTCCCTTTTCCAAATTGGAGATGGTAATCCTTGATACCGTCAATGGATCAGCCAATTCTCCTTGTTAAATCTTTGTCTATTTACGCAAGCGTTTGCACCATTTCCCAATTTCGATTTGTGTTTCTTTTACGGTATGAGTTTCGAACATCATGAATATTATATTGCTCAGATATAATCGAAATGATGATTATAATTTACATTTAATCATTTGCTAACCTTTTAATACTTATAGCATCCGAAATGATTTAGTATTAATTTGGTTATTTTTCGTAAAAGACCACCATGAAAGATATTATGAAATTTGTCGTGATCTTCTCGCATAGAACGATTGTATAAATCGTATAAATCCATAGTATTATAAGAAAATATTTTTGAGTTAAAATCATCAGATATAGAATGTATCATGGATTCAGATAAAACTCTATATTCAAAACATACATTTTCAAGATAATAAAATGATTTATTTTTGTTTAAAGCTCTTAGCCAAAAGTTCCAATCTTCACAGCCCATATATGGCATGTCCTCTGCATAACCACCTACTTCTTCCCAAACAGATTTACGGAAAATAGCACAAGCGTCTATTTGGTTAGCAAATAATAATCTTTTTCTATCTAGTTTTTGATTTTTCCATATACCTTTTTTTTCCCCAATATACTGTGCATTCCCATAAATAATATCAATTTGCTCATTCTTTTCTAACATATCAACAGCTTCATTCAGATAGGGAGAACAAACCTTATTATCACTATCCAAAGGTAAAACATACTTTCCTTTTGCTAATTTAATTCCATTATTTCGGGTTTTTCCTAAACCTTGATTTTCTTGATTAAGTACAAAGTATCCTTTCTCTTCTATTTCTTTCAGCTTCTGAATAGTAAATTCGTCAGTTGAGCCATCATTAACGATGATAATTTCAACAGAATATTTATCTTTTGAACGTTCGATACTCTCTAACGTTTCTTCTATATATTTCCCGTGATTGTAACAGGGAATGATAATACTAACTACTATTGATGACTGCATTTATAAAAGATTTGTATTAATTCCCATAGTTGTTTCTCCATATTCACAGAGTATAAAATTTCTTGCCTTTAAAAGTTGATAGATACCTGTACGACAATCATATTCATCGTGTACTTCTATGGCAATACATTTTGTTTTGTCTAAAAAATTTGTCTCTGTTTCTTTCTCTAAAAGAAAGGTTTCAGCACCTTCAATATCTATTTTTAAAAGATCTATGTATTCAATATTATTCTCATGCATGATTTGGGGTATAGTTATACTCTTAATATCGCTTTCATCATCAGTTGCATAGAGTGTTTGTTTTGCCCAATCGTTATGATCTCTAAACTCTGAACCTATCTTTAGTGGAATATTTTCTACTCCCATTAAACCAGCTCGATATACTTTTACTGAATCGGCTAATCGATTATTTTCAATATTCGTAGTTAGTTGCTTGAAATTATTCCATTCAGGTTCTATGCAGAAAATTTGTAAATCTTTAAAAGTATTTTTGAAATATATCGAAGTCAAACCAATGTTTGCTCCAGCATCAATCATAATTTTTGGAATAATATTATTTAATTTAAAGAAGCTTTTCACAAAGGCATATTCCTCTTTAATCAAGACCTGTTTTAGAACCTCATAATCGGAAGAAGGTAACTTTCGAAGTGAAATAGAAAAATCATTCAACTGATATAGAATTCTTCCTTGTTCAATTTTATTAAGAATTACGTGATTACTTTGGGCATAAAACTCCATATTATTATCATTGAAATTTTTCTCAATACGATAACCGAGCTTATTAATAATATGAAGAATGAATTTTTTCAAAATTTAATATGTCTATTTCTTAATCGTTGAAATTTTTCCAAGTTATTTAAAGTCTAACTCCATTCATATTTCCCAAAGGTATTCCCATAATCATAACTACCATGTACTGCTAATTCAGACTCATGATCAACCACCTGAAACATAGTCACATCCTCAAACACACCCAATCTGAATCTTTGGGGAATCTGTATAAATATCTCCAAAGTATAGCTTCCTCTAGTAAGGCAATAGCTATCAATAATAAATTGGTGATGCTCTTTTTCTATTTTCTTATCTATTGAAAAAGCCTTTGTTCCATTGGTGTTTTTGATGCATAAATACATGGAATATAAAGATGCATGAGGCTTGATATAAAAATCAAAATCAATCACTATTTTATCTGAAATCTCAAATATGTGTTGACTTTTGCCTTTCTCATTTTTTATTTGGATAGAATGAATATCATAATCTTTTAATTTATCAATTGACTCATTGAAGAAGTCTTTTGTTGTGAACTGATTTTGATTATAAATAGAAATGGCTTCAGTGGTATTTCCATTAAAAATCATTTGTCCTTCTTTCAATACTATTCCTCTTGTACACAAATTTCTTACCGCCGCCAAATCATGACTCACAAACAACACCGTCCTCCCTTCTCCAGCCACATCCTTCATTTTCCCCAAACATTTCTTCTGAAATTCAGCATCACCCACCGCCAAGACTTCATCAATAATCAAAATTTCGGGTTCCAAATGTGCTGCCACTGCAAAAGCTAAACGCACATACATTCCGGAGGAATAATGCTTAACAGGTGTATCGATAAATTTCTCAATACCAGAGAAAGCTACAATCTCATCAAATTTGGATTGTACTTCTTTGCGTGTCATGCCGAGAATAGTGCCATTTAAAAAAATATTTTCTCGTCCGGTTAATTCCGGGTGAAAACCAGTCCCGACTTCCAGTAAAGAAGCCACACGGCCATTAATTTCAATTCTTCCTTCAGTAGGTCGCGTAATTTGTGAAAGAATCTTTAATAAAGTCGATTTACCTGCACCATTCTTTCCAATAATGCCCACCACATCTCCTTTTTGCACTTCAAAAGAAATATCTTTTAAGGCCCAGAAATCTTCCGATTTTTCTGATTTTTTGGTAAAAATAGTTGCTAAGGTACCGCGTAAACTGCCGTCCTTTTCCTTCCCAATACTGTATTTTTTGGAAACATGGTCTAACTTAATGGCTATATTGCTCATGTACTTACAAATCTAATTATTTTTTGAATATAAATAGTTAGAGAAAGGCTTTAGCTCATATAAATCTTTAAATGAAAGAGATTCTTTACAATACTATTCTTTATTTTTTATTTTTGTGATATGGCAAAACTTATTATAGATGCTAAAAAAAAATCTATCCTCCCTAATATCAAAGAGTTAGTGAGATATAAAGATTTATTTTGGACTCTAGCTTGGCGTGATTTTAAGGTAAGATATGCTCAAACTACCATTGGCCTGCTTTGGGCTATCTTACAACCTATCGTTACCATTGCTATTTTAGCTTTGGTATTTGGGAAATTTGTAGGTGTAGAAACGGAAGTTCCTTATTTGCTTTTCAATGTTACAGGAATGGCCATTTGGACCTATTTCTCCTTTGTACTTTCTAATTCAGGAAATTCTATCATTACTTCCCAAGCAATGATCAAAAAAATCTATTTTCCTCGTTTAATTATTCCGCTTTCCAAAGCCGTTGTGGGATTAATTGACTTAGGGATAGTCTTGTTAATACTTATAATCTTGCTTTTCTACTATCAGATATTGCCATCTGCCAACATTTGGGCAACACCTCTCTTTATCCTATTGGCTATGATCGCAGCTCTTGGGGCAGGAATCTGGCTAAGTGCACTTACTGTACGATTTCGAGATTTTCAACATGTTGTTCCCTTTATCGTACAAATTGGATTATATGTGACTCCAATTGCATATCCCGCTGAATTTGCCATGAAAACTCTTCCTACATGGGCAGCACAACTCTATTTCTTAAATCCTATGGCTGGTATTATACAAGGCTTTCGATGGAGCCTATTTGGTGGAAGTGCCCCCGATGGTTATTTCTGGATATCTGTAGCCATGGTGTTTGTTGTATTTATTACGAGTCTTCTCTATTTTAGAAAAGTAGAAGATGATATGGCGGATTACGTATAGTTGCAAATCCTCGAAATCCTTCGGTGTACTCAGAATAGGTGATTCTTATTCTAAAATAAAAATAGTATGAGATTCACGATTTGGGAGGATATTTCAAACTACAATTCTGAGGGAAGAATAGATTCCATTCGCTGAGCATATGCTACAAACTACAATCGTGAGGGAAGAACAAGATTCCGTTCGCTGAGCGTATGCTGCAAACTACAATCGCGAGGGAAGAACAGATTCCGTTCGCTACGCTCCGGAATGACAACCGTCAACGTAGTTAGAGGGAGAGGGGGCGGCTTCGCCGCCCCCTCTCCCTTATTATTTTAAGGGTTAAGTGTCATTCCGGAGCGCAGCGAACGGAATCTAATATCCTTTTTATTCATGATCCTGATACAACGAAGCGCAGCGAACGGAATCTAATATCCTTTTTATTCATGATCCTGATACAACGAAGCGCAGCGAACGGAATCTAATATCCTTTTTATTCATGATCCTGATACAACGAAGTGCAGCGAACGGAATCTAATATGTCTCGTCCTAAAAAAAGTTTACACTTTTTCTCTTTAATCCTGTTATAAATTTACATTTTATTTTAATCCTAAAATTCATTTACATTTTATTTATTTTTGCATTATCGATGGAAACGGAAATAAGCTCTGCTGAGGAGCAACTTATCAGGGATAAATCGACGACCGACGAAGTATTAAACTTTGTTATGGGGCTAACTTTTGTTAGCCCTTTTCTAAATACTTTAGAGGTCTTAATGCCTAAAAAAAACCTATACACACTCTTCACTTTTTTGTTCTTGATTTACTTTTCTATAATATGTTTTCCATTTCCTTTCGCCCTTTTCCACCTCTCCTAAATGAACCTTATTAGGAGTTTGATTCCCAATACTCATGTGAGGTCTATGTTCATTATACAGAACAACCACCTTGTCAAATAACTCCTTAGCCTGCTTAAAAGTTCTTACTTTATAATACTCTAAATATTCTTCTTTTAGTATTCCATTAACCCTTTCTGCAACGGCATTTTCTAACGGATCTCCAGATTCAGTCATACTTATTTGAACATCATAACTATTTAAGAGATTTACATATTTATAGCTGCAATACTGACTCCCTCTGTCAGAATGATGAATAAGATTTTGCGACAATATATCCTGCTTTAATGCCATTTTAAGAGCCTTTAAACTCTCAATGGCTTCAAGAGATTGAGCTAGGTTATAACCAATTATTTTATGACTAAAAGCATCTGTAATTAAAGAAATATACAAAACACCAAATCCTGTTTTCCAATAAGTTATATCACTTACCCATAACTGGTTAGGAGCAGTTGGAATAAATGCTCTTATTAAGTTGGGGTATTTTCTCATCCAGTGATTAGACTGGGTTGTTCTGATGACTCTTTTTCTCCTTCTAATCAATAAAGTATGTAGGGAAAGCAAGTCAAACAAAGCATCTCTCCCCATTTTTATTTGGTGCTCTAGCAGAAAACTTTCCAACATAATGTACAGCTTCCTAGTTCCTATTCTTGGATGATTATTTCTAATAGAAATGACTTCTTTTAATACTAAAGCTTGTTCAATTTCTTGAAATTCTGCTCTATAAAAACTCTGATAATATGCCTGACGAGTAACACCAAACAACCAGCATAATTTGCTTAATCCTATTTTAGGTTGACGCATTTTTATCGTAAAGATTGTTTGGTATTGGACTTTTTTTTAATACTTATTTTTAGCTCCTTTTCTGCAATTTCAATCATTGTTTCATACGCAGTGGCTCTTAGTTCAGAGCTGACTAGTGCCTTTTCTAGCTGTTTAATTTTTTCCTTTAATTGAGTTACTTCTACCGATTCTTTGGCTTTGTTGCTCATAGCTAGTGTTTTAGTCGAAACAAATTTAACTCTTTTCTCTGGAACTTGGTAACCTAGTTGACGCATCCAATTTAAAAGATAACCTTTTTCATGTTCTTGACCGGTATATTTATACCAGATTTCTCTTTTAGTACAATCTGATTGAAGATATTCTTCAATGATTTGCCTCCGTTCTTCTAAATTAAATTCTCCCGAAGATTTTAGTCCTAAATTGACTTTACTTTTTTGCATTGTTTACACTTTTTATGGTTAATAAATGTGTAAACCTATTTCAGGACAAGACAATATCCTTTTTATTCATGATTCTGATACAACGGAGCGCAGCGAACGGAATCTAATATCCTTCTTTGTGGTTTTGATATAACGTAACAAAATACCCACCATGAATACTCAAAAGGGTATCGAGGGCTGACAGACCGAGTTTTTCGACATCAGGAGAAAAATGCATGTCCTGAGCATGCCGAAGGGTATCGAGGACTGTTAGATCAAGTGTTTTTCGACGACAGGAGAAAAATACACTGAGGTCCAATAATATTCCTCCCTTTTCCCTATATTTGTTTTACCAATACCAACGCAAATGCTTAAAAAGCTTTTACTAATTTTATTGCTAGCTATTGCTCTCCCTTCGTTTTCTCAGGTGGATTTGGTGTTTCCTAAAAACAATACTATTTTTGATAAAACAAGCATTACACTATCCTGGAATGAATATCCCAACGCTGTAAATTATCATGTACAAGTTGCCTTTGATGCGGCATTCACTCTACTCATTAAGGATGCGAATAACGTATTGGTCACAGATTATATAGCCGATAATCTCTTAAGTAATCAAAAATTCTACTGGCGCGTAAAAGCTAATAATTCCGCTTGGTCTCCTGTTTATTCTTTTATAATTGTGGATTTTCGCACATGGTCTGAATTAGAGTTTATGCTTGATCCTGACAGTGTGATATTAGATGGAAGCAATAAAGTACAACAATGGAAAGATATAAGCGGAAATGGTCACCATTTTATACAAAATACAGCTGGAAATAGACCACAACAAAATACCGAAACATTAGCCAATAATCAAAAAGTAATTGATTTTAATCCCAATACTCAAGATTTCCTAGGTGGTGTTAATTTATCTTCCTTGACACAAGGAGAAATTTTTGCATTATTATTTAGGCATAATTTTCCACCTACAGTTCCGGCAAATACTGGTATTTGGGGTTTTGGAACAGCTAGCCCCGATGATCATTTCACATGGACAGATCTTCATATTTATTCAGGATTTGGCAGGAACACAAGAATTGAAGTGGGTTCGATTCCACCGATACTTAATCCAATGAAACCGCTTATCCTAAATATTAGTTCTGATTCAAGGTTTAAATTAAAACTTAACAATCAGGTTCTTATCAATTCGGTTACTGGTACTGCGCAATTTAAGAATGGAGTAACAATAGGAAAATCAAATGCAAATTATTATTTTGATGGTGCATTTGGAAATATACTTTTCTTTAATACTAAATTAAATGATTCACTCAATGATTTAGTAGGGGAATTCTATCAATCCAAATATGCTCCACCTATTAACCTCGGAAAAGATATAGCTTATTATGGAATTTGTGATACTTTACTTCGGGCACAAAAACATTTTACTTCCTACCTCTGGTCAGATGGTTCAACAGCGGATTCACTTATAATTACACAACCTGGAAAATATTGGTGCAGAGTAACAGATATCTTTGGGAATATCTCAACGGATACCATCAAGGTTATTAACCCAAAAATATCTCAACCTCTCTTCCCTGCTTACTGCCCCGGAGAAATTCTCAATTGGAAAACAGACCTTGATTCTACACTATATTCCTTCCAATGGTCGGATGGATCGGATGCAGATAGCTTAGTAATAAGTACTCCCGGTACATATTATGTAAGAGTTACCGATACGCTTGGCTGTTTTAAAACTTCTGATACCCTCATTATTACAGAAGATGATTTTGCGCTTAATGTGGCTTTACTAAATGACACTTCCCTCTGTTCTGGAAATAAAATAGGGTTAGTTTCTGGAAGTAGCTTGGTTACTTCCTACCTTTGGTCAACTGGTGAAACTACTCCTCAAATTACCATATTTTCTACAGGAGAATACAGTCTTATTGCCACCAATGCTAATGGTTGTGAAGCTAAAGACACTGTGAATATCACAGTAATTGGAGATGCTCCTTTTGTTAATTTTAATATACCTCTTGAAGTATGCTTAAATGAACCGTTCACTTATACGGATGCTTCCACGACATCAGACGGGTCAACAATTAATACATGGAACTGGGATTTTGGAGATCTAGCACAAGCTACAAGCACATCTGGAAGTCATGCTTATGCAAATGCACAGAGTTATACAGTAACACTCTCAGTGCAAACTTCTTCAGGATGTGGTCAAACAGATAGTAAAACAATTTTGGTTCGCTCTTTACCTGAGCTAACTATTCAAACATCACAATTTTGTGAAAATGAACTTATTAGTTTCATGGGAGGACAAAATACACCTACTATAATCAACAATTGGAGCTGGAATTTCGATGATCCAGCAAGTGGTACGGATAATACAGCATCAACCCAAAATTCAACTCATACTTTTGAACAATATGGTACGTACATCGTTCAACTAATCGGTTCTGATATCTATGGTTGTATAGATACTGCCAATATTACTAAAAAGATTTATCCTCAGCCAATTACTCAATTTACTTTTAATAATATCTGTGAAGGGGGTGTTATAAACTTTATAAATACGAGTAATATGCCAGATGGCTCCAATATTTTATCTTATGCATGGAATTTTGGAGATGGAACTACTTCCACCTTTAAAAATCCACAGAAACCATATATCTCCTATGGAGAATATTATGTAACTCTTACAGCACTTTCCGAAGATGGGTGTTCTAATCAACAAACTGAATACCTGAAAGTGCATGCATACCCACAAGTGGCTTCTTTGATAACTCAAAATTGTGCAGGCATTGAAACTCATTTCCTAGATCAATCTTTTGTTCCCAACGGTAGCGTGGCGGTTGTTAAATGGAGCATTAATAACCAAACTCCCGATATAGGTTTGGAAATCTCACATCTATTTAATACTCCTGGAACTTATTCTATCAAACAAGATGTAAATTCCGCCTTTGGTTGTTTCAATACCAAAACATTTAATATCACCATTCACGATCTTATCCAAGCTGATTTTACTGTCAATCCGCCAGCTCTGATTGCTGGAACTCCCATCGATTTTATAGATAATAGTATAGGTGCTAACAGCTATACTTGGAGTTTCGGTAATTATGCCCAAAGCCACACAAAAGATACCAGCATTATTTTCGATGAAAGCTTAATTGGAGATACTATAATCGTGCAACTCCTTGTTAATAATTCTTATGGTTGCAGCGATAGTATGTCTTTCGCTTTACCAGTTTTAGACCGTACAACTGATTTGGAGTTAGGTGAACTTTATACCTTTGAAGAGAATGGATTCCTTTCAATAGGTGTCGAACTTAAAAATAATGGTACAACACCTATTACCAAAGTAGAACTTGAACTTCATAAAACAGGACTGGGAACTATCCTTGAACATTGGGAAGGAACGCTCTTATCCGGTGAAAAAGAGATTTATATCTTCTCTGCAAAACCAAGCGTAAATATCCCATTAAAAGACACCGTACAAAGCCATATTTGTATAAATGGTCGTATCTTAACTCCAGCTCAATTCAAAGAGGATGATCTTACTAATAACGAGGTTTGTCAGAGTATCCCTAAAGGAAGAACAATTATTATTCACCCATTCCCTAACCCCATCCAAGATAAATTTACCTTGAAGATTATTGCTCCGGATGAGCAAAAAGTGGACATTGATGTAACAGATAACGCAGGAAAACTTGTATATCATACTACACAATACCCACTTGAAAAAGGAATCAACAATATCTACATAGATTCCCACAATTGGGCCGCTGGTGGCTATCGAATCATTGTACGGGGTAAACAACGAAGCGTTGTGAGGATTGTGAAGAGTGGAAAAGTGGAGAATTGAAAATGGAGAGTGGAGAATTGAAAATGGAGAGTTGAGAATGGAAAGTGAAAACCGATAACTATCAGTTTAAACACAAGTACCCAATCATTTTCAATTTTCCACTTTCAAACCGATAGCTATCGGTTTTCAATTATTTTAACTAAATTAGAGATTAACCACCAAATTAAAATTTATGATTAAAGAACGTAGTATTGAGTTTTCAGTATGGATTATTGAAACCTATAAAGATTTGACTTCTCTGAAAGAATACACCTTATCTAAACAGTTGTTACGGAGTGGCACAGCAATTGGCGCTTTAATTAGCGAGGCTGAACATGCTCAAAGTAAACGAGATTTTCTAAATAAGATAAATATTGCTCTTAAAGAGGCTAATGAAACACTCTACTGGCTTCTTTTATTAAAAAGGACAAATTATCTAACTGATCTAAAGTATGAAAGATTAAGTGACGAGGCCACACAATTAGTAAAGATATTAGCTTCTATAGTTAAAACGACGAAAGAGAGGCTGGGCGTTTTATAGTTGAAAGTGGAGAGTGGTATTTCACTTTAATTTTCGAATGAAATGAAAAATTTTTTCAGATTTTTAAATCTCGAATGAAATGAGAGATAACTTTCAACTCTCCATTTTCAACTCTCCACTCTCCACTAACTAACACAACTCCAAATGCCTCTTCAACGCATCTTCTGTTCGCTCTATAATCAACTGATAGAAATCATCATTTTCATGATTTATTTGAACTGTTTCTAATGCTTTATAGTAGCGTTGACGATTGGTTAAATCTCCTTTTAAACTAACGATTGGATAACCATGTTGTAAAAGGATAAAATTCATTACCAAACGAGAAGTGCGACCATTTCCATCAATAAATGGATGGATAGAAACCAAACGTTCATGCATCTCTGCGGCAAGGATAACTGGATGTAAGTTATTCTTATGCAGTTGATAGAATCGGAAATAATCATCCATTAAGCCAGATAACAGAAATGCTTCTGGGGGAAGATGTTTACTTCCAGATATGCGCACTTGAACATTGCGATATACGCCAGCTCCTTTTGGATCTATACCTTTTAAGATAAGCTGATGAATTTGTTTGAGGGTGCTTTCGGTAAAATCTATTTTACGTGCAACTAAATCTAAAATAAACTCAATAGCTTCTTGATGATTGACAGCCTCCAAATGCTCGCGCATGGTTTTACCACCTATGGTTATTCCTCCATTCACAACCAAATGCGTTTCTTGCATATCCAAAGTATTCCCTTCAATTTGATTGCTTTCATAGGTGTATTCCGTATGAAAATATTCCATCATCTTTTGGAGTTGAAGAGAATTGAGTGGTTTATGTTGTGCCCATTCCTCTTGTAGCTTGCTAAGTTTTTTCAATGCTGGAATAGAACTAGAAACATCAATTACTTCCATGCGTTTATCACTAGTAAGGTATGCGATACGCTCCTCTTGAACAGTTTGCAATACATCTTCTGCTAGTTCAGGGTATGCTTGTAAAACTGTTAATATTTTACGACCCATCTTCTCTTTAAGCAAAATAGAATAATCCATTGAAAGCGCTTCTGCTAGTTGCTGTAATTGAACATCACTTGCTTCACGCTTACCTGATAAAATACGACTCATTAGACTGGAATCTATTCCAACTAATTGAGCTAATTCAAACACTTTAATGCCTAATTCACTTCTTCGGATTTCAAGTTGTGTTTTCATGATGACTTATTTTATCATGACAAAAATAGTCATTTTATTTGGTTTTCCTAATTTTTGAAAGAAAAATTTTCGGTTTAATTCAATCATAGATAAAGAACAGATTCCGTTCGATGTGCGTATGCTAAAACTACAATCATCAAGTAAGAATAGGTTTCGTTCGCTGTGCGTATGCTATAACAATAATCGTGAGGGAAGAACAGATTCCGTTCGATGTGCCCCGATTATCGAATTACGGTTGATGAACAGATTCCGTTCGCTTCGCTCCGGAATGACAACCGCCCGTAAGAGAGTAGGGGTAAAAGGAGGGCGGCTTCGCCGCCCTCCTTTTACCCTTTTTTTGGGGTTTACGTGTCATTCCGGAGCGAAGCGAACGGAATCTAAACCCCTTTCTATTGCAGTGAATGTTAGTCCGAAGCGAATACTAGCTAAACCCCTTTCTATTGCAGTGAATGTTAGTCCGAAGCAAACACAAGCTAAAACTCTTTCTTTAACAGTGATCTAGGATCCGAAGCGAACACAAGCTAACCCTTTATATAGTAGTAATTGTTAGTTCAAAAGAATTTAACATCTTTATTTAAAATACAACTAAGGGAATGCCCGCCCTGAGCTGGCCGAAGGGTACCGAGGGCTGACCCAAAAAAAAGAGAGGCTTCCGCCTCTCTCTTTTACGCACACTATTTTTTAACTTGATCTATCAACCAGTATTGGTTGTAAGTTTTTTATTCTTTAATGAATTTCTTAACCCCTAACAAATTACCTTCTTCATCTAGCAATCTCATTTGGTAGAAACCATCTGATAATTTATCGTTTACATTAATTTGCACACTGTTTTTTCCTGTTTCTACGTGAATATCTTTATTGATCATTCTTCCATCCGTAGATACAAAGGAAACAACATACGTACCACTCCACTCCGCATCAAACTCAATGTTTAAGATGTTTTTAGAAGGATTTGGATATAGGGTAATATCTTTACCAAAAGTACGCTTTATAGAGATAATATTATGTATGCTTTCTGCTCCATCATAATCTACTTGTTTTAAACGGTAATACATAATCTCCGCAGATGGATTTCTATCTAAGAAGCTATATGCGATACGCTCAGTAGAATTACCTGCGCCATTCACCCTTCCGATAGTCTCAAAATGTTGCCCGTCTTTGGTAGCTTGCACCTCAAAATAAGCATTGCTGGTCTCAGATGCTGTAACCCATTCTAAAAGATTACCAGCGCGCTCTGGAGTTCCTGTGAAAGAAAGGAGCTCGACAGGTAAAGGAATTGCACATGTAGGAGAGCTACCTGATTTTTTGGTGCTTGTTGATATAGATACATCAGATAGGGATATACTTAGATTTGCATTAGTAGATAGTGAAGAAACAGTAGTTGTAGATGTTACATCAACTTCTGAAAATGAATTAGATGAATTGGTTTTTGTAACAAGCGTACCATAAGTTCCTCCAACATAACCAGCTGAATCACTAATAACTAAGCCATAATTATAGTCTGTAGAGTGAAACCAACCACTAGCTACATAATTACAATCAGAAATAACTAAACCATGAAATCCATCTCCATCACTCGTTCTATACTTTTTAACCCATTTAGTGGTTCCATCAGTCATTTTTAATTTTGCTAAAAGACCACCTCTTTGAGGACTACTACCATCAAATGATGGATTATCTTCATAAGCAATAACAACATCACCATAAGGGTCGATAACACAATTTATTCCCCAACTATCACCATCCATCGTATTATAATGCCAACCAGCAGCTTTTTCTATCTTTCTTTGCCAAATAACATTTCCATTTGAAGGATTTACATTTAATACGTATAAATCTCCATCAAATCCTCTATTATTACTTACTCCACATACAACTAAATTAGAGTTATCTATTGACATTCCAGTAAAATTAGGTGATGTAGTTGTAGAATATGTTTTACACCAAACAACACTACCATCAGATTCTTTAACACAAAGAATATAACTCTTATTACCACCTCCATTAAAAGTTCCTGTAATATAATAATTTGTACCTAATTTTCGAATAACATAAGAATCTACATATTCAGAACCATTTATTTTGTATTCCTTATACCATACAATTGATCCATCCGATTTATTTAGTTTTAGAATGCAAGGCATACCTATTTTTCCAGTATGATCCGATTTCCATTTTGCATCAAATCCAGTAGCTAATAAATAATTACCATCTGTTAAAACATATCTCAACTACCCATTCCCATAGTTTTTAGAGTAAGTAGAGGCGCCAGATGAGGTTAGTTTCATAAGATGTTTAGAATAAGAACCCGCATAGCCTGCTCCACCAACAACATATATACTACCATCATTATCTATGGCTGATGAAAAGAATTCACCAGTTTTATCAGTTTTTTTACTTAAAACAACATTACCAAGATTATCTGTTACCAAAAGATGTTCTTTTGGTCCAGAAACAGTTCCAGCCATTGCAAATAAGTTACCAGCACTATTCATGGATAAGTGATTTGCCCATGAATAATTACCACCATAACCATAAAAGCCTACAGGATTTTGACTAAAGATATTAGTAGTTGTCCATACTATTGTAAATATAAGGTATAATATTTTTGTTTTCATAATTTTGTACTCAGTTAAGTTATTCTTAATGGTTAAATTTTTTAAATTCGGTTTCACATTATTCTTGTAAATGTAACCCTAAAACGCAATAAAACAGGGAGTAAGGAGCGGTTTTACATAAGCGGATGGATTTAGGGATGAGAGGTTTTTGGAGAATATGAGAACCCATTCATTAAAGCAAACAGATGGGGTGGGTAAACCAACTCCCCCTCTGGAGGGGGCTGGGGGGAGGACCCTGCATTTTCCTACAATAGCTATCGGATTTCAACTAATTAATTATCTTTATCAAAAATAAGAACGTATGGAATCTTCTAATAATACGGAAATATATTTTGAGAATCACTATATCCACAAGAGTAACTGGCTGCGTGCGGCGGTATTGGGTGCAAACGATGGGATTTTGTCGGTAGCGAGTATTTCGGTTGGTATCATTGCGGCTAATTCTTCTCGTGAAACAATCATTTTGGGTGCAATCGCGGGCTTAGTTGCCGGTGCACTTTCCATGTTTGCCGGTGAGTATGTTTCGGTTAGTTCGCAAACCGACATCGAAGATGCAGATATTGCACGAGAAGCAGAAGAGTTGCGTACTATGCCAGAGGAGGAATTGGATATGTTAACGCAAATATATATCGAACGAGGTCTCAAACCCGAAACAGCTAAACAAGTAGCAATAGAACTACACGAACATGACGCGCTAGCAGCCCACGTACGTGATGAATTGGGTATCACCGACACGAGTCGTGCAAATCCACTCCAAGCTGCATTAGCTTCAGGTGCTTCATTTTTGGCTGGTGGAAGTTTGCCCTTCATGGTAACTTTAGTGGCTCCCTTAAATTTTATGGAATATTGGATGTACAGCATCGCCATATTATCTTTGGTTTTATTAGGCGCTATCTCAGCAAAAACAGGAGGAGCAGGTATCTGGAAAGCCGTGATACGAATTGCACTCTGGGGAAGTTTCGCCATGGTAATTTCTGGAGTCGTAGGATACCTCTTTGGTGTGAATGTTTAATCTTACTTCATTTTGGAGTCTTTCGATGTCCTCCCCTGGGTTTATAGTGTCCTCCCTTCTGGGTCTACAGTGTCCTCCCCCCTGGATTTCAAAGTCCTCCCCCCCCTGCCCCCCTCCAAAGGGGGAAGCGTAAACCCTCTCCCCCTTTGGAGGGGGAGGATACTCAGAAATCAATCAGTTCAATAGGATCCCAAAAGTATTTTTTAAAATCAACAATTTTATCATTCTCCACCCGAATACCTTCTGCTTCCAGAAGTTTTTGCATGGATTCTGGTGGATTAAAATGATGCTTTCCAGTTAATAGTCCATTTCGGTTCACTACGCGGTGTGCGGGAACGGGTTTCTTTTGTGAATGTGCGCTATTCATCGCCCATCCTACCATACGACTAGATTTTGGTGTTCCCAATACCTTAGCAATGCTCCCGTAAGAAGTGACACGGCCTTTAGGAATGAGTCGCGCAATCTCAAATACACGCTGGAAAAAATCCTCCGTTTGACTGTTGATAGTCTCCACATTTTTCATAGACTATAAAAATATAAATAAATCTAGTAGGAACGGCAACTCCACAGAAGATTCTGTTACTCTCCATTTAATCATAGTCAAACCCATCTTCTAATATACGCTTGCGTTGTGCATTGAATTGTTTATGAAAAATGCTTCGAGAAGGCTCAAAAGAAGGCGTTTGAATTTGATTCAAATCAAGAATGCTATAAAATAAATCATCACTTACATAAGGTGCGTTTAGGTTTTGCTCTATAAGCGGAATTTTTTGAGGATATTTGTGCTTATACGCATCCGATAACCATAATATAAGTGGAATTTCTACGTTGGCTTTGGGTAATTTCCCGGCATATACATGACCAACCACATCATTTTCATCATACACATTCTCTCCATGATCAGAAAGATAAATAGCCGAAACAATTTTATTCGTGCTTTCGCTGTATTGTTGGAGAATGTGTAATAAAGAATCCACTACAAAATCATTGTATAAAACAGCATTATCATAAGCGGCAATGGTTTTCTCTTTCGACGTATTTCCGCTAAAAATTGAAAAAGATGAAGGATATCGTTTCTCGTAAGCAGTATGATTTCCCATAAGATGAATAACAATAAATTGGTTGTTCACTTGTTGCGAAAGAATCTTTTGAAAGGGAAGTAATACCTTTTCATCATACGAAGCAGCTAATGTTGCTTCCATAGAAGAATTACTAGCTAAATTGAGAAACTGTACGTGTTGGGCTTTCTTTCCCAAGGTAGTGACTTTATTTTCCCAGATCCCATACGGAGGCTGATTCGAAAGCCAATATGTTTGATATCCAGCGGAGGAAAATATATCAAAAACATCTATACTTTCCAGCGGTTTTTTTTGATTTTCTAAGTTAGACTCAGTAAGCAAAGACAACACGGAATTAATGGTGTTAGAATACGGCGACACTACGTCTCGGAATACATAAATGTCTTGTCTTTTCTCAAGTTTTGGAGTTGTTGGTCGGGGATAACCATACAGAGAAAGATGACTCCTATTAAGCGATTCCCCTAATATTAGGACAAATATAGATCCTTGATTATCAATCTTATTTGCTTGCACTTTTCTAACTGTATTTCCTTCCGTTTGCTTAAAGAATCCATATTGCTCCGAAAAAGAAAAAAGCGTTTTAACAAATTGAGGTGTTGCCTTACGAATAAAACGCTGATGAAAGGCATTTTCGCAAGTAAAAGCAATAAAAACTAACGCAAATACAGAGATTACCCAAAACTTGAATTTATCTTGGATAAAAACGCGTTTACGTCGCAAAGAAAAGAGAAATAACACTAGATAGGGTATCAAAATCAAAAAAGGAAGTAACCCTTGTAGTGCTAAGAAGCTTTTACTTTCTTCAAAATTAGTAGCCAGAAGCGTGAGTAAACTCGCCGTAGAGATAGGCCCCTTGACAATCAGCCAATGAGCTATTTCCATACAACCACTGATAAAAATAAATATACTGCCTATCTTTATAGGAATACTCGAACGTAACCCTGATGCTGTTAATGTAAAAGGTAATATCCAAAGTAGATTAATAAATATATAGCGAAAATCCACTAAATCCCAATCGATAAAAGAACCCACTAAGATGGGAGAAAGTCCCAATAGAACAACGTCGTAGGGTAGAATTTCATCAATATAGGAAAATGTTTTTCGCATAATCTAAAATTAAACACCGATAGTTATCGGAATTCAACTTTTCATACAGAGTCTGCCGAAGGGTCAACTCTCATGCCGATAATTATTGGCATTCGACTATTTCCCTGCGCGTTTTCTATCCGCTTCGCTTAATAATATTTTTCTTACTCTCAATGAATGTGGAGTAACCTCTACGTATTCATCAGACTGGATATATTCTAAACTTTCTTCCAAAGACATCTTAATAGCCGGAGCCAATTTTACTTTGTCATCAGAACCAGAAGCACGCATATTGGTTAATTTCTTAGTTTTCGTAACGTTTACTACTAAATCACCAGCTCGTGTATTTTCTCCAATTACCTGACCTTCGTATACCTCATCACTTGGATCCACAAAGAATTTACCTCTATCTTGTAAATTATTCAAAGAATAAGGAATAGCCGTTCCTTTTTCCATGGAAATCAAGGAGCCATTTATACGTCCAGGGATTGCTCCTTTATACGGTTGGAACTCAATGAAACGGTGGTTCATAATGGCCTCCCCAGCAGTTTGAGTGAGTAAATAGTTTCGTAAACCAATAATACCACGAGATGGGATGATAAAGTTAATAATCATTCGGTCGCCTTTGGTTTCCATATTGGTCATTTCTCCTTTTCTACGAGAAACTGCTTCCACCGCTGTTCCAGAATGTTGTTCTGGCAAATCGATTGTCAATTCCTCGATTGGCTCACATTTCACGCCGTCAATTTCTTTGATGATTACTTGAGGTTGCCCTACCTGTAATTCATATCCTTCACGACGCATGGTTTCGATTAATACAGACAAGTGCATTACACCACGACCAAATACCATCCATTTATCGGCAGAATTAGTTTGTTCTACACGTAGTGCAAGGTTTTTCTCTAATTCTTTCTTTAAGCGCTCATCGATATGACGAGAAGTAACGTATTTTCCATCTTTCCCAAAGAAAGGAGAATCGTTGATAGAGAACAACATACTCATTGTTGGCTCATCAATAGAAATCGTATCCAATGGTTCTGGATTTTCAGCATCACAAATAGAATCTCCAATATCAAAACCTTCCAATCCTGTGATAGCACAGATATCTCCCGGTTGTACTTCCTCCACTTTGATTCTATCCATTCCCTGGAAAACATATAAGTCTTTAATCTTATGTTTTTCCAAATCTCCATTTGCTTTTGCTAAGATGATATTCATCTTAGGCGCTAATTTTCCACGGTGTAATCTTCCAATAGCAATACGACCAACGAAAGAAGAATAGTCAAGTGAAGTAATCAACAGCTGTGTATTTCCTTCCTCCACTTTTGTTGGTGGAAAATAAGATAAAATAGTGTCCAATAAAGGTTCGATAGATGTCGTCTTTTGTTTCCAATCTTTAGACATCCAATTATTCTTAGCGGAACCATATACTGTTTCAAATTCTAACTGCTCTTCATTTGCATCTAGGGCAAACATCAAATCAAACACTTTTTCATGTACGATATCGGGAGTACAATTTTCTTTATCTACTTTATTGATAACAACCAAAGCCTTTAATCCAAGTTGAAGTGCTTTTTGTAATACAAAACGCGTTTGAGGCATAGGACCTTCAAAAGCATCTACTAACAGACAAACTCCATCAGCCATATTCAATACACGTTCTACCTCACCACCAAAGTCGGCGTGTCCGGGAGTGTCAATAATGTTAATTTTAGTTCCTTTATAGCGAACGGAAACGTTTTTTGAAACGATGGTAATTCCCCTTTCTCTTTCCAGGTCGTTGTTGTCCATCATCGGTTCCTGTAAATGAGCATTTGGGTCTTTTTCCCCTGATTCAATAATACGATTCACCAAGGTCGTCTTACCGTGGTCTACGTGTGCAATAATTGCAATATTTCTTATTTCCATTGATTTATAATTATTCTTTTATCTTCTTTTACTACGTCTGTCTCTTCCTCCACTTCTGCTGCTTCCGCCTCTATCTCCTCCTCTACTTCCACTTCGACTGCTTCCGCCTCTATCTCCTCCTCTTCCACGAGAATCTCTGCGACTGTCTCTGCTTCCTTTATTTCCTTTAGCGCTTTTATTTTCGGTAACTTCCACGCTCATGTTCTTTCCTTCGTATTTCACTCCTTTTAGAGAAGATAAAATCTTTTGAACATCTTCTTTATCTGCATCAAAGAAAGAGAAAGCTGGCATGATATCGATGCGACCGATAGAATTGGATTTTAATCCTGTTTCATCGCAAATCATACGCAACAAACCGCCTGGATTTAAACCATCTTTTTTACCTAAAGAAACGAAGAAACGTTGTTTATTTTCATCTGTGTCTCCTCCTCTTCTACGGCTACCTCTGCTCATATCTTTTTCAGTAGGATCAGAAGGTTTTGCATTTAAATCACCTGCTTTTTTATAATAATCCAAGAAACGATTAAACTCAGCCGAAACAAATTTCTTAATGATTTCTTCCTTAGATAATGCATCAAAGTCTTCCAAAATCTGAGGAATAAAAGGAGCAATCTCTTTTTCATTCACCTTAATATCCATCACCTTATCAATCATGGATTTTAATTGAACGCCACAGATTGCTTCCGGAGTAGGAATTGCACCAAAAGTGAACTTCTGATTGATGATTTTCTCGATTTGGTCAATTTTATATTTCTCTCGTGTATTGATTAACACTAAAGATTCACCTGTATTTCCAGCACGTGCTGTACGACCACTTCGGTGGGTATAATTCTCCACCTCATCTGGTAAATTGTAATTAATTACGTGTGTAATATCATCTACGTCAATTCCTCGTGCAGCCACATCTGTAGCTACTAATAATTGGATGTTTCTATTTCTGAACATACCCATTACACGATCTCTTTGTGCTTGCGATAAATCACCATGTAATACGTCTGCGTTGTAGCCTTCTTTCATTAATTTTTCAGCTACTTGTTGTGTTTCTCTACGTGTACGACAGAAAATCAATCCAAAAATAGAAGGATTGAAATCAATTAATCGTTTTAAAGCATCAAAACGGTCTTTTTCCTTGATTGAAAAGTAAATATGATCAATATTGGCATTTCCTTCGTTTCTTTTCCCGGTACTCACTTCCAATGGATCGGTCATGTATTTCTTCCCGATTGACTCCACTTCTTTTGGCATAGTAGCCGAGAATAACCATGTACTTTTGGTACTAGGGGTTTGGCTCAAGATTGTATCCAAATCTTCTTTGAATCCCATATTCAGCATTTCATCTGCTTCATCGAGTACTACAACCTCAACATCTTGTAGTTGTACAGCTTTTCTATGAATCAAATCCACCAATCTTCCTGGAGTAGCAACTACTACAGAAATACCTGCTTTAATGGTTCTAATTTGTTTTTGTATATCAGCTCCACCATATACGGCCACAATGCTCGCATTCTTTTCGTATTTGGTATATTCTACTAAATCATCTGCAATTTGGAGGCAAAGCTCTCTTGTTGGACAGATAATCAAGCCCATAGGGGTTTTATTAGCTTGAGTAATTCGATTTACTAAGGGTAGCCCAAAAGCGGCAGTTTTCCCCGTTCCTGTTTGTGCTAATCCGATAAAATCACTTTTTGATTGTAAGAGATGAGGTATAGCTTTTTCCTGTATTGGCGTTGGCTGTTTAAACCCCATGTCTTCAACAGCTTTGACCATTTGACTTCGCAGTCCTAATTCACTAAAGGTCATAAAATTTTAAAAATAGGGTGCAAAGGTACGATATTCTTAATACAAATTACTAATAATGTGAAAAATAATTAAAATACCGATATCTAAAAGCATAAAAAAGTGGTACTTAACTCCCCCTTTGGAGGGGGAAACGAAAACCCTCTCCCCCTCTGGAGGGGGCTGGGGGGAGGAAATAGGCAAACAATAGGGAGAAGTCACTAGAAAGAAACTCTCGAAAGACATCGAATTATTCTCTCTGAAAGATTTGGAAGAAAAAAAAATGAAAGTTATGGAGTTCCATAACTTTCATTTTTCAAACCGATAGCTATCGGTTCTCAATTAGAAATTATTTAATTATAACGTTAGGAACATTATAGCAAGCTTCTTTTATATACCATACATCCTTACCATCAACTTCTTCATTTTCATATATTATTGCAGTTGCTTGAAGCATTCCATATTCAGTTGCACCAAGATTGCTCAACTCCTCTGGTGTAAATGTAGGGTTTCCTGCTAATGCACTCATTGTTTTTATCACTGTACCTTTTGAGCCTGAGATCATATAGACAACACTATCAGCATTAGCATACACAGTTTGAAATGCATATCCATCGGCCATGGTTACTTCTTTAGCGCTTGTAATCTTAGGCATTCCTGGTACGCCATATCCACTTTTCTGAAAATCTGGAGAGGTTACAACCCAATTAATTCCAGAATATTTAAAATCCAATATCTCATCATCTGCTGGATCCACAGGATTTTGAGGCATAAATAAATAAGAACCATTTTGGAATTTTAATTCATTACCATTCAATGTAATAGAACCTACTTTTCCTCCATTTCCTTTAAAACTAGCTACGCCCATTTCATAATTTAATTCAATATCATCCATAGCAGGCATTCCTGGTATCTCAGGAGCTTTTTGCGTTGTAAATACTTCAATAGAAACTAATGTGGCATCTGCTCCAGGCATTACAGGTGCATAAGGGGTAAATCCTTTTCCACCATTTGTATCTGTTGGAGTTTCTTTCGGATCAACAATATCTTTATTACAAGAGTAAAGTCCTAATCCAAGTGTCATACTAGCTAAAACGATAGCTTTTAAAAATCTTTTATTCATACATTTTCTTTTTAATAGGTTTTTAATGTTCAACAAATGTATGTATAAGATAAATAATACCTATACGGCAAATGACGTAATTTAACTTACAAATCTTAGATGATTAGAATAAAAACAGCACAATTAAAAGAAGCTTAAAACTTCTCACGGTGTTTATCTTATATTCTACAAGAATCTGTAGCCTATAGTTTAAAGGTATACTGTAACATCAAAGTCATTGGAGATTCTACTTTCAACGGACGTAGTGAATAAGACTTGTTCAAAATATTAGCACCAATCACAGCTACCTTATGATGGTCATTGATACCGTAAGAAACACGTGCATCAAAAATCCATACTCCTTTTTGGTGAGATTTAAAGTAATCCATATAGCGGATATTTTGAATAAAAGGTCCGCTCGTAGCATTCTCAAATTCTTCAATCACTTGGTCCATATTCTCCATTCTACTAAAATACTTGGCACTCACACCTACAGAGAACGATTTATAGAAAGTAGCCTCTACATCGCCTTTGAAATTATGCAAGAAACGGTATTTTAATATATCATTTTTTCCATTTAAAGAAGTAGAGTTAAAGCTATATTCCTTTCCAGTCAAGATAGTATCAACAGCGTAAACATAATCAGGACTTAAGGTTTTAGGTAAAATATAATTATATCCAATCATAAATACCATTTCTGCATTTTTTGCCAATTTTGCTTTTCCTTGGAAAGAAACATCTATACCAACCACACGAGATTTTCCGGTATTTAAGAATTTAAAGCCCCAACCATCACTCAATACAGTGAAGGAATTACCCCAGAATCCGAATAAGTATTCAATCGTGTTTTTATATTCTTGCCAATATGCAGCAACATCAAAATACCCATAAATATTCCATAATTTAATTCCTTGTTTAATACCAAATTCGGCATTCCAGCTACTTTCTGATTTTAAATCAGGATTTGGGAATACACCAAAATTACCTACTCCTGTACGAATATATCGTTCTGTAATAGTTGGAAAACGATACCCTTGTCCATAAGAAGCTCTAAAATAAGTCTCCTTTAATACGTTTACACTTGCCCCCGCTCTGAAAATAGGTTTTAATGCTGTAGTAGTATTATTTAAATTGAAATATTCTAAACGTCCACCAATAGAAAGATTTAACAGTTTCATCAATTTCTTCTCTATTTGAGAATAAGCAGAAACATTTAATAGCGTATTGTTTGGTGATCCAGAACCTACATACATCTGTGCGTATGAATCCGTATATTTTCCTGTAACCCCCGCAATGAAATCAATACCCTTCAAACGAACTATTTCTTTCTGGAACATATAATCCGCATAATACGTAGTGGAATTATTATCTTGGTTGGCTGTTATTTTATTATCCGCACGCATAATACGTGTTCTCAAATAGTGCTTTCCTTCAGTATCCGTTACAAAGGAAATAAATGGATCTACATTAAATAGGAATTGTTGTTGTAAGAACACAGCGCCTGGATATCCACGATACAGTCCTGTACTGTCATTTAACCATGCAAAAACTAAAGGAGATTCGGCAATCATAACATTTCCATTAATACCATAACTCAAACCTTTAAAACGTTTACTTCTATGGCGCACGTTAAAATTGATTCGGGCGCGTTTAGATACCATTTGTTTGGCTGAGAAATTAGAAATAGTGTCTGGGTTTTTAGCCTCAACAAGTGAATCTTGAATAGGAGCTCCCAAATAACCATGATCGTAATTTAGATTTGCTCCAACAACTAAATCCCAGTTTCCTAATTTACGTGAATGTAAGAAATTGGCTCCGGTTATCAATGGGAAATCATTCCACCATTTTGCTCCCGCAATACTTGGTTTGGCATAAAATCCACCATAAACGTTCACCTTTGTTAGAGGCTTCACAGAAGGGTAAGCCGTTCTAATATGAATAGCTCCAGATAGAGCTGAACTCCCCGAAAGCACAGAAGAAGCACCTTTAATCACCTCAATTTGATGAATATTTTCTACAGGAATAAAACTCCACTCAGGTCTCCCTGCATCCCCAGATAATAGAGGCATATCATCTACAATTACAGCTACTTTTGAGCCCACACCAAAGGTGAATCCACTTCCTCCTCTGATTTGTGGTTCTCCATCCAAGATATTTAATCCCGGTGTTTGATCTAAGGCTGTTTCGATACTACGTGTATTCTTATTTTCTATGTAATCTGCACGGATGATCTCTAAAGATACGGTTTGTTCTTCTAATGGTCTATTAAATTTTCCTACTCTAATTTCTACACCTTCTAATTCGATGACTTCCGGTTTCATTTGAAAATCTACCTTCTTTACTTCTCCTTCTTTTAAAACAATATCTACTGTATCCGTATGCATACCGGCAAAACGAAATACTAAGATGGCTTTTCCAGCAGGAATTTCCAACATATAATTTCCATTATCATCGGAATGAGCACCAACAGTAATATCCTGTTTGTAAATTACAGTTGCACCAAAAATAGGTTGTTTGTTTTCATCTGTAATCTTACCCACTATTTTAGCTTTCTGTTGGGAAAACGAGATACTGCAAACCAGTATAAAAAAAAGAGCTGTAAAAATTTTCATAGGATTTATTTAATAAACTTCTATTTCAATTATTCTTTAATAAAACGAACCGTACGTGTGTTTTGTCCCTCTTTTAATTGAAGAAGATAAACTCCCTTATTGATTTGAGCAATATTCAAATGAGTCGTTATCTGAGATAAATTACCAGCAGCTACTTGCTCTCCAATAACAGAAGTTATTACATATTCAGTAGCAGTCTGAATACCATCTACTACTAAGATATCCTTTGCAGGATTTGGATAGACAGAAACATTTGATAAATAATCATATTTTTCAATATTTAGCGGCACATATAATAATTCCACATCGTCTATCCATACTTTATCGTTTTCTTTTCCTCCTCCAGGGATTTCGTTGGTAGCAAAAGTGACTAAAATATAGTGAGGATCTGTAGCTGGACCATTATACGTAAAAGGAACAATCATTTCCACCCACTCTCCATTGGTAGAAGGATAATTTAGAACAGCAGTTGCTACAACATGATCTTGTGAAGTAGCATCTTCTGGGTCTCTATAATCATAATCATCGTGAATAGTGGCTTTCATTCTTGCATTGTTTGGATTACCACTTCCATCATTGACAGATTTCGGGGTGAATTTTACCCAAAACTTAATTCCTGTAGGAGAATCCGTTAAAGGTTGATTAAAGTCAGCATCTGAACGAATAGTTCGATTATAATTATCAGCATGAGTAGGTTGAACAGCTCCCATATTAATTTTCCCAATTGTCATATTTCCATTGGCTATGATACCGGCAATTTTATTTGACCAAATATAGGCACTTTTAGTTCCAGAAGATCCAGGTCTTACATCGGTAGAAGAAGCAATTTGGTTTTGAGCCATACTAGAAAGTGAACCACCTCCAGTCAGGAAACTATTCCAATTTTCAGGTTCACTTCCTCCGGGTATATTCTCCCATGCTTCAAATCCTCCATTATCAATTTGAGTTTGCGCTTGTATTCCAAAGGTGATTAAAAATGTTAATAGGATAAGGGATGTCTTTTTCATAATATCAGTATTTAACGTTTCTAGGGTCAAAGGTAACTATTTAAAATTGCCAAAATGTTAAAATACATATACAATTATAAAAAATTCACCGTTAATAAGTATAAAATATAGGGCGGTAATCACATTGAAAAGCAGCTATTTTTGTACTATGAACTGGCGGAAAATAATGAAAATAAGCTTGTGGATATTAGGCAGTTTTATTGTCTTTATCTTCTTAATTAGTTTGCTGATTTTCATATATAAGGATGACATAAAGAAATATGCCCTGCAAACAGCTAATCAATATTTGAATAAAGAAGTGCATGTGAGCAATATTGATGTGGGAATTTGGCGTACTTTTCCCAATGTGGCTCTTTCTTTTGACAATGTAATGGTATATAGTAAGTTTGGGGAGTTAGAAACAACAGATACTGCTTTCTATGCCAAGAGATTAGATCTCCGTTTTAGCTTATTAGACTTCTATCGGAAAAATTATACCATCCATGAAGTGGACGCTACCAAAGGAAAAATCTACTTAAAAATTTTAAAAAATGGCGCAATTAACTATGATTTTCTAAAGGAAAGTGAAGACACTGTACAAGTTCCCTTCGAATTTAATTTAAAAAGGATTCATTTAAAAGGTATTCGATTTAGCTATTCAAATGAAGCTTTACAAGAATATCACTCAGGGTATTTTTACAATGTTACCTTAAAAGGAGCCTTCAACGAGAAGCAGTTTATGATGGATGCTAAAACAGACTTCCAGATTGGAAAAATACAATCTAAGTCGTTGATCCTTATTGAAAATCAACATGCTGAATGTAAGATTGCTATCCAAATGGATTACGATAATAATATCTTTGAGATTAAATCGGCAAAACTGAAAATTAACGATTTACCTTTTTCAATTACAGGGAGGGTAAGTGATTATAACGTGAATTTTTACATAAGCGCTAAACAGCTCGATTTAATTGATGTGGCAAAGAATTTTGCATTTCAGGAATTAGAAGTAGTTGACAGACTAAAAGGGAAAGGAACTGTAGATTTTAATCTATACATCAAAGGGAAGGGGAGTAAAACTGAAGCGATCGCTATTGATGCTGATTTTGCCATAAGTAATGGTAGTCTGTCTGAAAAAGAGTTTACACTTTCCAATATCCAACTCACAGGAGAATATTCCAATGGGGTAAGTACAGATAGTGAACATTTATCACTCACTTCTATTCAATTTCATTCGCTTAATAAAGATTTTCAGGGAAATCTACGCATCACCAATTTTAACCATCCTCGTTTTGTCGGTAAAGCCAACGGAACACTCGACCTCAAGGCTATTTCTAGTTTTTTCTCCTTCTCAGGTTTACAAGATTTATCGGGAAATATAGATGTACAGGGGAATTTTGACATCAATCTGGCACTTGTAAACAACGTCGTAAAGGATGTTCAGTTTAATGATGTAAAGGCTTCCTTAGATTTACATCAAATAGCAGTACAATGGGCAGATGATTCTCGTCAGATTCTTATTCCAGAAGGTCAACTAACCATACGAAATCAGGCAGCTGCTATTACTGGGCTAACCTTAAATATCAATAAATCTTCTGCTCAATTTGATGGAGAATTTAACCAGATTGCAAAGTATATCAATAAACAAGGTAACTTATATATAGATGCAGATATCTCCAGTAATTATCTCAATATAGAAGATTTAGCTAGCAACGCAGGTAGCACATCAGAGCCTATTAAGACATGGCTCTTACCTGATAATATTAGTGGCAATGTGCGACTCATGTTAAATACAGTAGAATACAGTGGACACAAATATTCATCTATCCAAACAAAGATGAGTTTTGGGGCACATGAACTCACTTTTCCTTATCTTGAAGGTGTAAATTCGGGTGCTAAAGTGGTAGGAAACTTAACCCTAACCGAAACAAGTCCTATGTATCTGGTAGTAAACGCCAATTTGAAATCCGATGCTGTAAAATTTAGCCCTCTCTTTAAGGAATGGAATAATTTTGATCAGACCGTAATTTCTGCCGACAATATCAAGGGGCAAGCAAGTATTCTGCTCAATATGACTGCTCCTTTTGATTTGTATGAACAAAAAATAGTAAAAGATAAATTTGATGTCACAACCTCCATCCAAATAACGGATGGAGCTTTGATAAATGTCGAAACATTTAAAGAGATTACTAAAAGTTTAAAATCTTCTGCGGCTCGTTTGATGATTTCAAAATCCAATCTGAAAGATTTTGAGGAAAGGCTCTTAAATTTACAGTTTGCTACCTTTGAGAACTCTTTCAGTATCAAAAATGGTGTGATTTATATTCCTAAAATGGTCATCAACTCTAACGCTATTGATTTAACATTGGAAGGAACACATACTTTTGATAATGCTATTGACTATTCTTTTGAATTTAGATTCAGAGATTTAAAAAGTAAAAAACATTCTGAATTTGGAGACATTGAAGATGATGAAACAGGGTTCCGTGTTTATCTAAAGATGACAGGAACAGTAGAAAATCCCATATTCTCTTGGGATAAAGATGCTAAGAAGTTGGCCAAAAAAGAGAAAGAAGATCAAGCTAAAGAAGATTTAAAAAGTGTGTTAAAAGAAGGATTTGGAATTAATAAAAAAGATTCCACCATTCAAAAGATAGAATCAGAGAAATTTAAAGAGGATAAGGTCATTCTTGATTTTGGAACAGATCCCAAACAAAGCGATGAGTTTTCTCCTGAGAATAAGGAAAAACGGAAAGGAAAATTCCAAAAGAAAGTAGAAGAATGGCAAAAAGAGAATAAAAAAGAACAGGAAACTGAATTTGAGTTTGAATAAAAAGCCTTTAGTCTGCTATCCCATACCGAATAATACAATAAATTGCTCTAAACCCGTCTTTCCAACCAATTTTTTTCCCTTCTGCATAGGTTCTGCCATAATAGGAAATACCTACTTCATAAATTTTAATTTTGGGAACACGTGATAACTTTGCAGTAATCTCAGGCTCAATGCCAAAACGACTTTCTTTAATTACAATTTTTTTAGCAATAGAAGAACGGATCATTTTGTAACATGTTTCCATATCAGTCAAATTCAGATTGTTAATCATATTAGATAGGAAAGTCAGAAACTTATTTCCGATTGAATGCCAGAAGAACAAAATACGGTGTGGTTGATTTCCCACAAAACGAGAACCATAAACCACATCGGCATTATCCATAAAAACAGGCTGCAACAGCTGATTGTAATCTTCAGGATCATATTCCAAATCTGCATCTTGAATGATTAAGTAATCTCCTGTACATTCTTGAATAGCGCGATTGATGGCCGCTCCCTTTCCCATGTTAAACGGTTGCGAAAACAACTGAATCGGAAAGTCTGGATTGTTTTCCCTATACTTTTCTATGCGTTCCACTGTATCATCTGTCGAACAGTCATTCACAATAATCACCTCTTTTTGGATACTTTGATGTAAAACAACAGCCCTAATTCTATCTAAAATTAAATGAATGGTGGATCCTTCATTATAAGCTGGGATTAATATGGAAAGCTTGTGTATATTCAATGTATGTGATTTGAGTACAAAACTACGAATATTTCTATTTTCGCCCTATTATTTCAAATAATTCCACCTTCAACCCTGAGAATGTAATAAAGACACCATCTCTATTCCAAACCTGTACGCGTATCTTATCGTGTTTAGTCCGCAAATGAGGAATTAAATAAATCATCTGAATTTGATGGTTAAGACTATCTATGGAGAAGTCATAACTACCCTCATAACCACCTCTCCATTCATAACTTCTCCCCTTGTATTGAGTAGTAATATTAGGCATCAGCCCATTGAGTATAATGGAATTTTCCGGAATAAATTCCCAATTTGCACGGAGAATATATAATTTATCTTCTTTATAATATTCCGAAATATCAAAGTAATAATCATCAGTATATGCCTCTTCAGGGTTTAGTTGTCCATCTGTAATTTCTTCTTTCCACGTATGTAGCAACTGTAAATTCATGTCTTCAAAAGACAAATCATAATAATCACTTCTGGCTTTTTCCAGTAAATGGATTTGTAAATCTGTAGGAGGAGAAAGTTGTCCGAAGGTAGAAAAATAATACGCACGTGTCATTTGCGAGTCAGATACAATCCCTGCCGTCATCTGCCACGTTTGGAAAACATTTAAAACTATACAAAAACAAGTAAATAGATATAGCCAAAATTTTCTGTTTACATTTAAGAAAAGTGTTCCAATAGCAATTCCTACAATAGGATATATATCTATCATCGGTCGTTGGGAGAAACTTTGTGCATACCACCAATTCGTCCACGTACTCATAACATATAAAAATAAAAGAAATGCAATCGTCAAAATCTGCTCATTTCCTTTCTTTTTAAATAAAAGAACAAAGCCCCATATCGCCAACAATGCCAAAGGTGTATAAATAAACCACCCTTTCTTAAAGCTAAACAAGAAAGGAAGTGTATGTGGACGTAACCAATCAAATCCTCCTCCTGGATCTGTTGCATAAGAATCTATGAAGAAGTGACCTGTTAGACTATACCAGAAAGTCAGTTGTATTCCAATAATTAACATAAAGCTTATTAGCACGGAGAAAAAAGCCGTCTTTTTACTCCAAAAGAAGAGAAGTTTCTTCTTCAAAGAACCATATTTCTTGATATCCCATAATACAGGGATGATTCCTAACAGTAAGTCCGGAATACGTATCAATCCTAAGAAACCTAAAGATATACCCAAATATAAACCTGTCTTAAGAGAGGGAGCATCGTGAAATTTTTTGGTGGACAGCAACAGGAAGCCAACGAAAAGAAATGCCAAATTGTGGGTGAAAGTGCTTGGAATCAAGGATTGTGCATAGAGATTCGTGCCAAAGAAGAGAATAGGGACCAACCAAGTAACCAATTCATCTTTAAAAAAGATTAATAATACTTTTCTCAATACAAAAATATTTAGAGCAGTATAAAAGAAACAACCAGCCCAAAAAGCCAACGAATACGGCTCAGAATAACCATCTAAAGGATATCCTAACCAGCTCGCAAAAAGATGTCCAATCAAAAAGAAAGGAATAAATAAGATGGCTAGACCACTCGTATATTTGGAATAAGCAATATCATCTACAACATTAAACTGGTATAGCGTTGGAGAAAAGTGATAGTGTTGATTTAGCACTTCAAAATGCTCTAAAGGCAAATAAAAAGTATGATTGATAAAAGCAGAAGGTAGATATACATATTGCCCAAAGACATCCCAACAGATATAATCAATAAATCCTCGATTCAAATATAATGCTGCAAAGATGATAACACTTAACACGCTAATATTCCTAGAATTTAAGATCACTTTCATCGTTTATTTTCTCTTGGGCAATTGTATATAGAAAATTGTTCCTTGTCCCCACACGGTTTCAAACCAAATCTCTCCGTTGTGATTGGAAATAATTTGTTTTACCATTGCCAAACCTAAACCAGAACCTGTAGATTTGGTAGTAAAATTTGGAGTAAACACTTTACTGCTAATTTCTTCAGTCATTCCTTGGCCATTATCCTGAATTTGAATGAGATAACTCTCCTCTTCTTCCTTTATTTTAATCTGTATATCAATGACTTCATGCTCCTTAGTAGCTTGAATGGCATTCTTTACGAGGTTATTAAATACCCGAATGATTAAATCTTTATCTGCAAAAATTACGTATTTTTCCTGTTGGTCTGTTTGTATATCTATGTGAACTTCTGCAGAAGAATACAATTCCTGAATATTATGCAGTATAGGAAGTAAATCAAGATCTTCTTCGTTTGCTTTCGGCATTTTGGCAAAATTAGAAAACTCATTAGCAATATGCGTGAGCCCATCAATTTGTTCAATTAAGGAAGTTACTAAGCGATTGATACGTTCTTGCGCATTGTCATCTCCAGGATTAAAAGAACGCTGGAATTGTTGAATACTCAACTTCATCGGTGTCAATGGGTTCTTAATTTCATGCGCTACTTGCTTTGCCATTTCACGCCAAGCAGTTTCTCTTTCACTTTGTGCTAATTGTAAAGCTTTGAGTTCTAGTTCCTTTAATTTATCATTATATTCCTTAACTAGTGCCCCAATTTCATCATCTCCTTTATAATTGATCGGTTTGTTCTCCTTTCCTAACTCCATGTGGGAGAAGCTCTGCTGTATCAATCGAAGTGGTGAGGTAATCCAACCTGAAACAATAATGGAAATAATCACCGTAATAACCAAAATCAGCACTGTTAGATTAATAACAGCCACTATAAACGTATTCATTTGATTTTCAAAAAGATTTTGACGGGAGAAATGTTGAATATTGAGGTACCCTATAAATTCATTATTTACATTCTCAATAGGTAAATATCCAGATAAGAATCTTAGATTCCCATACAATTCATGGTGAATAAATTCACTTCGTTTTAGGTAATTCATCGCATAAAATGCTCTATTATCCATCAATGTAGAATTAATCCCCTTGGCATATAGTTTAGGCTGAGAGGTAGCTAATAAGTCTCCCTTGTTTGTATAAAAATTAACATCTGTACTAAAGGTATTTGCTAACTTCTTCATATAATTATTCAGATTCTGAATATTTGAGAAACTAAATAGCGTATCCACTCCTAAGGCGCGAAACTCGTGATTAATCTCTTTATCAATAGCATACATTTTTTCTTTGAGATTGTCTTCTGCATTGGTACTAAACTGTTGTTGTACATTTTTAATGGCGACCACTCCAAAAACAATAAAGGAAGAAATCACCATTGTGATCAACATGGATTGGACCTTTACGGATAAATTAATGGAACGGAAGGGATACAATTGTCTAGCATAGAAGAAAGGCAATAATACCAGCACGAATACACCAAAAAAGAGAATTAAATAAGAGAAGGTGCTCAATTTCTCAATAAAACTCTTGGCGGGTCGAGAGATGATGATAGCTTGTCCGCCCTCTTGTTGATAGATAAAATGGCTAAATCCTTTATAATTCACAAACCCTGACGTAATTGTCTTTACATTTGGTATGGCTTGTAAGATTATAGGATAATTATACTCACCGTACCGCATCACTAATTTTCCCTTCGAATAACGCGCTAATGAATACGCTTCTATATTTTGAAGTGCATTCGATTTTTCATTCATCAATAAACGTGGGAAGCCAATTTTTTCGGGAATCTTTTTTGATTTAAATAAAATATAAAAATCCACCTGAGAAGAATCAGAAAGTGTTAAATGACAATGTCCTAAATAACTTAATTGGTGATAATAATCATGAATGAAATACAAATCTTTGGCAATAGCTGAAGCAGAAGCATGGTGTCTAATCAAGCGGTTAATTTCTTCTTTATTTTGGAATTCATCTGAATTCAGCAGTGGAGTCCCTTTTTCATCAAATAAGAGGAAATTCAAATCATAGCGTTCCCAATAGCCATTAAAACAACAATTTTCTAATTGAAATGAAAAGTCAGAACTCGAAAAATACTTACTATTTTTAACCAATTGGTAAAACTCGGAATTACTGGTTAGATTCTCAATGGTAGTAGTATATTCTATCTCCATAGCAGGGTCTTGATCCGTTACCAATTGATTCGCATACAACTCTCTTTTCTGATGCTCATTGATTTGGTTATTTTCAAATAAAATAACAGCACTATACAAACTAAATAAGATGATAAAAAACAAGGAATATTTCAATGCATTAATTTTAACTCCTTTACTTAAGAGATAAAAAAATACACCATTGATAAAGACAGGGAAAATACCTTCATAAGTTTCCTTAGAAACAAATATATATCCTATCAAAATCATCCCACTTACAAACCATACAATAGCAATTAGATTCAATTGGAATTTAGCTTGTATGATTCCCTCTATAATTTGTTTGGCTAATAAGAAATAAGATAAAAACAAGGATGCGGTAAGGGTAAGCACTATAATTGAATAAAGTGTAAGAGATGAAACCTCATCTATTACAAGAAATATGGAGCTATTGACGATTAAGGATTGAAATATATAATGGATAAAAATTGAATAAAGAAGTAATCCCAGATAAAAAACTAAGAGTAAAATCTTATTAATTTGTTGTGGATAATCCATTTTTCGCAAAAAGTAAAGTGCCCACCAGATGACTATTCCTATGACCAGAAGTGATAACATCAAACTTCCCAAATTTGGAATCCATAAATTATTAGCATATAAACTTGGGTCAAAAAGGGCAAAATCGTTGAATAAGTGTATCCATTCATATTGAATAGATAAATAACGAAGAACCAAAAGAAATATAGGATACAACCAAATTATAACACGAAATTTAGCACTCCAATCTCGTAAAAACAAACTCAATGCAACCAATAAACACATCATTCCAATGAGATACAAAAGGAAGGTGATGAGTTGTTCATACGCCCCAATGGTTTTTTCTTTTAAAATAGTTAAGTAAAATAAAGGATTGCCATCTTGTGATAAAATAGGTCTATTGTCCTTATTTTGTTCCCAATCAATCGTGATTTTGTTTGGTGTTTTAAAATAGTCTGATACCACATTCTGCAAAGATTTATTCTCGTAATAAAACTGATGTTTAATTTCACTCCCTACATATATATGTAAGTCATGTACATCAAAATGATCCACTAGATAATATCCATTTGAAAAACGACCTACAAAATGTCCAGAACTAGAAGAATATCTATTTTTTAAGTCAACTTGATTAGAATTCCAGTAAATCAAAGACTCATTCTTATAAATAGCAATAATATAATTACTTTTTTGTAGATTTTCTGATTTCCAAAGCGAAGCAATGGTATGATTACTAATATCTATTTTCAGTTTTTGGTTAAAACGTGACTGCTTTTGCTCTAGTAAAGAGAATTCTTCTTGAAATCGTTTGTATTCCTTTTCAGCTCTCGTGTTGTAAAAGACGGTGTAGGCTGTCCATGACAAGATGATGCTAAGTAAAGCAACCAACATCCACCGAATTTTATGAGAAATCTTTGTCATAACAAACAAATCTAAATAAAATCAGTGAACCATATTCTTATATTCTATAGAAATAAATAACGTATGGCTACTTATCGAGCTTTTTCAAGGAAATTATAGCTTGTGTCAAGTCACTAGGATCTACGTAATAAGGCGCCCCATTTATATAATGAATAAAACGTGAAGAATTATTTCCAACATAGAAAGAACTAGGATTTCTTTGAATTATATCCTTATTCACTTTGGCAGCATCTATGGAAGTTACCTTATCATTTAAAATTTCAAAAGCGCTTACGCTTTTGTCAATATCTCCAATCACAATCAATTTTTCACCCAAACTGATAAACGTAATATCACCACTGTATTTCTTAGCCGATTTTGCAGGATTTTCACATGTATTTATTTGTACAAGGTTTCCTTTATCATCTCTTCTAAATATCTTTAAACAACGGTCTTTAGCGTCATTCATCACATAATAAAAATATCCATTTACAAATATTCCTTTTCCATAGGCAGTGGCTATACGTTTCATCTCTTTTTCAATATAGGCGCTTCCGTTTAGAGACACAAAATGGATTTTAGAAGAAATGGCATCTGCTCCCGTAATTTTATAGGTATGCCCCACTAATGGCTCAGCTTTTGACGAAAATGAGAAAAATTCTACTGCACCTCCTGCAAATCGAGAGAATGAAATAGCATCTTCAAAAGCCCCCGAAAAGACAAAAGCATCCTCTTTTCCCTGAGAAATTAAGTCGGGATGTGAAACAGGTCCTTTGCAATGATATACACGGTTATTATGATGGGTAATGGAAACAAAAATATTCTCAATCGCTGTTTTATCTGGAGTCGTAAGCTGAAAATAAAAAACCAAAGATTTTGGCGTACTAATTACATCCTTTAACACAAGATCTACTATATTTCGGTATTTATAACTACTAATCACATTGAGTAAATCCACTTTAGTAGGAGTCACGCTTCCGCTGATATTCACCTGATTATAGCGAATAGCATTATTCACAGGTACAAAATCATCTACAAAATAAAAGTAATCTGCCATCCCTGATAAAATCAAATGAGTTCCCTTAGCTTTTGGATATACTGAACGGGTCCAGTCAATAACTCCAGTTTGATTTAAAAGACAGATATTAATTTCTTCTGTTTTACCTGATGGATCTGAAGCATAAAATAAACTTCCCCTTCCAGACCATTCCACGGTTTGCGTAAATGGGAATTTTCCATTCGGAAATTCAATAGTTTGAGAATATATTGTTGGTAAAGTTATGATTACAATGAATAAAAGGGTATGGATCGATTTTATCATGATACGTGTTTTGGTTTTAAAAATAACAAAAATATAACCAAATTTCACAAATGTGGAAATTCCCTCTTGTTCACTCTCACTAAAATTAGTAATTTAGCCCATCTAATTTTGAACATATGAAATACAAATTTGTATCTTTTATCCTAGCTTTTGCTATTCTTCTAAGCTGTTCAACTACAAAAAATACAGTTTCACAAGAAGAAGATGCACATATTTATAATACTCGAGAATATTCCATCCAATCAGTACTTTGGCAACAAAATGCTGGTGAATATAGAGCCTTATGCTATCAAGCATTTAATCTTGCCCAATTGCGTTTGGATCAATTTCTAGCAGATGAATCGCTCAAAGGGAAAAAACTTGCAATTATCACGGACATAGACGAAACAGTAATGGATAATAGCCCATACAATGCACGTTTAATTTTAGACAACAAAGAATATACAGCAGCAGACTGGACAGATTGGGTAAATCATAAAACGGCACTGGCTATTCCAGGAGCTACTGATTTTCTAAATTATGCGAAAAACAAAGGAGTTGAGGTGTTTTACATTTCAAACCGTATGGAACATGAGAAGGAAGCTACGTTGGAGAATATGAAACAGATTCAATTTCCATTTGCAGATAATGAGCATCTGTTATTTAAAACTACTGAGAGTTCTAAACAAGTACGTTTTGACAAGGTATTAGCAAACTATACTGTATTATTATTCATGGGAGATAATCTATCCGATTTCTCTTCTGAATTTATTGTAAATTCAACTCAAAAACGCAATCAGATTGTAGATGCGATTCATTTAAAATTCGGGTATAATTTTATTGTACTGCCAAACCCTATGTATGGCGATTGGGAAAGTAAAGGTATCTATCAGGGAAAATATAACTGGACAACCGAACAAAAGGATTCTATTTGGAAATCAAATTTAAAAGGATATTAGAATAACCCGTTGTGCATTTAGAATATTCTCTTTTTCTATAAAAATTAGAAGGAAGTTATTGAAATAAATAAAAATAATGTATATTTGACATCTTGATTTATTTATGAATTTAGCCAACGTTATACATGTTGAATACGTAATAGTAAAACAAAGGCACAACTAAAAAAGAAACAAATAATTAAATTTTATAACATGAAGTATCTGATTTATATTCTTTTAGCATTTCCTCTTTTTGTGGGAGCTCAGCAAGATAATTGGTGTGGAACAAGTGAATTAACCAACGATTTATGGGCAACTCATCCCGAACTAAAAGAGGCCTTCTATGAACAGATGGCTCAATTTAGGAACTCAAACGGAGTGTTTGACAAAGATGGTGAAGAGCCAGATACTATTATTTTTACCATTCCAGTAGTTTTTCATGTTCTTCATGAATATGGTGTAGAAAATATTTCAGATGCTCAAATCCATAGACAAATTGATATCTTAAATAGAGATTATGCAAAGTTAAATGCTGATACAGCAAGTGTTATCCCTGAATTTCAATCAATCATAGGGAAAGCATATATCCGATTTAAATTAGCTACACAAGATCCAGTTGGTAACCCTACTACTGGTATTGTAAGACATTTTACTCATGAATCTAATATCGGAGATGCATATTCCAAATTAGACCAGTGGCCAAGAAGTCGTTATTTAAATATTTGGACTGTTAAGAAGATTTATTCTGGTGCTGCTGGATATTCTCAATATCCAACTAACGTTGAAGGCGCTGCTGGATTTATGGATGGAGTAGTTGTTCTTCATAATTATGTTGCAGATAATGGTACTAGTAATCCGTATTCATCACGTGCAGTAACACATGAAGTAGGTCACTATTTAGGATTGCCACACGTTTGGGGTGATAACAATGATCCAATGCAAGCTTGCGGTGATGATGGAATTGAAGATACTCCAAGAACAAGAGGATATGATTTCTGTCCTTTGAATCAATCTTATCCTTCAGGATATCCTCCACATTCTGGAAAAACATACCCTGATAATGCTATGATTTGTAACGATACTGTTGTTGAGAATTTCCAGAATTACATGGACTACTCATATTGCAGCCACATGTTTACCCAACTTCAGGTGAAATATATGAGAACCTCATTAAAATCAAATACATCTGGTAGAATGACAATGGTAAGTGAAGCAAATTTAGCTAACTCTATTCCTGATGGAGTGGTTGCAGATCCTGTGGCTGACTTCTTCACCAATTCAAAAGAAATCGTTTCTTGTGTGGGATCTTCTGTGAAATTCAACAATTATTCATGGGGAATTACTACAAGCAGTCCAACATATACTTGGACTTTTGAAGATGCAGACGTTACAACTTCAAATGATGTTAACCCTACCGTTTCTTTTACTTCTCCAGGATGGAAAACTGTTACCTTAAAAGTGGAAGATCATGGGAAAAGTAATACCATTACAAAAGAAAGCTTTATTTGGATTGCTCCAAATTGGCCAGTATTCAATGGATTAGTAAATATTGATTTCAATACTCCTAGTCAACAATATGCTGGAATTGCATTGAATCCTCAAAACTATGACTATGCTTGGGAAGTACTTCCAAATGTAGGAACAAACGGATCAGGTGCTATCTTCTTGGATATGTCTAACCCTTATACAAATCCACTTCCATTATCTCCTGAGTCATTCTTCAAAGTGAGAAGAGGAGGTTCTAAGGTTTCATTTGTAACTCAACCTATGGATTTATCGTTAGTTAGCAATGGTACTCTTTCATTTGATTATGCTTGTGCAACTGATGCTACAAGCTTAACAGAAATGACTGAAGAACTTTGGGTATATTCTTCAATTGACTGTGGAAATTCTTGGCAATTGAGAAATAAGATATTACCTAAAAATTTGGTAAACAACGGAACAGGATGGGAATCTTTTAAACCAGATGCAAATTCTACATGGACCAATGCATCATTTAGCGTGGCAACTCTTAATAAAAGTCATGTAATGTTTAAATTTGAATATTTAGCTTCTGATCAATCTAATAACATTTCTATCGATAATATCAATGTAAGTGGTGTTCTTGCTACAGATGCGGAAGACTTAAATAGTCAAATCAGTGTTTACCCAAATCCAAGTAATGCCTCAACAGGTTGGAATATAAACTATGATGCAACTCAATGGGGTGGAGCAAATGTTCAACTATATGACATTGCTGGAAGAGTTATCAGTACTTCTGAACTACCAATGGGTCAGTCTATGATGAATTTAGCTGTAAATAATAAAGCCGCTAAAGGAGTTTATATCTTAAAGATTCGTCAAAACGACAAATTAATTCAAAAGAAATTAATTCTAGAATAAGGAAATTAAAATAAAACCTAAAAAGGGGATTCTGAGAATCCCCTTTTTTTATGATAACATTTTATAACATAAAATTTATATCTTTAGTATCTCTAAAATTCAAACTATGAAATCTAAATTCATTGCCTTTCCACTAGCGCTCCTTTTGATAAGTTGTACTGAAAAAACTCAAGAAAAATTAACCATGATATATCCCGACACAAAAAAAGTAGATACGGTTGATGTTTACTTCGGAATAGAAGTGAAAGATCCATACCGTTGGCTAGAAGATGATAGAAGTGAAGAAACTGCTGAATGGGTAAAAGCTCAAAACAAACTTACCTATGATTACTTAAGTAAGATACCTTATCAAAAGGATTTAGAAAAACGTTTAACTGAAATCTGGAACTACGAAAAAATAGGAGCTCCTTTCCATGAAGGGGATTATACTTACTTCTATAAAAACGATGGACTACAAAATCAATTTGTTTTATATAGATACAGAAAAGGAGAAAATCCTAATCAAGCAGAAGTCTTCCTTGATCCAAATAAATTTAAAGAAGATGGTACTATTTCATTAGATGCTACCAGCTTTTCCGAAGATGGGAGTAAACTAGCCTATAGCATCTCCGAAGGAGGTAGTGATTGGAGAAAGGTGCTCATAATGAATACGGCTACAAAAGAATTAATGGAAGATACTTTAATAGATATTAAATTCAGCGGACTCTCTTGGAAAGGAGAAGAAGGGTTTTATTATTCCAGTTATGATAAGCCAAAAGGTAGTGAACTGTCTGCTATGACTGACCAGCATAAACTTTACTATCACAAATTAGGCACTCATCAAAAAGAAGATAAAGTAATATACGGGGCTAATGCATCGGAAAAACATCGCTATATTTCAGGTAGTGTAACGGAAGATAATCACTATCTATTGGTGAGCGGGAGCATCTCAACTACTGGAAATATGCTTATGATTAAAGACTTAACCAAAGCACATAGTCCTTTCGTAACAATAATTGGAACACATGATTTCGACACTTATTTACTTGACAATATAGGCTCAAAATTATATCTATATACCAATAAGGATGCTCCCAATGGTAAAATTATTACCGTTGATGCTGCAAATCCTTCTCCAGAAAATTGGGTAGATTTTATTCCTGAAACTGAAAATGTACTTTCTCCTAGCATTGCAGGTGGAAATATTTTTGCAAGCTACATGATAGATGCCATTTCACATGTTCTGCAATACGATTACGAAGGAAAACTTATACGGGAAGTTGCACTTCCAGGTATTGGTACAGTAAGTGGTTTTGGATCTAAAAAAGAAGAGCAGGAACTGTATTATTCTTTCACAAATTATGTAGTTCCTGGTACTATCTATAAATACAATATTCAACAAGGTACATCCGAATTATTTATAGAATCTAAAATTAAATTTAATCCGAATGATTATGAAAGTCAACAAGTGTTTTATACTTCTAAAGACGGAACAAAAGTTCCTATGATTATTTCCTATAAGAAAGGTATTAAGTTAGAGGGAAAGAATCCAACCATGTTATACGGGTATGGCGGATTTAACATTAGCTTAACTCCAAGTTTTAGCGTATTGAGTGCCGTTTGGATGGAATTAGGAGGAGTATATGCTGTTCCCAATTTAAGAGGAGGTGGAGAATATGGTCAAGAATGGCACAATGCAGGTACCCAAATGCAAAAACAAAATGTTTTTGATGATTTCATCGCTGCTGCTGAATATTTAATAGAAAATAAATATACTTCTTCAGACTACCTATCTATTCGCGGTGGTTCAAACGGTGGTTTATTAGTGGGAGCAACCATGACGCAACGTCCAGATTTAATGAAAGTAGCTATTCCTGCTGTAGGTGTATTAGATATGCTAAGATACAACAAATTTACCGCAGGAGCTGGATGGGCTTATGATTATGGAACTGCAGAAGATAGTAAAGAAATGTTTGAATATTTAAAAGGATATTCACCTGTCCATAATGTTAAAGAAGGCGTAGCGTATCCTGCAACAATGATTATGACAGGAGACCATGACGACCGAGTGGTTCCTGCTCATAGCTTTAAATTTGCTGCAGAATTACAAGCAAAGCAGACAGGTGATAATCCTGTATTAATACGCATTGAAACTGATGCGGGACATGGAGCTGGAACACCAGTCAGTAAGATGATTCAACAATATGCCGATATTTATAGCTTTACGCTTTATAATATGGGATTTTCCAAATTGCCAAAATAGAGTAAAGAATGGCGGAAAAGGAAAAGAAACCTCTTTTAGTTTACAGTGCCTCAGCAGGCTCTGGTAAAACCTTTTCTTTAGTACAAAGCTATTTAAAACTAGTGCTGGGGAATCATCCAGTAAATGGTTTCAACCCTAATCAGTTTTCACATATCTTGGCTATGACCTTTACCAATAAGGCAGCCCTTGAAATGCGTGAACGTATCATACAAGCGTTAAATTGGTTAGCACATCCAAATTCACTCACAGATGGGGAAAAGAAGAAAGTAACTAGCATCATAAATGGGGTTATTAAATCTACTAAACTTTCTCCTCAAGAAATCGAAAAAAGAGCAGGTAATGTACTTTCAAATATATTACACAATTATGCCGATTTTAATGTGCTAACTATTGACAAATTTAGTTTACGTTTGATTCGTACATTTAGCAAAGACCTAGATTTACAAGATAATTTTAAGGTAAGCTTAGATGCCGATTCAATGCTCAATGAGGTTATCGATGAACTTATCTCTCGAATTGGTGTTACAGGCGAGGAAGAAATCACTAATCTGACTGTTACGTATGCAAAACGCAATTCTGACGATGGGAACAGGTGGGATTTTAAAGATAATTTAGCTGATTTTAGTAAAGTACTCACTAAAGAGCGTGACCAAAAATATATCAAAGAATTACTCCAACAGACATTCGATACTGATACCTATGAAAACATCCAAAATGAAATTAAACAGATAGAAATTGAACATCAAACTAGATGTAAGGAATTATTTGAATATTTTGTTTCACTTGGAACTTCTCCAGAAGAATATTACCAAGGTGGAAAAAGTGGTGGCATGTTCCATCTTTTATCCAAATTGGATGAGAGAAGTATTTCCAAAGTCAATGCTCCAAATAGCTATATTACCGCCTATCTGAATAATGATGAAAAGGTGTTAAAAAAACCTATGGATGCACAACTCTTAAGGCGAGTGCAAGATTTAATCACCTACGAAGAAGACAAAGCAAAAAAATATTTTACTCTACAAATAAGGCGGAAGGATTTCTATAATCTGGCTCTTCTGAAGTTTGTTGCGAATGAACTTGAGGAATATAAAGAAAAAGAAAATATCATCGGTATATACGAATTTGGTTTAAAGATTTCTACCTTATTAAGTGAAGAAAAGGCTCCCTATATCTATGAAAGATTAGGTAATAGATATAATCACTATTTACTAGACGAATTCCAAGACACAAGTCGTTTACAATGGTTAAACCTAATTCCTTTAGTTCATGAATCAATTTCACATAATCATGATAATTTAATTGTAGGGGATCCTAAACAAGCTATTTATCGGTTTAGAAATGGCTTAGTAGAACAATTCGTTGCTTTGCCAGAAATATATAATCCAGAAAAGAATCAGAATCTACAACAGATATCTCATTATTTTAAAATTCAAGGTAAAAAACTACCTCTCCAAGATAACTACCGTTCTAGTAAAGAAATTGTTCAATTCAATAATGACTTTTTTTTGGATTTTCTAGCGCGTTCACCTAAAAATCTAAGTGAATATTATGCAGATATCAAACAAAACCCAATGGGTAATGAAGGAGGGGCTGTACATTTTCATCTAGAACCCAAAAAAACATGTAAAGAAGATATTTTCTTATTAGATAAAGTAGATTCCTGTATAAAGGATGGATTCAGTCCAGGAGATATCTGTGTGCTTTGCCGAAATAATAAAGAAGGAAATCTATTTGCTCAGATATTAATCAATGCGGGATATGCCATTGTTTCTTCTGATAGTTTAATTGTTTCTTCAGATAAAAGCGTTCAATTATGTATAGATTATATCAATTTACGAAGAAACGAAGGAAATAAATCACTGCAAATTAAATTTGCTACTACATATCTGGTTTCACTCAATAAAGATCCTGTTGAATCACTTCTACCCTATTGGATAAATCAAAAGGTGGGAAATTTTAATTTCATACAATTTGCTATTGACTTCTTTGGGAACATCAACGGCTTATTTTTTCCGTATGAAAACATGTACGATCTAGGCAAAAAATTGATGAAGATACTCCATAAGGATGAACTATCTAATCCATACTTACATCATTTAATGGAGTTGTTTCAAGAATTTGATTTACACGAAGGTCCAGATATCCGTGTTTTTATGGAAAGATGGCATGAAAAGTTATATAAGAGTTCGCTCCAAATGCCAGAAAATGAAAATGCTATTCGAATTATGACGGTTCATAAATCAAAAGGGTTAGAATTTCCAATCGTTATAATGCCAAAAGTTGACTGGAATATCTCTACTTCTCGAAACACTCATTTTCTATTTGCAGATGATGGTAGCTTACTATATACTCGAATAAAGCAACAAGGAAAAGATTATATTCCCGATTATATGGTTAACGCATACAACGAAGAATATGAACGAGTATTCTTAGATGAGTTGAACACCTTATATGTAGCTTTTACTCGACCCATTCACCGTTTATATGTGTATTTGGAGGAATCTAATAAGGAAAAAGAGAAGGATTATTCATCTATTAGTCAAGTAATAACAGAAATTATTCAGAATTGGAACCATCCTGAGATTGCTACAGAAATAACTGACAACTCCTTCCAAATAGGAGAATTACACTCAAAAGTTAATACCAAAGCTGCCGAATCAGATATTCAGGAATTTCACGCTACGAACCTAACTGATTTCTTATGGTTTCCAAAATTAGCTTTGCAAGATGAAGAAGCCCTTGATACGGAGAATTTAAGTGAAGAACAACAAAAAGGAAATCAGATTCACTTGGCACTTTCAAGAATTACTCATTTATCTGATATAACATCTATTATTGAAGAACTCACCACTACGGGTAAAATCAATAAACAATGGAAAGATGAAATTGCTCAGACAGTAGAAGAAGTGCTCCAACTTCTATCTCAGCAAGCGTTTGTTTTTACGGCGAATCAGACCATAAACGAACAAGACATCATCATCAATGAAACAGAAATGAAACGTCCGGATAAAATATACATTTCCGATAGAAGTATTACAGTAGTTGATTTTAAATCAGGGACCCCTCGTCCAAGTTATAAAAAGCAGGTAAATAATTACTGTATAGCTCTTAACGAAATGAGCGGAAAGCCCACTGAAGGTTATTTATTATATACAAAACCATTACGATTAGAGAAAGTAATCTAAATTCTTTCCAAGGGATGAGATTATAGAGTCATCTCGCCTACTAATGCGTGTTGCATAAGTGTTTTAATTTGTTCTTTATCCGAATAATTACCCAAAAGGAACATGATTTTGGTGATTGCTGCTTCCGTAGTTAAATCGCTACCGCTAATTACACCTAATTCTTTTAATTTGACGCTATTTGCATATTTCCCTTGTGCTACTTTTCCAGAATAGCATTGTGTGATATTGATTACGATACCTCCTGCTTGAATATAGTTTTCAATCATCTTATGTAAATCAGAGCTATTGGGAATATTTCCAGCTCCGAAGGACTCAATAACAACTGCATCTACTAGATTAACATCAAATAGTTCCTGATAAACTTTCACAGAAAAACCTGGATATATCTTCATGAGTGCAACTTTTTCATCCATTTCATAACGGAAGCATGGTGTAGAAAGAGATGTACGAAGAAAAGCATCCGCATGATAATCAATATCAATCCCAGCCACAGCTAGTTCTCGATAATTAGGAGAAAGAAAAGCTTCAAAAGCATTGGCCGAAACTTTCGTAGTGCGATTACCACGATAAAGTGAATACTCAAAATAAACAGCTACTTCTTGAATTATACTCTCTCCTTTTTGATCCTTGCAAGCTGCTATTTCAATTGAAGTAATTAGATTTTCCTTTCCATCTGTACGTATAGTACCAACTGGAAGTTGTGAACCTGTAAGTATTACAGGTTTTTTAATACCTTGGAGCATAAAACTTAATGCACTTGCTGTATATGCCATGGTATCTGTTCCATGAAGAATTACAAAACCATCGAAAGAATTGTAGTTTTTCTCAATAATCATGGCCATTTCTTTCCAATTATTGGGATGCATATCGGAAGAGTCTAACGATTCGGATAAAGACTCCACACTCAACTGAGCATTAATACGCGATAATTCAGGAATCTGCTGATGTAAGTGTTCAAAATCAAAAGGAATTAATACGCCCGTTTTAGGGTCTTCAATCATTCCAATTGTTCCTCCTGTATAAATTAAAAGTACCTTTGATTTTTCCATAGGGATTACTTTATTTTGAATACTTCCAATGCATTCTGAGTGGTAATTCTTCCAATCTCATTTTCATCTATCCCAAAGATAGAAGAAAGTTTCTTAGCTACGAGCGGAATATATGAACTTTCGTTTCTTTTCCCACGAAAAGGAGCCGGGGTTAAGAATGGAGCATCTGTTTCCAATACCAAATGACATAAATCTATATCCTTTATAACTTCATCTAAATGACTATTTTTAAAGGTAACCACACCTCCTATTCCCAATTTAAAACCACCATAATCAATAATCTGATGCGCTTGCTCTATTGTACCTGTAAAGCAATGAAAGATCCCAAACAAAGAAGTATCATTTTCTTTATCCATAACTTCAAAAATCTCATCAAAGGAATCTCTACTATGTATCACAATAGGAAGTCCTTCTGCTTTTGCCCAGCGTATTTGTTCAGTAAATGATAGTATTTGCTCCTTTTTTAACGTCTTATCCCAATATAAGTCAATTCCGATCTCCCCAATGGCAACATGAAAATCTTTTTTATAGAGTGATCTAATCTCCGTTAACTGTTCCTCCCAGTCAGCGCGAACATCACAAGGGTGAATACCTATCATCGGATAACATGTATCGGGATAATCTTTTACCATTTTCTCTACAGCAGGCAAAGTAGTACCATCAATATTTGGAAGAAAAATCTTTTCAACACCCTCATTAATGGCTCGTTGCATAACCTCTTTTCGATCCTCGTCGAAATTTTCCAGATAAAGATGTGCATGTGTATCAATGTATGCCATAGCCAAAATTTGAAAAACAAAAGTACAATTTTTAAAAGGAATAAAATTTATACTATCTTTATAATAATCAAAACCTATTTTATGAAATGTGCGAAATCCTATCTAATAATAATAGTTATTGTTATGAGTTTAACTGCTTGTAAGAAAGATTGGACATGTCAATGTACCAGTGATGCTAATGAAATAGCTCATTATGAAATGAATAAAAAGAAGAAAGCACAAGCCGATAATGATTGCAAGAAACTAGAAACAGATATTTATAAGAACGCCACAGATAAATGGGAATGTGAAATACCAGGATACAAAAAGAAGTAGAGTTATTTCAAAAACGCTAAAAACTTTTCTCTAGGTATTTCTTCTGCCCCTAAACTTGCAAGATGAGGGGTATAGATTTGGCAATCTATAAGTTTAACGCCTTCTCTTTGCAATCTTTGCACAAAGGTGATAAACCCATACTTTGAGGCATTACTTACTCTGGCAAACATACTTTCTCCACAAAACACATGCTTTTCTTTTAAGTAAATACCATATAAGCCACCAACTAATTCAGCATCTTGCCACACTTCTACTGAATAAGCATAGCCCAATTCATGCAGATGGATATACGCCTCTTTCATTTCATTCGTAATCCACGTACCTTGCTGTCCTTTGCGTGTCATACGTGCGCAATTCAAAATTACTTCTACAAAATTTTGATTCACAGTCACTTTAAACTTCTGCTGATTCAATAATTGATGCATACTTTTGGAAATATGCAATTTTTCTGGAAAAAGTACCATACGTGGATTGGGAGTCCACCACAAATAGGGCTCTCCTTCATTAAACCAAGGAAACACACCTGCACGATAAGCTGCAAGTAAACACTGGGGGGATAAATCGCCTCCCACCGCAAGTAAACCATCTTTATCGGCAGTCTCAGCAGGAGGAAATGTATAGGAGTTTTCTTGCATGGTGTAAAAATACACAGGAAATACTAATACTAATCTGATCCCATACCAATATTTTCCACTAGCTTCTTCTTCATCTCCTGAAACTTACTATTTTTGTACACTGTAAATTTAGAAGAATGAAACACGTCGAAATCAAAACATTATTATCCTCTCCGAAAATAGGTGAGAAAATAATCGTAAGAGGTTGGGTTAGAGCATTTAGAAGCAACCGTTTTATCCAAATTAATGATGGATCTACTATCCATACGATTCAAGCTGTTATAGACTTTGAAAACTTCGATGAAACTATTCTACATAAGATTACCACTGCTGCTGCAATCGAAGTATGTGGAACTGTGATAGAATCTCAAGGAAAAGGACAAGCTGTTGAAATTAGTGTAGATACAGTTCAAATCATTGGAGAAGCACACCCAGATGATGTACAGAAGACTGTAATGCAGCCTAAAAAACATTCGTTAGAATTCTTGAGAGAACAAGCGCACCTACGTTTTAGAACAAACACTTTTGGTGCAGTCTTCAGAATTAGACATGGTTTAACTTTCGCTATACACAAATTCTTTAACGACAGAGGTTTCTTTAATATACATACTCCTATTTTAACTGCTTCAGATGCAGAGGGAGCAGGTGAAATGTTTCACGTGACCAATTTTGATTTAAATAACATTCCAAAAAAAGATGGAAAAGTAGATTTCAGTCAAGACTTCTTTGAACGTCCGGTAAACCTAACTGTATCTGGACAATTAGAAGCAGAATTAGCAGCATTGGCTTTAGGTAAGGTTTATACCTTCGGACCAACTTTCAGAGCTGAAAATTCGAATACTTCTCGTCACTTAGCCGAATTCTGGATGATAGAACCAGAAGTGGCATTTAATGATTTGGAAGATAATATGAATTTAACAGAATCTTTCTTAAAATATTTGTGTGCTTATGTTTTAGAAAACTACAAAGATGATGTAGCATTTCTAAATAATCGTGATGCAGAGGAACAAAAGAGTAAACCAGAAAATGAGCGTAATCCTTTGAGTTTAATTGAACGCTTGGAGTTCGTGGTAAAAAATGATTTTAAACGTATTACTTATACCGAAGCGGTTGAAATATTGCGCAATTCAAATCATTACAAAAAGAAGAAATTCAAATACGATGTGGATTGGGGAACAGACTTGCAATCAGAACACGAACGTTATCTGGTAGAAAAAGAATTCAAATGCCCTGTAATTATCACGAATTATCCTGCTTCTTTTAAGGCTTTCTACATGCGTCAAAATGAAGATGGAAAAACAGTAGCTGCAATGGATGTTTTATTCCCTGGTATTGGAGAGATAGTGGGAGGTTCTCAAAGAGAGGAAAGGTTAGATATTCTCCAAAAAAAGTGTGCAGATTTCAATATCTCTGAAAAAGAATTGTGGTGGTATTTGGATACACGTCGTTTTGGTACAGTACCTCATGCCGGCTTCGGTTTAGGATTTGAACGTATGGTGATGTTTGCAACAGGGATGACGAATATTCGAGATGTTATTCCTTTCCCAAGAACTCCGGGGAATGCGGAATTTTAATCGAAGACGTAGGATTTTAAATATTTATTCTTACTTTAAGGTTTGAAAATATAAATTATGGCATTAAAACAATCACTTTCTCAAAAAATGGAGCAGAAGCTCTCGCCACAACAGATTCAATTAATGAAGTTGTTGCAAGTGCCTACCGTTGAATTAGATCAACGTATAAAGCAAGAGTTAGAAGTAAACCCAGCTTTAGAAGAAGGGAGAGAAAATGAGGAAGAGGATTATCAGCAGGATACTACACAGGATGATTACGAAGAAAGAGATACGGATAACGAGAGAGATATCGACATAGATGATTATTTGAGTGATGACGAAACACCGTCTTATAAAACATCCATTTCGAATAAAAGTAAAGACGATGAAGAAAAATCTGTACCATTAGCTTCTGGGACAACTTTCCATGAATATTTAGTTGGTCAATTGAATCTATTGGATTTGACTCATGAAGAAAAAACAATAGCTGCATACCTCATTGGAAATATCGACGATGCAGGGTACTTAGAACGAGATATTGAATCTATCGTAGATGATTTAGCTTTCTCTCAAAATTTTAGTACTACAGAAGATAAGGTAGAGGAAGTATTAGAAAAAGTACAGACACTAGATCCTGCTGGAGTAGGTGCTAGAGACCTACAAGAATGTTTAATTCTTCAAATGGAAAGAAGGCAGAATGGAGATATTACACGTTACACAGCCTTAAAAGTGTTGGAAGAATTCTTTGAAGAATTTACAAAAAAACACTATCAAAAGATAATACAAAAATTAGAGATTTCGGAAGATGATTTAAAAGATGCCGTTAATGAGATCATTCGATTAAATCCAAAACCAGGTGGTTCACATAAAGAAGCCTCACGAGCCATTCAACAAATTGTTCCCGATTTCATGGTTATTGAGGAAGATGGAGAATTACAATTGACCTTAAATGGAAGAAATGCACCTGATTTAAAAATTAGTCAGGGCTATAAAACCATGCTAAAAACATATTCCGAAGGAGCCAAAATGAGTCGTGCCGACAAAGAAGCACTCACCTTTGTAAAATCTAAATTAGATGCAGCTAAATGGTTTATTGATGCTATCCAACAAAGACAGAATACTTTACTAGGAACTATGAGTACCATCATGGAGTATCAAAAAGATTTCTTCTTGACAGGAGATGAAACTACCATGAAACCTATGATTCTTAAAGATATTGCTGAAATAGTAGGCCTAGATATCTCTACTATTTCCCGTGTAGCTAATTCAAAATACGTACAAACACAATACGGAACTTTTCCGTTAAAATATTTTTTCTCTGAATCGCTTTCTACAGATTCAGGAGAAGAAGTATCTACACGGGAAGTAAAGCAAATTTTATCGGAAGCTGTGTCAGATGAAAATAAGAGAAGACCACTAACAGATGATAAATTAGCTAAACTTTTACAGGATAAAGGTTATAACATCGCTCGAAGAACCATTGCAAAATATAGAGAACAACTCAATATCCCCGTAGCAAGATTGAGAAAGGAATTATAAATGAGAAAATTTGCCACCTTGATTTCTTGGGTGTTCTTACCTTTATTTACACCCATTTATGCACTTTTAATCGCATTATTCTTACCTGTATATGCAAATTCTTATCGAAGTGCAGAATCGCTATTTTACATGCCTTTTATAGCTAAAATGCTATTTATCATTTTATTTTTTGCTTTTATTGTAATAGCACCAGGTATCTCATTTGCCATGCTGAAAATGAATAAAACAATCTCTTCGTTTAGCATGGAGAATCGAGAAGAACGAAATACTCCTATTTTAATTACCGGGCTATATTGTTTCATCTTATTTTTCTTCCTTCAATTTCAATCTAAACAAATATGGATACCAGCTATCTTAAATAGTATGGTGCTTGGAGGGGCTTTAGCAGCCTTAGTTGCTGCCGTGATTAATCGGAGAATGAAAATTAGTCTCCATGCTATTGGTATGGGTGCTTTTTTTGGATTCTTTTATATGTACAGTACACAATTAGAAGAAATTCCCTACCTTATTTTAATTATATCTATTCTTTTAGGAGGTATAGTGCTTTCCGCTCGTCTCGCCCTAAACTCCCATGATTTAAAAGAAATTGGATGGGGGTATTTACTTGGATTTGCTTCTCAAATTTTAACTATTTATTTTTACCCTTTAATTATTAATCGAATATGAAAAAGATACTATTTTTTACAATTTTCACTGGTAGCTTGCTATTTATATCTGGATGTGGTACATCTGATAATGGTCTTGCTAAAGGATTTAACTTATTTTCTATTCAAGATGATATCTCTTTAGGAAAAGAGGTAGCGGCTGAGATTGATGGGAATCCAAATGAATATCCATTATTGGATAGTGCTAGATACAGTGCTTCGTATGCTTATTTATATAAAATCAGAGATAAAATTCTGAATTCAGGTAAAGTGATCAATAAGAATGAATTCGCTTGGAGATTGCGTATAATTAACGACGATAATACTTTAAATGCCTTTTGTACTCCTGGAGGTTACATTTATGTATATACGGGGTTAATGAAATTCTTGGATTCAGAAGATCAATTGGCTGGGGTATTAGCGCACGAAATTGGTCATGCCGATTTACGACATTCCACTCAAATTATGACCAAATTATATGGTGTTCAGGTACTCTTGGAGGTTATCGCAGGAAATAGACAAATGATTAAAGAACTCACCACAGGATTGATTGGATTGAAGTTTTCTCGCACGCATGAAACTCAGGCAGACCAGGCTTCAGTAACTTACATGTGTCCAACCGATTATAATGCTAACGCAGCTGGGAAATTCTTCGAGAAAATCCAAGCAATGGGAGGTGCATCAATTCCTGAATGGTTGAGTACTCACCCAAGCCCTGAAAATAGAATAGAACATTTTAATAATCTAGCTATAGAATTAGGTTGTACTGGTAAAAATACGTACCAATCTGAGTATAAAGCAATGCTAAGAACATTACCATAAGGAGTTTACTTTAGTGTAAAGGGATGATTAATTTCCTTTACACTTATTTAATCAAATTCACTTTATACCACAAAAGAGGCGTACCATCTGTAGAAGGTATTAATGGTGGATGCTCTAATTTTAATTTTCCTCCTATTGTTGATCGAACCAATACATTCGAGTGTAAAGAACCTGTTTTATAGTTGTAAAAAATAATCTCATATTTCTTCATAGTCTTCAATCCCTCTATCTTAAGTTTCTTAGGCTTCCAAGGAATCGTTACCGGATGCGTAAAAGGAGTATCTCCAAAATCACAAGGAGTTCCTTTCAAGTCCTGATTAGATTTCCCTAAAGCCGTCGCTATATTATAGGTACGGTTATACACATATCCTCCTACTGTTTCTTTATTCTGAGAAATAATATACTGATGTTCTACTCTATCTTTAGGGCTTCGTTGGAAATCACCTTTCTCATGACCTAACACAGGACTCCCTCTCCATAAATCATAATACCACGGCTGATTAACATAATTTTGAATCGAAATAATACCTGCCCAAGATTTCCTCCCATTTCTTCCAGGAATTCCATCTTTTGGTGTATCCTCTACAAAACCATCCCATAAATAATGTCCAATCATACCTGTAAAGGGGGATCTCATCAGATTGATATAGTGTCCCTGATAATCCGAACAAAAGTACGTATCATCTCCATCATCCGATTCACCAAAAATCACTGGTTTTCCATAGGTATCTTTTAACCGTTTAATAGTACAAGGCATAGCGTTTTCATTTCCTCCACATTCATTGTTTGAGCCTGATTTTGAGAAAATCATTTTTTCTGGACTAGAAGTATAATATGAAATAGCAATAATATCTATATTGGGAATATACCACGTGCTATCTACAAAAGCTGGCGTTTCTTCTGTTAAATGAGAGTAAATATGCGAAGAACCTACTGGAAAACGCCCTATAGCACTCAATAGATGTTGGCGATAATGCAGCGTATCTTTGATATAATTAGCTATTTCTTTATGATAATAATATACTGCTTTTCTAGCTACATCTCCACGTTGAGATACTTCATCATAGGGGAATTCATTAAAATATGGGTTTTGGTCTATATGCCAAGGTTCGCTCATTAATTCAATCATAGATATACTAGTTGAATATCCCCAGCGAGCCATTATATAACGTGTTTTCTCTTTTAAATAACGCATACCTATTGGATCTAAAAACATATCAGAAGGGGTCTTACTATTCAGAATCTTAGAATATCCAGAGATATAATTGGGGTCATCTTCTGAGAGTTTCTCTCCATTGTACCAATAATCTGTATAATCGTATTTAAATTGATAGTAATCTCCCAACTTCATAAAAAGTGTATGATACATCAAATTCAATTGAATCAAAACATGCTTGGATTCACAAAAACTAAGTAACTGATCCATTTCCCAAGCAAAATTTTGTCTATCCTGATAAAATCCTACTTCTTCAAATTCTATATCTGTACAACTCGGATTGATAAACATTCTAAAAGTTTCCCCTCCTTGATTTACATAATCTGTAACTTGTTCCATATATTCTGTCCAAGCTGAAAGGTTTAATTTTGCATCAGGGTTCCAATCATACAATACATTATTCTGATTGTATGGCCCTGGTAAGTTAATTCCTGCAGGAAAGAAAGATTTTCCGTCACGCTCAAGGAGGTTTTTGCTGTTATTATACGTGACATATCCAGGCATCTCAGAATCAATTACAGTAAATGCTAAAGGAGCTAATTGAATCAAATTCTGATGACGAATCCGAACGGAAACAACTACATCCCATTCACCAATAGATGGGGGCGCATAACGTATTCTGAAAGGCAGGTCTGTATTTTTGGATTCCCACGTATCTTTTCGTGTATTCCGTTTAATATCTGCATACCAAAAACCAACAGCTGTAAACTTATAATTATCTGATTTATGTGAAAATTCAGCTCGAACATCCACATCCCAACTCACAAAAGGATTAAGTCCCCCTCTTTGAAATGGTTCGTCCGTGAGATATGTTGCAATCTCATGTAAGATTGAATCAGGCAAGGTTAAACCTAATTCTAATCTACCATTCTTGATAACAGCTTCTTTCTTTTGTCCAAGAATTTGTAGTTTTAAATCTGTCACCTCTTGAGCTAATATACCCAAAGAAAAAAAGAGAAATACTATTAACAATCTCATACTAATCAATTTTGGAATAAATATACTGTATTCTTTCCCTTATCCTAATATACATGTTTCATAATTTTTCTATCTTTGATTCCTTAGTAAAGATTACTTCAGATGGCGAAATATACATTAAACCTAGAGAATGATTTTAACTTTGATTTAATTGGGGTTTGTAGTCATAGCGCTGACTATAAAGTATGTTGGTCTATCAACGAACAAATGGGTTTTAGACTAACCAAAGCTGAAGAATCTTTTATTATTTCGGGAAAAGGAGGAACAATTGCTTCAGCTCATTCGTTATATGAGTGGTTTGACGCAGAAGAAAATGTGAATTATTACCTTATTCAAAACATAGATAGAGAAAGAAATAAGTATCTGATACCCGAGAAAGAGCAGATTGATTTTTTCCTAATTAGTAAAGAATCAGGTTGGGTAGATGTAGATAAAATTGTTAGTGATTTAAAACAAATTGCATGTATTTTAACAGCAGTCGTTATAGATGTTGAATCACTGAAATCTGCGCCAAAATTATTATTTGATTAAAAGAATTTAAAAATAAAAGAATGAAAAAAACGAAGATTATAGCAACATTGGGACCTGCTTCCTCCTCAAAGGAAGTATTACGTGAAATGGTTGCTGAGGGGATGAATGTAGCAAGAATTAATTTCTCGCACGGTTCTTATGAATACCATGCGCAAGTGATTCAATATATACGAGAGATTAATGAAGAGACCGGATTAAACATAGCTATTCTCGCCGACTTGCAGGGACCTAAGATTCGTACTTTGGATATGGAAAATAATAAAGTAGAATTAATCCCGGGAGAAAAAGTAGAAATTGTAACAGAAGAGATTCTTGGTACTAGCAAACGTTTTGCCATCAATTATGATCAATTAGCTGTAGATGTAAACGAAGGAGAATATATTTTACTTGATGATGGAAAATTACAACTAAAAGTTTTGAGCACAGATGGAAAAGTTATCCAAGCAGAAGTGGTATATGGAGGCTTTTTGTCTTCTCACAAAGGAGTAAATCTACCAAATACGGCTATCTCTCTACCTTCATTAACAGAAAAGGATAAAGAAGACTTACAATTTGCTATGGATCAAAATGTAGATTGGATAGGCTTATCTTTTGTCCGTTCTGCACGTGATATCATAGAATTAAAACACATCATAAGTAAGCACCACAATAAGGCTAAAATTGTTGCCAAGATTGAAAAACCAGAAGCATTAAAGGACATTGACAATATTATCCAGAATACCGATGCTATTATGGTTGCAAGAGGTGATTTAGGTGTCGAAATCCCAATGGAAGATGTACCATTGGTTCAAAAGATGTTAATCAAAAAAAGTTATTCTTATGCTAAGCCGGTTATTGTTGCCACCCAAATGATGGAAAGCATGATTACCGATTTTTCACCTACTCGTGCAGAAGTAAATGATGTGGCGAATGCCGTTCTAGATGGCGTTGATGCAGTGATGCTGTCAGGTGAAACATCAGTGGGAAAACACCCTCCATTAGTTATAAAGGCAATGAGTAAAATTGTAAGCAAAATTGAGGAATCAGATAGTATTTATTACCGAGAAGAAGTTCCTGTGAAAAATCAAGAACGCTTTATTTCTGATTCTATTTGTTTTAATGCAACGCGTTTAGGAAGTCAAGTGAATGCAAAAGCAATTGTAACTATGTCCTTCTCAGGATATACAGCCTATAAGATTGCTTCACAACGTCCAAAATCAGAGATTTTTGTCTTTACTATGAATAAAGAAATTTTGACGCAACTTAATTTGGTATGGGGTGTTCGTGCTATTTATTACGACAAGATGGTAAGTACAGATCATACGATAGCTGACATTAAATTTATTCTAAAAGAATTAGGTTATATTAAAGAAGGTGATTTAATTATCAACTTAGCCTCTATGCCAATTGAAGCTAAAGGGAAATCGAATATGATTCGATTAAGTTATGTTGAGTAATAAATATTATTTTCCTTTTAATTGCATATAAGAATACGTACTTTTCGAGGTGCAAATTTTGAATTAAATTAAAATATAAGTCGATGAGATATAAACAAATAAACAAAAAACTGTTCGAGAAGAATAGAGCAAAATTCACAAAAAAGATGAAAGCTCATACTTTGGCGGTTTTTAATTCGAACGACATTTACCCTATAAGTGCCGATAGTACCATTCCATTTCAGCAACACAGAGATATTTTCTATTTGTCAGGAGTTGACCAAGAAGAAAGTATTTTAGTTCTTTTTCCAGATGCGCAAAATAAGAATCATCGAGAAGTATTGTTCTTGCGTGAAACAAATGAACATATTGCAGTTTGGGAAGGAGAAAAACTAACTAAAGCAGCTGCTTTTGATACGAGTGGAATTAAAACAGTATATTGGTTAAATCAGTTCGACACCATCTTTAATGAAATGATGGCTGAGGCAGAAGGAATCTATTTCAATACCAATGAACATTTACGAGCAAACACAGAGGTTCAAACACGTGAAGATCGATTTATAAAGAAATATAAAAAGAAATATCCTGCTCACCAAGTATATAAGAGCGCTCCAATCTTACATGAACTACGCAGTGTAAAAGAAGATATTGAAATTGAATTAATGCAGACTGCATGTAACATTACCGAAAGTGGTTTCAGAAGGTTATTGGGATTTATTAAACCAGGAGTATGGGAATATGAAATAGAGGCAGAATTAATTCATGAATTTACTAAGCAGCGCTCAAAAGGATTTGCTTATACTCCAATTATTGCTTCTGGGAAAAATGCATGTGTTTTACATTATATTCAAAACAATGAGAAATGTAATGATGGTGATGTAATCCTATTAGACGTTGCCGCTGAATATGCTAATTACTCCTCTGATTTAACACGTTCAATTCCTGTAAATGGGAAATTTACAAAAAGGCAAAAAGAAGTATATAATGCTGTTCTCCATGTAAAAAATGAGGCTCAAAAGATGTTGGTCTCTGGAACTATCATTACCGAATATCAGAAAGAAGTTTGTAAAATCATGGAAGCTCAACTATTAAAGTTGAAGTTGATAGACAAAACAGATATTAAAAACCAAAATCCAGAGTGGCCTGCATTTAAGAAATATTTTATGCATGGCACTTCTCACTTTATTGGTTTAGACACACATGATTATGGCTTTTTTAACAAACCAATCAAGGCAGGAATGGTTTTCACTTGTGAGCCTGGAATATATATCCCAGAAGAGAAATTAGGAATACGTATCGAAGATGATTTAGTTATTCAAGCAAAAGGTGGCCCTAAAAATTTAATGAAAAATATTCCTATTGAAGTCGATGAAATTGAAGAATTGATGAACAAGAATAAAAAGAAAAAATGAGTTCATCCACATCCTTACACTATCGGATAGTTGGAGATGGCTATCCGGTAGTTTTTTTACATGGATTTTTAGAAACTAATCATATCTGGGAGAATATCTTACCTCACATGAAAGATATTCAAGCAATTTGTATAGAACTTCCAGGCCATGGAAAATCTCCTTTATTAGCTGAAGAATTAAGTCTATCAAATATTGCGCAAGCTGTATATACTGTTATTAAGAATTTGAATCTTCCTCGATTCTCTATGGTAGGTCATTCGATGGGAGGATATACTGCCTTAAATTTATATGAATTAGCTTCGGAGAAGATTGATCATCTTATACTTCTTCATTCACATCCATGGGCAGACCCAAAAGAGAAAAAGAATAATCGAACACGTGCTGCGCGAGTAGTCGAATACGATAAGATGTTATTCCTAAATGAGGCTATTCCATATCTGTATCATAAGCAAGAAGCTTTCACAAAGGAAATTCAACACGCTATAAAAATAGCACAAACGATTAGTGAGGAAGCTATCATTCAATCCTTGCTCGCTATGCGTGATAGAGAAGATAAAGTCAATGTATTAGAAATGATGGGTAAGAACTTACATATCATTCAAGGTGAATATGATGTTCTAATTGACGCTTCCACCATGCAAGCAGAGGCAAGAATACATCACAATACATTTGATTTAATTAAGAATATTGGGCACAATGGATATGATGAGGCTCCTGAACAAGTAATTTGTTTATTAAATCGCTGCCTTCAACCTATAGGTGAAAACGCTATCTAAATTAAAGAGTTTTAACTGGTACTTATTCTTAGGATTCAGAATACTCATATCAATATTCACACTTTTCTGAAAACGCCCTTTAGTTACAATTGTATCATATTCAGTATAAATTACATAGCTATATGTGTCTTCAGAATCTAACAGAATGTGACAAACATTTTCTTCCATATAAACATTTGGTTGGATTTCTCCAGGAAATTCTACTATATTATTTGACACAAGCTGCATTCTCATAGTAACCAAATTTAATATATTAAACTCTGTTTTGATGGAGTGGTTGCATTTTTTAGCCCAATAAGATATTTCAATAGATTAAGTAGTTAATCACTTCTATGAAAGATAGACTTATTTACTAAAAGATGCCAAATTTATTGAGATGAATGACTTATAAATACCTTTATGCTGTCGAATTTTATCAAAATATTTAGCTCAAGAATATCAGTTAGGTTGTATCCCCCGGCTAAGCTGGAACATAAAATTAATAAAGGCATTTATAAGAGGATGGGGAGTATCTACAGAACTACAAATTTGAGGTATGCACATAGTTGCTACACAAAAAGGGCGCGATTTTAAACTTACAATCTCAGGATCATCATATTGGTTGACTGCCTCAATATCAATAGCAATTTTAGAAAGTGGACCTAAAATAGCAGGATAAATAGAAAAGCGAGAATTAGTTAGTTCCGTTCGAGGTCTATCTCCATATAAAATCTTTAAATTATGAGAAATTGGCTCTACTTCAATCTTCTGAAGTAACTCATCCTTTATGAGATTTTGAGAAATCACCTTACTTTCAAGCACATTTAGTTTATAAGTAGCTACTATTTCTTCAATAAAATAAGGAAATGCTCCTCCTGTAATAAATAATGGAATTGATGTTTGCATAATGATATGCATAATTTGCTGAAGTTCGATACTATTCTCATAAGTATCAGGAGCTACCCAGATTCCATCATATTCTATTAATTTAGATTCTTTGATTTGAATAGCTTCTTGAATTCTCAACCAATAACAATCAACTTCTACTCCAACTACACGTGCTGAATGCTCTATAGACATTATAGTAGCATGATGAAGGTTATTTGAAAAATCAAAATTACCAATAATAACTATTTTAAGCGAACGACGCATATCAAGTTGCGGGTTGTTATATACAAAAAATGGTCAACAAATTTGCGACCATTTTTAAAAATTAGCTTATTATTTTATCTTTTAAAATACCCCTCATACGTGGCATTCATAAATACAATCGAATCTGTAGGTGCATCTCTATCATCATATAGAGTTACATTAAATTGAGCTACACATTTCATATAATCTCCCTTTTCATCTGTTTCTTGTTTTTGGGAAGAAAAAACAAAATTCTGTGGTTGAGTAGAATCTTCTCGGCTCAGCCATACATTCCCTTGTGCATCACGATAAGCAATCTCTACACCTCCTAGACCATCTCTCATAAAGTCTGGAGTTTTATTATTTGTAAAGAAAGTTTTAAACTCATTCAAAGTAGGGACAGCATCAGTTCCAGGATTGAAATTTAATTTTCCTAAACTAATCTTAATTAAGTCCATTTTTTGAGCAGACTCAATAGATGAATAATAAATAACGTTGGACGGTTGTGGAGAAGGAAGAATCTCTTTTGCCTGCGTGGCTATACATCTATATCCATCCTTATCTTTAATTAATTCATATGGAGAACCATTTAACATTCCTGAAAAACTAGCTGGAAGATCAACTTTCTTCTCAGGTGCCGGAATAATCTCGTGTTTAATACATGATGCAAAAAGGAATACACCCATTACAATCATTATTTTACTAAAAAGTTTCATAATACAATTGTTATTTAACTAATATACGCAATATTATCCATTTTAGTTGTCTTTTTTACATAATATTTTAAAAAATAAAATGTACCTCACATTTAAAATACTAAAATAAAGAAGGAATCTGTTGGATATTCAAGGCTTTAACTGCCTCCATTACTAATTCTTTTTGATAATGTAATAACTCTCTTTCTCCGCCTGCATATTGAATAACCCGCTTATTTGAAAGAAAATAATGTGTAAGGTGTTCACCATACTCTTTTTCCAACCACTCTTTCACAGGTAGAAAGAAACGCTCAGACATTTCTTTAATACGTCGCTGTTTTTCGCGTTGAATGTTTTTTTCTTCTCTGCTTATTATGTCAATAGATAATTGGTCTGCTTTAATCTGTTTTTGTTGTGCTTCATTTTCTACCTCCATCAAGATACCTTCAATTTTCTTCTGAGTATCAACTGTCTTGATTTTCGGATGTATCCCTTTGAGAATAAGCCAATCACGAATTATGTGTGGGTTTTGAGCCAACTCAAATACAATGTCTTTATTGAGTACCTTATAGGTTGGTTTATCCATCTGTTTTCCAAAATTCTCCCTTAGGACCATCAATCTCTCAAAACGCATCCACTCAATTTTTGTCAATATTTTTTGATCTTTATATAATAAGAAATTGGAAACTTCTCCATCATCCCAGCTTGCTCTTTCAAATGCTTCCATTTCTTCTTCCATCCAAGAGAATCTATGGGATTTATATAGGGTATGCGTTAAAAATTCATATAATTTAGATAGATAGAGTACATCATTCGCAGCATATTCCATTTGGTCTTGAGTGAGAGGGCGCAAAAACCAATTACTCTTTTGCTGAGAAGAACTTTTCTGTTGTTTTGCATGAATATCTAAATAAGTTGCTAAAGCATTTCCCAATGAGAGAATAGGATTATTTAGTAAAGAGAAACCTATAGCTAAATCAAAAACATGAGTCGGATGAACTCCTAAGTAATAGAATAGACGCATATCCTCACTAAAGGCGTAACCTACTTTTATAATTTTTGGATTTTCTAAAATCGCATAGATAGATTTCAGATTCATAGATTCCCCAATGGGGTCAATCAGATAACAAGTTGTTCCATCTGAAATTTGAATTAAACACAAATGAAATCCATATTTAAAATGATTTTTATCAAATTCGGTATCTATAAAGATGATATCTTTTTGTGAGAACCCTTGAGCAACATCTTTTAACTCTGTGTCAGTAGTAATATAGCGTATCTCTTGCTTCATTAATATTCTCGCATCATTAAAAAATTAGCTAGATTAATTAATTCACTTTTTTGGGTTTCTGGAACATGAATTTGTTGCATATTCTTCAAAGCTTTGTGATAAAATAATGTTTTTTGTTTCTCCACTAATTCCCTAACTCCAATAGCATCAAATACTTTCTTCACTTCTTCTATCTTTTCATGGCCTTCCAGATGATATAAACAAACTTGTAATCTTTCTTGATATTCTTTATTTCCAAATTGTAGAGCTGATAAAAGAAGTATTGTTTTTTTATTTGATAGAATATCTCCTCCCACTTGCTTTCCAAACTTATCTGGATTGGCATAAACATCCAATATATCATCCTGAATCTGAAAAGCTATGCCAATATTCACTCCGAATTCATAACAATTCCGAATGTCTTCTTCATTCTCCACTCCTGCAACAACGGCTCCCATTTCTAAAGCAGCACCCAACAAAACAGATGTCTTTAAGCGAATCATCTCAATATATTCTTCAATGGAAACATCCGTACGTTTTTCAAAATCCATATCCATTTGTTGGCCTTCACATACCTCCTGAGATACTTTAGTTAAAATGGCTAATAATTTAGAGGTAATATGGGGAGAATAATTTAAGAGTAACTTAAATGCTTCAGTATATAAAACATCTCCAGATAAAATTGCCACATCTCTACCCCATTTTTCATGAACAGTCATATTCCCCCTTCTCAAAGGTGCCTCATCCATAATATCATCATGAATTAAGGTGAAATTATGAAACAATTCAACAGCTACTCCTGCATTTAATGCTTCCATTGCAGGTTTTCCAAATAATTCACAAGCCAAAAGAGTTAATGCAGGGCGCATGCGCTTACCTCCAAGCGATAAAAAATAATTTAAGGGTTCATATAAATTACGAGGGGTACTTGGAAAAGGGTAATTCGTAATAGAATCTTCAATAGCTTTTTGGAAATGAGGAAGTTGAGGCATTAATCGTAATTTTATTCATCATCAGGATTTACCTCAGAATCTGGTGCGATTCGCGTATCAGGGTCTATCTCTAATTCTGTTAATTCAATATCTACTTCTTCGTCATAAACATTGAAAAGTGGATCTCTTAAGGCTTTACGTGTAATCCTCTTATCAATAGTCAGTAAGAAAGAAGGCACAAGAATAAGGTTTGTAAGCATAGCTACTAATAAGGTTAATGAAATCAATAATCCAAGGGCTTTAGTTCCTCCAAATTGAGAGAAAACGAACATAGAGAATCCAGCAAATAAGACTACAGAAGTATATAACATACTTATTCCTGTTTCTCTCAATGCATAGATAATACATGCCTTTTGATTATAACTTCTATGCATTAATTCATGACGGTATTTGGTTAAGAAGTGGATAGTGTCATCTACAGTAATACCTAATGCAATACTAAATACCAGCAGTGTAGAAGGCTTAATCGGCACAGCAAAAAAGCCCATAATCCCAGCAGTCATAATTAACGGAATAAGGTTAGGAGCCATTGAGATTAACACCATTTTAAGGGATCCAAAAAGTAGAGCCATCAAAATACTGATAACTATAACCGCCATAATGATACTCGTAAACATATTATAAATTAAGTAGGATGTTCCTTCTGCTACAATAACAGATGTTCCTGTAATGATATAATCTAATTTTTCATGTTCAATACCATCTCTTAACGCTTGGGCCATTTCAGGTTTGTCATAGTAGCTTGCTAATAGAGCTGGATCCATATCAAATTGATAAATCAAATCTGCATCCCCACCAGCAATATTTGATGCTGTATTATTCCAATACGCATTTGATAAAGCAAAAATTGAATCTATATATGATTTATCACCTTTTTCATAGTTGGTGTAGAATTCCATTGCTTGAGGATAGGTAGGGTTTAATACACTGTCCAATAAGTGAGAAACACGTGCTATTATCGCCTCCATCTCAGATTTTCCTAGATCTCGAATCTGTAAACGAATCCGGTATGTAGTATTTGTGGTATCAACTAATTCTTTAATCGATAAGCCATTCGTTGAAGCTGGATATAGTTGTTCAGAAGCCAGTAACACTGCTCTTGGAGCATTTCCTTGTTCTAAATATTCCGATACTTGTTTTTGAAAGATTTGATATGAAGACGCCTGCAAACTATCCTGATTGAATAGTTCATTATTCAAAAGAGAATCTTCGATTAGCCAATTAGGTTGCTCTATTAGTCTTAAAGCAATTTTAGGGAAGTTTAGTAAGATAGAATCAGCAAACTGCGTATCTCCTTCTTTTAGACTATTTTGATAATCTGCTAATCGTTGCTTCTTAGAAACATCCTCTTGGAAATTTTGTACATAATCTTTCAAGCGTAACATATCTTTACGCTCAATTAATTTATACATATCTGGATTATTTCCATAGTAAGCCATATTTAATAGCTTCATAAAGCTAACAATGGAAAGAGATTTACTAAAGACTGTATCTTCTTCTATACCATTCTGAACAGCTTCCATTTTTCGAAGAAGCGTTTGATCAAATTTTCGAGCATCACTCTTATAATTCACCAATACCTCAAAAGGAATAACCCCTCTAAAGTTGTCTTGAATAAAATTAATATCCTTTAAAATCGGGTCTGATTCTGGTAAATCGCTTGTTAGGTTACCTGTCGCTTTCATAAGAGAACCACCCCAAATACCAAGACCAACAAGAATAGCAGTTATCCAATAAATACGAGTCCTTCTATTGGTTGTATAATATACTAACTTGTCTACAATGAAAGTAGAGAATTTCTGCTCTAAATGCTTTAAATGACGGTCCTTTGGTTGGGATTGATAGGAGAATACGATTGGAATAATGGTGATTGACAAAGCAAAAACCATCATAATATTTAGTGAGGCTGATAAACCAAATTCCAATAATTTATCTGAATTTGTAAAGATAAAAGTTGAGAAACCTATCGCAGTAGTCAAATTTGTCATAAAAGTTGCGTTCCCAATTTTTTGTATCACACGAGAAAGCGCTTTAATTTTATTTCCGTGATCTCTTATCTCTTGGTGGAAGTTATTCAAGAGATAAATACAATCTGGAATACCGATAACAATCATCAGCGGAGGAATCAGAGCCATCAGGATAGATAACTTAAAGCCCATCATACCGATACTTCCTAATGACCAAATAACAGCAGTAAATACCACTAAATTACATATCATCACGATGCGCCAAGAGCGATAGAAAATATAAAGTAGTATGGAAGTAACAAGAATGGCTATTCCGATAAAGATAAACATCTCGTTCACAACGCGTTTACCAAGAATCACTCGGATATGAGGTAGCCCTGCAAAGTGCATCTTTCCAAATGTTTTTTCATAACTCTCGGCTAGACCTTCAATATCGAAAACTACTGCCTGTTTCTTTTGATCGCTTAAATAAGCTTCGTCGATGTTAATCATCATCAAAGAAACATGGGTTGAATCATTATATAAAAGATTATGATAAAGTGGGACCCTTCTTACTTCCTCGCGAATTTCATCAATAGATTTTTCTTGGAAAGTTTCATCACTAAAGATGGGCTCCATTTCAAATCTACGATCACGTGTGTTATTGATAATATTAAACAAATCTGCTTCAGAGAATACAGATTTAACACCTGGTATATTTGCTATAGAATCACCTAATTTTTTCCATTGAAGGAAATTACTTTCGGTGTAAAGACTATCAGTTTTTATTGCAATAACAAGTGTGCCCCCCTCTTCACCAAACATTTCTGTGAGTTTGGCATAATCTTCTTGTGCAGGAGATTCTCTTGGTAAAGTATTTCCATACTTATTATCTGTTTTTAAACTCGTTAAAGCATAATAACCAAACACTAGCGTTAGAACAGATAACAAGATAATTATCAGAACTCTATTTCTTAAGATTAACTGAGAGAGTTTAAACCACATCTATTCAAATTGACTTTTAAAAGCGCAAAGGTAATTAAATTGACTAAACCAGAAAATTATCCGCATCTATTCTTCTTTATATCTTCCACTACATCTGGATTCAATAAGGTAGTTATATCTCCCACATTATTCATCTCTCCTTCCGCTATCTTACGTAAGATTCTCCGCATAATCTTTCCAGACCTAGTTTTAGGTAAGTCTTTAACGAATTGAATCTTATCAGGATTGGCAAGAGGACCTATCAAATCTCTCACACTTTGAATGATTTGAGTTCTACATGATTCTATCTCAGATTCATTCACTTGTTTGTCTAATAAAACAAAGGCATAAATCCCTTGACCTTTGATATCATGAGGGAAACCAACAACGGCACTCTCTACCACTTTTTGGTGGATATTAATAGCATTTTCAATTTCTGCTGTCCCGATGCGGTGACCGCTCACATTCAATACATCATCAACTCTTCCTGTAATTCGATATTTCCCATCACTTTCTCGTAAACAGCCATCTCCACTGAAGTACATTCCAGGGTACGCTGAGAAATAAACATCAAAACAACGTTGATGATCCCCCCAAGTGGTACGCAACATTCCTGGCCATGGAAACTTAATACACAAATTGCCTACTGCTTCAGGTGTCGTGATCTCATTCCCTTTTTCATCCATCACAGCTGGTTGAATTCCAGGTAAAGGATAAGTTGCATACGATGGTTTCATATCCGTAACATGTGCCAATGTAGAAATCAGAACACCTCCATTTTCGGTTTGCCACCATGTATCCACAATAGGACATTTTCCTTTCCCAATATGATCATAATACCAATGCCATGCTTCTTCATTGATAGGTTCTCCAACACTTCCTAGAACTCGCAGCGAACTTAAATCTTTGCCATCAACAAACGATAATCCATGAGCCATCAACGCACGAATGGCTGTTGGAGCTGTATATAAGATATTCACGTGATGTTTATCTACAATATCCCACATTCTTCCAGCATCGGGATAAGTGGGTACTCCTTCAAACATCATGGTAGTTGCTCCAGCTGATAGCGGTCCATATACAATGTAGCTATGTCCTGTCACCCAGCCAATATCAGCTGTACAGAAAAACACCTCTCCGGGTTGATAATTAAAGACATTTACAAATGTATAGGTGGTATATACCATATAACCTGCTGTAGTATGGACTACCCCTTTTGGTTTACCTGTACTTCCACTGGTATAGAGAATATACAGAGGATCTTCTGCGTCCATTTCCTCAGTCGGATAAAAAGTGGTGCCGCTTGCTTTTACCTTTTCCACCTCATCATGCCACCAGTAATCTCTACCCTCCAACATGTCAATTTTTGCTCCAGTTCGAGCATAAACAAGCACTTTTTGCACGCTATCACATTGCGTCAACGCCTCATCTACGGTATTCTTTAACGGAACTATTTTTTTTCCATGATAAGATGCATCACAAGTTATAACAAGCTTTGCTTGAGCATCATTGACTCTATCTGTAATTGATTTTGCAGAAAAACCACCGAAAATAACTGAATGTATAGCACCAATACGAGCACAAGCCAATAAAGAAATAGCCAATTCCGGAATCATTCCCATATAAATACATACTCGATCTCCTTTCTTCACCCCATTGTTTTTTAACACATTGGCAAAAATATTTACAGCATCATGCAATTCTTGATAGGTTAGCGTGCGAGCTTGTTCTGAAGGATCATTTGGCTCCCAAATAATAGCAGGTTGATTGGCTTTATCTTTTAAATGTCTGTCTAAACAGTTTTCTGTAATATTTAGTTTAGCCCCTTTAAACCATTCAATAATAGGCGCCTCCTTGCCTTTAAACTGCCAATTAAGTACTGAACTCCACCGTTTCTTCCATTGAAAATTTTCAGCAATTTCTTCCCAAAACGTTTCAGGCGCTTCTACGCTTTTCTGATACATTTCTATATATTCTTCTTTGGTCTTAATTTGATATGGATAATTCATGACTCTATTTTTGACAGTTCTAAAGTTAGTAATTAGCTCATAATAAGAAGAAAATCAATCATAAATTTTGGATTTTAAACTATTTTATTTAATATTGATGGCTGAATTAACTACAAAATAATGAAACCTAGCCATATTATCATTTTAATGATTTGGGGATTTATATCTGTACATGCTTTTTCACAAAGTACTGTTACTAGGATATTTACTGACTATAATGGTTGGTGGGATAGTGGAAATACAGGTGGAGTAATACCTGATAACTCTCACAATTTACTTGGATTTGTTGTAAACGGTAATATTTATTCTACTGGCGTTGATGATAGCAAGCTAATCTCACATGGAATTACATTTACCCCTATGACTTTTGAAGCCATGCCTTTGGCAACGAATATTTCCCCTCAATATATTGGGGTTGGACTGTGGTATGGTGGTTATGGAAATGTAAGCCCTATCCCAATTTCGTTAACTAATTTCGGACAATATCTTATAGATGGAATTCAAGGATTAGACTTAGGTACAGCTCTTTTTAATTCGACTGGAAGTAATAAATATTCAGTACCTTCCATAGATCCAAATGCCATTAATGATGGGGTGCCCGATATTATTGTTACTCAGATGGGAGAACCTTCTGGAGCTTCTGATAAATTCAGCTTTTATGATGCCAGCAATACATTGATAGGAAATATCATCAATATCTCTTTTAATTCGATTGCTTCTTTGGGTACTGCAAGTTGGAAATTTTATACTACTTCGGAAACTTATAGAAGTGATCTTCAAGGAACACGTGCAATTCGTATCATTACTTTCCAATTAGCTGATTTTGGAATTACAACTTCGAATTATACACAAGTCGTTCAGTTCTTACAGGATCTAAGTGGTTCAAGTGATCAAGGATTTGTTGCATATAACACGCAAGCTATTATCATACTTCCTGTGGAATGGCTTAATTTCAAAGCAGTTTCTAAGAACCGAAAAGTTTCCATCTATTGGATGACAGCTTCTGAACATAACAACGCTTATTTTACCATTGAAAGATCAGTAGATGGTGCGCATTGGAAAAAAGTTGGAACGCACGATGGAGCAGGTAATTCTTCGCAAATCTCTTCTTATAAGATGATAGATGAATATCCCCCTGCCGGAATTTCTTACTACCGAATTTCACAAACCGATTATGACGGAAAAGAAGCGTATTACGAACAAATTATATCCGTTCAAGATTATTCAACAGCGAATGATGAACTCATAGAAGTTTACCCAAATCCAACTTCTGATTATCTAAATGTAATTACTACAGCAGAAATAAATGATTTACATGTTTTTGACCTCGTTGGAAAAGAAATTACTCAAGATGTAGTTATGGACTATACCGGAGAGGGAATGATCTACCTAAATATACAACACTTACCTAAGGGCGTTTACTTTATCAAAGTTGAGAATCAAACTGTAAGATTCATCGTTCAGTAAACTCTCTAAAATGCTTGTCGTTTTCTTTTGCAAAAAGAACTTCTTCGAATGAATTTCAAGCATTTGCCAGAGCAGGGAGGTAGTATTTTTTGTCTTGTCTTTTTGCTACTTTTTTGACAAGAAAAAAGTAAGATGCCAGTCATTTTCGTATATTTAGTTTATGCAAAGGACACTTCAAGATTTTAGCTACAAAACACTAAGAATGGATAGATTTAAAATTATTTTAATACTATTTGTTTTTTGTAATCCTATTACATTTAGCCAAGATAAGATGGATGGAGGAGAAATAAAACATTATTTTTCTGACTCTAAAATGCTTAAAAATATAGTTAATATTTATTTAGACTCTACATATAATAGACTTGGTTGTACAAATACTGATAAATTGTCTATTATTCAAAGAACTGGTTTTGATTCAATAAAAAAATATTACTACTATGAAATAGATAATATACAAAATATGCCATTTTATACAAATAATTATTTCAAAGAGTTAGAAGATATGGGTAATGTTGTTGTAACTGTAGATTCAATAAACATTTTTATACGGGAGGAGGTTTTAAAAGATTTACCTTTCAGGGATTCAATACACTATGTAGGAGAGAAAAATATAATATTGAAATATGGTAAAGTTTTTGAGTTATGTCAACCTGGGTCTTTTGATTTTTTAAGATTTTTATTTTTACCTGATGGTAAAGTTGATAAGAATTATATATGTTTAATGCCTTTAAAATCGTCAGATAAAAATAAGAAACGTAAATTAAAAGCTAGAAAAAATAATCAAAAATAAATCTTATTAACATTCCCCAATCCCCATCATGAAAAGCCAACCCAAAGCGCGTCGGCCAGACAAAAAAGCGGGAAGCAGCACGCGTGAATGGCAAATACGTAGCAAATTTTCGAAGACGCTTGTCGTTTTCTTTTGCAAAAAGAACTTCTTCGAATGAATTTCAAGCATTTGCCAGAGCGGGGCGGCAGCATTTTTTTGTCTTGTCTTTTTGCCTACTTTTTTGACAAGAAAAAAGTAAGGAAAGAAATTAAAATTTGTATCTTTCGATTATGATACGCACACTTCAAAACCACATACTCGATACTTTTCCCCAAGCTGGGAAAACCAACAAAAACGAGTTTTTGGTGCGCAGCATTTGCCCAACTTATTACTTTGAAGTGGATGATGTACTGATTAGCTACGAGGAAGCAACAACCGAGGAACAAACGGAGCTGGTAGCGAGTGAGGGGTATAGGTATGGGTTTAATACGTGGTAAAGCAAAATACAACAAAGACGGTGAACTATATCTGGCAATTTTATAAAACAAATGAATATGATGAAAATAATACTATTAACAAAAAGTAAGCAATTTAATAAGATTATCTTTTATATTTCAATCCTGTTCTATTTGATAAGTTATAGTTATAGTCAGAAAAATACTAATGATTTTCAAGTAATGGTGTATTCTGTCCCCAAGGAAAATCCGATTTCATTAGTTTATAATCATTTAATGGATTCTATTAGTGGAAAATGGAATTGTGATTCACCTACATTATTGCAGTTATCGTTAAAAAACTCTAAGGATAATAGTACAACCCTATCTTTAAGTAATCATAGGGGGTTTAAGTATTATTTTAAGGATATGCAATATGATAGTACATTAGTGCTTCTTAAAGTCAATGAAACTCTTATTTTCTGCGTTTCATTTGATAAATATGAGACAAAGTTGTTCGATAATGTCATATTGATTGATACAATTCAATTCTCATCTATTTCTAGTTTTGTTGATACTACTCAATGTAATAATGTATTTTATGATGGTAAAAAGGCTCCTTTGATTTATGCTATTTATTTTTCTATATCTCAAAATGGACACCTCTCTTTTGAGTCATATAGTGATTTCATAGAGTCTAATGATTATTATTTGTATAAGAAGAAATTAAGTGACAATTCCCGAGACAACCGTAGTGAAGCGAAGCTCACTAACCAAAGGAAAGTAAAAGCGAATAAAAACTAATCAACAATCCTCAACCCCATCATGAAAAGCCATCGCAAAGCGCGTCGGCCAGACAAAAAAGCGGGAAGCAGCGCGCGTGAATGGCAAATACCCGTAGAGACGTACGGCCGTACGTCTCTACGGGTATTTGCCAGAGCAGGGAGGTAGTATTTTTTGTCTTGTCTTTTGCCTACTTTTTTGACAAGAAGAAAGTAAGGGAAATCTTATCAACGCACCCTAAGCTAGGCTAATGTTTTAATCTATAGACTTTTATGTGTTTTGTACTATAATGCTTTCTTATTTACAGACAATTGCTTAAGTTGAAAAAAGTATTAATTTTAGACTAGAAAATAGTAATTCAATTAACTTTAAAAAAGATTATCTAAGGTTTAAGTAGTAGCTTATAAGAATGGAGAAAGAAAATACAATAAAAATATTTGAGCAAAAACAAGTCCGCACACAGTGGGACGAAGAAGAAGAACTTTGGTATATTTCAGTAGTTGATGTAATTGAAGTACTTACAGGAACAGATCGACCAAGAAAATATTGGAGCGACTTGAAAACAAAGTTAAAAAAGGAAGGAAGTGAGTTGTCCGAAAAAATCGGACAACTGAAAATGAAATCGAAAGATGGGAAATTTTACAAAACTGACGTTGCTAATACAGAACAAACTTTTAGACTCATTCAATCCATCCCATCACCAAAAGCAGAGCCTTTTAAATTGTGGTTAGCACAATTAGCATCTGAACGTCTGGATGAAATGCAAGACCCTGAAATTACGATTGATAGAGCATTAAAGCAATACCTTGAATTAGGTTATTCTGAGAATTGGATAAACCAACGTTTAAAAAGTATTGAGATCCGAAAAGAGCTTACTGATGAATGGAAAAAACGAGGATTAAAAGAAGGAATACAGTTTGCCACCCTAACCGATATTATTACCAAAGCGTGGAGTGGTAAAACAACTAAAGAATACAAAATCCTTAAAGGTCTCAAAAAGGAAAATCTTCGGGATAATATGACTAATACTGAACTTATTTTGAATATGTTGGCAGAGGCTTCTACTAAAGATATTTCACAAGTTGAGAATCCCAAAACCTTTAAAGATAGTGCTAAGATTGCTCATCAAGGCGGAAAAATTGCAGGAGATGCAAGAAAAGCACTGGAGGCAAAGACAAAGAAGAAAGTTGTTACATCTCAAAATGCAAAGGCCTCTTTAAAAAGTAAAGACAATCCGAAACAAATAGAAAATATAAAAAGGAAGGACAAATAAAAACCATCAATCCAACGAAGTCTAAGATATAAAGAGTTGTTTAGTTGTTATTTACAGAATAAAAATTGTATTTTTTTGGAGTTCCTTCTTCTTTTTCCCAACTCCCTTCTGAAAAGCCAACCCAAAGCGCATCGGCCAGACAAAAAAGCGGGATGCAGCGAGCGTGAATGGCAAATACCCGTAGAGACGTACGGCCGTACATCTCTACGGGTATCTGCCAGAGCAGGGAGACGGCATTTTTTTATCTTGTCTTTGTACCTACTTTTTTGACAAGAAAAAAGTAGAATACAAATCATTTTATCAATCATAACCCTCCATACATAACTATCCGAAACTTTTTCAGAAAATCATATTAAAAATTAAAAAACCGAAACAGTCTTCTTAAATTTGAAAATCACGACAAAATTCAAATGAAATGGGACTGTTTCGTAGGAACAAAAATAACAATAAGCCTGTAATTCGTCAAATTATTGACTTAATTCCTCAACATTTATTAGCAAGAGTTATTCAACAGCATAATTCTGACAAGGGATGCCATAAATACAAGACTTATGACCAACTTGTTGCAAATTTGTTCGGACAGCTGTCTCGATGTAGTACTTTAGAGGATATTTCTGTTGGTATTGGTGTGTCGAAAACCTTTATTCGGGACTTAGACTTAAAACAAAGTCCTGCAAAATCAACGATGAGTGATGGGAATAAAAAACGTAGCCACAAAGTCTTTGAGAGTCTGTATATGAGTTTGTTAAGCTACTACGGTAATTTATTGAAAAGACATACTCATCGAAAAGTAGTAGAAGAAGTTAAAAATCAAACTATTCTTCTTCGTGATAGCAGTACAGTTAGCGTGTGTCTAGGGCTTTTTGATTGGGCAAAGTTTCGGACAGCAAAAGGAGGAATTAAAATCCATACGCAATGGGATGAGGCGATGATGATGCCTAACCTTGTGAATATCACTAATGCATCTATTCATGACAGAAAAGGATTTGAAGAAATTGTTTTCCCAAAGGATACGATTATTGTTGAAGATAAAGGATATTGGGATTTTAACATCATTAAAGCTAGGGTGTTGTCCCAAAATGTTTTTGTTACAAGAATAAAAGAAAACACTGTTTATGAAGTAGCTGAAGAATTAGATCTTCCAGAAAATGAGGATCAACATATTTTAATAGACGAGATTATTTATTTGACAGGACAAAAAGCAAAAGAAGTTGGGATAAATCAAATGAAATTCAGAAAGGTTGTAGCCTACCATGAAGAGAAAAATACAACGATAGAAATTATAACTAATAATCTTTCTTGGAAAGCTTCAACAATTGCAGAACTATACAGAAGGCGTTGGGATATAGAAACTTTCTTCAAGCTTTTAAAACAAAATCTCAATGTCAAAACTTTTATAGGAACTTCTGAAAATGCAGTAAAATCACAAATATTTATTGCATTAATTACCTATTTACTACTTGAACTTTTACGAAGAGTTGGGGTGTCAGGGAAAACGGCTTTTTCAAACTTTGTAGAAAAAATAAGAATTTGTCTGCCATTCTATCTTTCCTTAGATTATGTTATAAATACTATCCGACCGATTGTCCAAAAAGCAGAGAAACCTCCTCCAGAAGATGATTTGTGGACAACGGTACAACTCCAAATGTTTTAACTGTTTGACTTTTTTTCTCACATTATGATTATTGACTATTACAAATAGGACGATACAGGATGTTTTGTATCAAATTTTAAAAAACTTTCGGATGAATGTGCCCTCCATACTATTATAGCTCACAAAGAGAAATAAAAATTAGATAAGTTATTGGATAATTTCAAATATTCCACTATCTTAGTAGAAATATTATTACTATGAAAAATAAATTTATAATTGCTCTTGCCATTGGATTCGTAATACTAGGTTTGTATTCCTGTAAAAAAAATAATCCTGAACCAAAGGATGATACTTCACAAAAGATAACTTCATACATTCGATTTAACCATTGGGTAGATGGTGTAGATGTTGTATATGATACGGTTAAATATACCAACGAATTTGGAAATAATTTCAGTATAGAAACTATCCAATATTTTATTTCTCGCGTTACGCTAGTAAAAGAAAATGGTGATGAAATAGTGATTAAAGATGCTATTTATGTGGATGCAAAGAAGCCTGAATTGTTATTCAAAAAAATAACAAAATCCATCCCAAATGGTATTTATACTGGAATTAAATTCGTTTTTGGTTTAGATGCCGCAATGAATCAATCAGGAGCTTTTCCTAATTTCCCTGAAACTGCTATGGAATGGCCAACTATGATGGGAGGAGGATATCATTATATGAAATTAGAAGGGCGTTATGCTGTAGGGACGGGATATAACTTCTTTAATTTTCATACGGGACCATTAAATGGAGCAGAAAATTATTTTTCTGTATCACTTCCTATGAATTTAAAGGTGACTAAAAATGAATTTGATATCTCCTTAAATATGGAAATTCAGAATTGGTTCAGAAACCCTCATACGTTTGACTTAACAACTATAGCTGGAGGTATGATGGGAAACCAAGCAAAACAGCAGTTGGTTAAGGAAAATGGAGTCGATGTTTTTTCTGTAAGTGAATAAAGATTAAAACTACATATAAAATAGGGCTTATTCTAATACTCATTGGTGCATCCTTCAGCTGTAAAAAGGATAAAGTTGAGTATAGTGAATATAATGGAGAATATAATCCTACGCCCGTAAAAATTTCTTATCCTTCTAATTTTCCAACAATGATTATCCCAGCAGATAATCCAATGACCAAAGAAGGGATAGCATTAGGTAGACGACTCTTTTATGATCCTATTTTGAGTGGTGATAATACCGTTTCTTGTGCTTCTTGCCATCAACAAGGTCACTCATTCGGTGATCCTAATCAGTTCTCAATCGGAGTGGGTGGACAAACTGGGGATGTACAGTCCCCAACTCTCATTAATCTAGCTTGGCAAGATGCTTTCTTTTGGAATGGAAGAGCTAAGTCTATCGAAGAACAAGTGTTTGGACCTGTCACAAATCCTGTAGAGATGAATTCAAAATGGAGTGATGTAATTGCCAAACTTAAAAGCGATGCTTCTTATCGGAAAGCATTTAAACAAGCTTTTGGTACAGAAAATATTGACTCAACGCATGTTGCTAAAGCAATCGCTCAATTTGAACGCACTTTTATTTCAGGAAACTCTAAATACGATAAATGGTTGAGAGGAGAGACTAATTTTACAAACGATGAATTAGAAGGATATTATCTTTTCTTTTCAGAGCGAGGAGATTGTTTTCATTGCCATGGAACTATTCTAGCGCATGATAATAGTTTCCATAATAATGGTTTGGATTTAAATCCCGACCCTGGTCTATTTAATACTACAGGAAACCCAAATGATTTTGGAAAGTTTAAAACCCCTTCTTTACGTAACATTGAATTATCTGCTCCATATATGCATGATGGCCGTTTCCAAACTTTAGCCCAAGTGCTTATGTTTTATAGCACAGGCATACATAAAGATTCGCCAAACCTATCTCCACTCATGGAATCAGCTGCAAATGGTGGGGTTCAGTTAGATGCCCAAGAAATGCAGTATCTCCTCGCTTTTCTAAAGACTTTTACCGATCAGGAATTTATCCAAAACACGTCTTTTTCTCAACCTTAATTAGGTCATTATATTCCGAAATGACTTATATCATTTTTTAGTTGCTAAATAAGGAGTATCTTGTTTGCATAAATACTATGAATATGAAAACTATACACAAAATATTGCTTATATCACTTCTTTTTATCCCATTCTTCAGTTGTAAAAAGAATAAGATTGAACAAGTAGAGCCGTATAAACCAACACCTGTTTCTATAAAATACCCATCTAATTTTCCAGAAATGAAGATTCCTAGCGATAATCTTCCTACTAAAGAGGCTATTGCTTTAGGGCGCGCATTGTATTATGAGAAAATGTTATCTAAAAATCAGAATAGATCTTGCTCTTCTTGCCATGATCAAAGTAAAGCATTCACTACTCCAACAGCTAACCCATTAGCTCATATTAATTTAGGGTGGAGCGAACAATTTTTATGGAATGGAAAATATAAAACGCTCGAAGATGTCATGCTCTATGAGGTTGAAGACTTTTTTGAAACAGATCTCGCAGTGATAAACGCTAGCGAAAAATATAAATCTATGTTTAAGAAAGCATACAACGTAGAGCAAATCAGTTATAAAAACCTAGCTTATGCATTAGCTCAATTCTTCCGGACCATGAACTCTTACAATTCAAAATACGACAAATGGCTGCGAGGAGAAACTACTTTTACCAATGATGAATTAGAAGGTTATTATATCTTCTTTTCTGAACGAGGAGATTGTTTTCATTGCCATGGGACTTTATTGACGCATGACAATAGTATGCACAACAATGGATTGGATATTAATCCGGATCCAGGAATGTTTGAAGCAACTGGCAAGCCAAGTGATTATGGAAAATTCAAATCTCCAACACTTCGAAATATTGAGTTAACTGCTCCATATATGCATGATGGACGTTTTCAAACCTTAGCAGAAGTATTGATGTTTTATAGTAATGGAGTACAAAAAGATTCTCCCAATCTTTCCCCATTAATGAAATATGCTAGTAATGGTGGGGTACAATTAGATGCACAAGAAATGCAGTATCTCATAGCTTTCTTAAAAACATTGACAGATAATGATTTTATAACAAATCCAGATTTATCAGATCCAAACTAACGGTGCTTGGTTGTCTTGTCAGCCCTCGGTACATTTTTCTCCTGTCGTCGAAAAACACTCGGTCTGACAACCGGATATATTGTCAGACCGAGTGTTTTTTCGAAGAAAAAATGTACCGAGGGATGACAATGTATCGAGGGATGACATCATAATTTGTATCTTATTCTAAATACACAATGGTTTAAATAATATAGACTTTAAAGAAAATCCATCTTTTTGTCTCCTTTCCTTTTTATTTTAAAAGAGAAATTCTTTATCTTTGCAATGAAATTCGCCGGTTGGGTGTGTTCAAATATTTTTTTTAAAATGAATCAGGCATTGCTTTTGCTAAAGGCAATAGCTTTTAGGTATTTGAACAACAGATATTTAATGTTAATGAAGAAAGAAAATGGACGAATTGTATAAGAAGGAACTCACCGAAAAAATCAATCAGCTTAAAAAAGAGAAAAATGCAGTGCTATTGGCGCATTACTACCAACGTGATGAAATCCAAGATGCAGCAGATTTTGTAGGTGATAGCTTAGGATTAGCTATAGAAGCTGCAAAAACAGATGCTGAAATCATTGTGTTTGCAGGTGTACATTTCATGGCTGAAACAGCTAAATTATTGAATCCTGATAAACGTGTATTCTTACCAGATTTAAAGGCGGGTTGTTCCTTAGCAGATTCCTGTCCTCCAGATAAATTTAAAGAATTTATAGACGCACATCCTGATCATTATGTAATTAGTTATGTGAATTGTTCAGCTGGCGTGAAAGCGTTGAGTGATATTATTTGTACCTCATCAAATGCACGTGCTATCGTAGAATCTGTTCCAAAAGATCAGAAAATTATTTTTGCTCCAGATAAAAACTTAGGAAAATACCTTATGAAGGTAACAGGAAGAGAACTTGTTTTATGGAATGGAGCTTGCATCGTGCACGAAGCATTTTCATTCGATAGACTCTTACAAATTATCAATGAAAATCCAACTGCCAAATTAATTGCACACCCAGAATCTGAGCCACATGTACTAGATTTAGCTGATTTTATTGGTTCAACTGCAAAAATGATTGAGTTTGTTAAAACTACAGATGCTGAAACTATTATCGTAGGTACAGAAGCTGGTATTCTACATAAAATGAGTCAGGTAGCACCTAACAAAACGTTGATTCCTCTTCCAGTGAATGAAGATAACACCTGCGCTTGTTCCGAGTGTGCTTTCATGAAAATGAACACCTTAGAAAAAGTATATAGTTGTTTATTAAATGAAACTCCGGAGATGTTCGTTGACCCTGCCATCATAGAAAGGGGACGACTTCCAATTGATAGAATGGTAGAATTTTCAGCAGGTCTTACAGTTGCAAAATAAATTTGATATATTAATCATTGGCTCAGGGATAGCGGGACTATCTCAAGCCATTACTTTGGTGGAGAAGGATGCTTCACTAAAAATAGGAGTTATCAGTAAATCTGAAGTTAGCATAACCAATACCAGTTTGGCACAAGGTGGAATCGCTGCCGTGATGTCAACCGAAAAAGATAGCTACCAAGCTCATATTGATGATACCATTAAGGCTTCTCAAAATAAGGCAGATATTCAGACGGTAACTCACATTGTTGAACATGCTCACGAAGGAATCCATCAACTTGAAAAATGGGGGGTTGAGTTTGACAAAGAAAATGGAGAGTACCACTTCGGGTTAGAAGGTGGACATTCTGCACCACGTGTTTTACACGTCAAAGATCAAACTGGTGCTGCTGTACACAAGCAATTATTACAGAAGGCTAGCTCTTTACAAAATATCACCATCTTGGAAGATTGTGAAGCGATTGAACTCCTACTAAACACAGATAAAAGCGTAGGTGGAGCTTCCGTTTACAACTATCAAGATCAAACGATTCAAGAAATTCAAGCCAAAATAGTTGTGTTAGCAACTGGTGGTATGGGTCAGTTATTCGAATACACCACTAATTCAGCTATTGCAACCGGAGATGGAATCTTATTAGCTCATCAAGCAGGAGCAACCATTGAAAATATTCAGGCCATCCAATTTCATCCAACAGCTTTCAAGCAAGAAGGAAAGAACCAACTTTTCCTTATTACAGAAGCCATGCGTGGCGCTGGTGCTTATATCATCAATGATGAAGGAAAGCGTTTTGTATTTGATTACGATGAAAGAGGAGAGCTAGCTACACGCGATATTGTTTCAAAAGCTATTTACAGTGAAATGAAACGCAGTGGTAGTCAACAAGTTTATCTAGATTGTAGACATATTTCTAAAGAGATACTTTTACAAGAATTCCCGTTTATCTATGATTATTGTAAAGCAGCGGGGACAGACTTAAGTCAACAAATTGCACCAATCGTTCCGGCAGCACATTACAGCTGTGGCGGAATCAAGGTGGATATAGAAGGAAAAACAACGGTTCAAAATCTGTATGCTATCGGTGAATGCACGAATACAGGTTTACATGGAAACAATCGTTTAGCATCTAACTCTCTCTTAGAAGCTATCGTATTAGCAGCAGATGTAACAAAGAGTATCCTGTCTCACATAGGGAATGTTCAATACAATGATATGCTACCTGCCTCAATAACTGAATTTGATAATACAAAACTAGATCTCACAGAAGACGAAATTAAGCAGTTAAAGAAATTACTTTCTACTTATTTTATCACTAATTCTGGTCAAGATTTATACGAAATCAAACAATTCTTAACTGTTTATTTCTCCTATGTTAAAGGATTACATGGGAACTCATTAGAAAAGCTACATTTTCAAAATAAATTGATACTCAGTCACATGCTGATTGAAGACAGAGCAGGAGAAAAAGTGAGAGTGGAATTATAAAAAACAAAAAGACAATTTATACATTGTACTTACGTTTTATCAGCAAGTTAATATCATACTTTAATCATCTATATATGAAAAACATCTTATTATTTAGTATTGGACTTTTATCTCTAACCTTAATTTCCTGCAAAAAAGAATGGAATTGCACATGTACAGGTGATTTTGGAAAGAATACAGTAAAAATGTCTAAAGAATCACATACTAAGTCCGAAGCAAAACAAGCATGTGAGATGATTCAATATGATGTCGATCCTCAAAAAGGATATGTAAAGGGAGCTGATTGTAAATTAAAATAGTCTTATCTCTTTTTAGCAATAATCACTATGGCATTTAGGTGCTCATAATGTAACTTAAAAGTTTTTCTCATTTTAAGTACACGTTCACGTGATTTTGGCATTGTAAGAATGTTATAACCTATCTTTAATGTTTGAAAGAATCCTTCATCTGCCAAGATACGGAAAGGTTCTAATACTTTAAGCGGACGACGTTCAACAGACACTACCTCAAACCCTTCATCTTCTAACAATTTAGTCCATTCTTCGAAAGTAAGTGGACGTGCGTTTACATTGGAAACCATTGCTAAATCCCGTTGAATCTGCGCGTGTTTTTCGTCCTGACAATTTTCTTTTAAATTGAGTTCTAACTCATGGATGGCATAGAGTCCACCACTTTTTAGTACCCTTGCTGCTTCTTTGATAATTCTAGTCTTACGCTGGTCAGCATGCATACTTAACATAGCTTCTCCAAAGATTTTATCTTGTGATGCGTCAGGCAATTTAGTGTCTTCTGCGTCAGCTAGCATAATCTCCACATGTGTGCCGTTAGAGCGAAATCTTTTTTTCAAGTTTGCTACATGTTCTTCGTCTATATCAATTCCAATGTAAGATGCAGGGTGTTTATCCAATACCGATGTTGTAGTAAAACCTTGTCCAGGAGCAAATTCTACAATTTTGTCTCCTTCCGAAATGTGTAGGCTTGCAATTAATTCTTTGGTTAATCCTTTACCTCCGGGACGTAAAACTTTCTTTCCAATGCTTGCTAATAAATAATGACTAGCGGCATGATCAACATCTGGTAATTCTTTGGCCATGACTAAAAATTTTATCAAAGATACTATTTAGAATGTTTCTAAACAATACCGTAAAAAAGGTATTTCTTATTCTAGAATTTCTACCGCCTTATCGATTATTACATCTTTTGTCATATCCGTCCAATCAAAAGCCCATGGAACATCAGGCTGAACTCCAAATTCAGCTGAAGCATCCATATTTGGATATAAAAACTGAGAAATACTGAAACGGAAAGTCCAACCATTTGGAAGTTGTCCTCCATGTGGCAAGCCTGCACCACCTCCTGTTGGCACTCCAACTAATGTGATATTGTTAAAGGCTTTTGTAGCTGCTGCAAAGAAAGTAGAAGCACTATAAGATCCTCTATCGATTAATACAACAATTGGTTTTGTATATTTTATTCTTTCTGAAGGTTTAATGTTGAAAGGCTCTAAATCTCCAAAATCATCCACTTCCGGACCTATTTTAGTTTTCGAGTAGCCAATTAAAAGTTCTTGTTCCGTAAAGCGCGATAAAATACTTGGCACATTCAACAGCACTCCACCTCCATTCTCACGAATATCAAAAATCAATCCTTGAGAGCTCTTATACATGTCTAATACATAATCTAATTGCTCTTCGCTAAACATACTCATAAAACTACCATAACGTACATAAGCAATATTTTTTCCAGTAATCCAACTATGAGCGAAGGGACCAGTTCGGTGTATATTTGGAAATAACTGATAGATTAAATGATCGTTAAAATTTTTGGGATATTGCGCATATATATTATATACCGATACATCAAAAGCACTAACTAGGTTACTATGATCATCCTTTAATTCGAAGAGCATTTTCTTTAAAACTTCGAACAACTCACTTTCAGACATTCCTGGATGAATCTGATTTTGATACTGAGTATGTACCGCTTCCCAATTGATATTCTTAACTTGGAAATAACTGTATTTATCTTTGAGCTCTTGCCATAGATATTCAAAATTTTCTTGGGGATCAACGGATGCATTATTTTTCTTAAAGAATAATTTTTGACACCCAGTCAAACCAATAATTAAAGCAAAAATTATAATGATTCTTTTCATGGCTATTTCTTTTGATTAATCATCATAGTGTACTGAAGGAATGTTGCACCAAAATCAAGAGGACGATATCGTCCCGGTGTATGAATTACAGATGTTACAAGAGCAATTCGGTGGCCATTCCCAGTTGAGAACAAATGAAGAAATTCTAATTTAAAATCAAAACGCCAACTATTTAAAGTGAAATAATATTCTTTAAACATACTAGTTAATGTTTTCATTTCATCTCCATATTCTGACATATACACATTCGTAAATCCAGGTAAATATCCAAGATTTAATAACCCATAATCAACCTGTAGATTCAATTTACGCTGAACAGCTCCCTTAAATTTCTCTTTTCCTTTTTTGGTTGTTTTATACGAAGATGCTGTACGACTTAAGTCATAAGATATTTTGGTAGCTCCCATAATATTCATAAAATATTGGAAACTAACAGTATTATTAAATAAGGAGGGATTTATCTTCACATAAGGAGCGGTTTTAAAAGCACCTCCAGTTTCTATCACCCATTTCTCACTACGTAACCAAGGAGTCCTCCATAAATGTGTCGTCGATAATTGAAATCCCACAACATGAGTCATATCCTTATTGGTGGGCATAAAACTTTTGGGAAGTTTAGCTCTCAAAGCTCCATAATCTAAGCCTACAAAAACATCATGATACCATTTCGGTTTATACCATTCATATCCAACTCCAAAATTCAAATTTACACCATCATAAAAAAGAGGGGATAAATTCTCATCTCGTAAAGTCATACTGCCAATAGAGAACCTTGGGGCAAAATAATTACATTCAATAATTGCTGGGACTGTATCTTTAAAAGTGTGTCGCTGTGCAGTGCTATTAGTAAGAATTACTAAAAATAATGATAAAATAACTAAGCGATTCCGCATCAATATATGAATTAAAAGACGGGACTAATTTAAAGGTATTTTATTAAAGTTGGAACCGATTCCAATAATATTAGAGAAACTATTTATATATTCATCTCCTAAAATAGGACAATACATTAATGAAACAATACATTAACTCGAGAAACAGCACTTTATTAACAGCTTTAATCTTTATACTAATTTTTATAAATAGAGGAGTTGTAAATTATATTTCTTGGGACATTTTTGGTCAGTATTGCTATCTACCCTCTCTATTTATTGAGAAAACTTTCTATTTAAGCTATGAATATTTTGAACAGTTAAATCAAACTTATAATTTCTCATCAACATTATATCAGTTTAATCATGCCGGTGATTTTGTCTATTCCAAATACACAAGTGGTTTAGCCTTACTATTTATTCCTTTCTTTCTAATTGCTCATCTATTTGCTAACTTTTTAGGTTATCCTATGGATGGTTATTCGCTCCCTTATACCACTGCATTTTGGGTGGGCTGTTTGTTTTATACTGTTATAAGTCTCTTTGTTCTAAGAAAAGTGCTTCTTCTCTTTTTCGAAGATAAAATTGTAACATGGATTGTTCCTCTTGTTTTCTTTGGAACAAATCTTTATGCTCTATCAATCCTTCCTAGCACATTCACGCATAATTTATCTTTCCTATTTGTAGGGTTATTACTGCTAGCCACAAATAAATTTCATAAAAATCCGACAATTAGAAATGGGATTTATCTAGGAGTATCCCTTGGAATACTTGGATTAATTCGTATACCCGATTTATTGTTTGGATGTATACCCGTATTCTGGGGTATCAAGCAATATGGCTCTTTCTGGAATAAAATCAAATTCTTTCTTCAAAAGAAGGAAGTATTAGCCACAGTATTTATCAGTTTTCTATTAATTATTGGGATACAACTAATCTTCTGGTATAGTTTAACAGGACATTTCTTTGTGAATTCTTATGCGAATAATCCAGGAGAAGGTTTTGATTGGTTACAACCACATACTAAACAGTTTCTATTGAGTTTTAAAAGAGGTTGGCTACTATATACTCCTCTTAGTCTACTAGGTTTATTAGGATTTGTTCAATTATATCGGAAATATGAGAATGGCAAAATAATAAGTATCTCATTTGTGCTCTTTTTGTATGTTGTGAGTACATGGACGACTTGGTGGTATGCTGAAAGTTTCTCACAACGTGCAATGGTTGATAGCTATCCCATGTTTGCTATTGCTTTAGGAGCTCTTCTTTCTAATATCCGTTGGAAACGTCTATTTTTTGGTATATGTAGTTTATTCATATTCCTTAATATGTTCCAAACTTGGCAGATGACGAAAGGAATTTTATCAGACTCATCTATGACGAAACCTTACTATTTTTCCATCTTTGGTCAAACAACAAGTCCCACAGAGAAACAATTAGCTTTACTTGAAAAGTCTAGAATTGAATATGAAAGTATACCCTTTGAAAATCTGGAGTTAAAACAACTCTATGAATGGCACTCAGAAATTGAAGATGGTTATTTAGATAGTCTTCATCTATATTCTCCAGATTTCCATTTAGATCTCTCTGATTATTATTATCCCGATATCTTATACATAGTGAAAGCTCAATGGAGTTATGCTCCAGTTGAACTAAACCGACCAAGTCGGTAATTCCCAAAACATTCCATAACTTTTAGATTTCATTTTAAAAATCAAAAAGTTATGGAGAATAAATTTTCCCCAGCCATAGCGCTGTTAAAACGAGAAATGGAGATTCGCAATTACAGCGATTGCTCTGTGAGAAGCTACTGTGAGACTATGCAGGTCTTCGAGTCGTATGCAAACAAGACCTTGGATAAACTGACCAGCGAGGATTTGAAACAATACTTGCATCATTTAGTAAAGTCAAAAAAAGTTTCACCATCTTATATCAATCAAAAGATTAGTGCGTTTAAGATCTACACCGAAGATGTGTTAAAAAAAGAATGGGAACCCATTGCAATAAAACGTCCTAGATTGCCGCGAGAACTACCCGAAATTCTTTCCTTGGAAGAAATTAAATTGATGATTGAGCGTACTCAAAACATCAAACATCGGGTGATGATTATGACCATGTACACGGCAGGATTGCGCAAAATGGAATTATTGCAGTTAAAACCGAAGGACATTGACTCAGAAAACGGTTTTATTATCGTGCGTCAAGGTAAAGGAAAGAAAGACCGAAGAACGATTCTTTCAAAGCAAACCCTAGAGGAATTACGCTATTATTACAAGTGTTTTAGACCAAAAGTTTACTTGTTTGAACCAAATGGGCATCCAGGGAAGAAGATGAGTGTCCGAACTTTTGATAAAGTAATTCATGATGCTGCACAAAGAGCGGGCATCAAAAGAAGAGTAACCCCTCATTTGCTACGACATAGTTTTGCTACCCATCTCTTGGACAAAGGAATTAACCTAAAGATTATTCAATCTTTTATGGGGCATAGTTCTATCCGAACTACTTCGATTTACCTGCATCTTTCAAATGCTAGCTTAAAAAACATTGTCTCACCTTTTGATGATCTTCGCTTATGAAAACAAAGCAAAATAAACGACAAAAAGTAGAGTTGTCCGATATTTTTAGTGAAGTACTCAACAAAGGACTGAATCTGAATGACTTGCATCCTTTTCAAGAAAAAGCATTTCAGGCTATTTTAGCTTGTCGAACAGTAAAACTAGGAGGACATGTTGCAGAGTGCAATCACTGTCATCATTACAGAAACGCCTACAACTCATGTAGAGACAGACATTGCCCGAAGTGTCAAATGACACGAAAAATACAGTGGGTGGATAAACTGAAAAGCAATTTACCAGAAGTGAAGCATTTTCATTTGGTTTTTACCATTCCAGAATCACTCAACAAGTTGTTTTACATCAATCAGCGCATTGCTTATGATAGTTTGTTTAAGGCTGCCAGTCAAGCACTTATGCAATGCGGAGAAAACAACGAGTATCTTGGTGCTAAAATGGGAGGCGTAGCAGTGCTACACACCTGGGGACAAACTATGTCCTACCACCCACACATTCACATGATTGTTCCCTCGGGAGGTTTAACAGAAGACGGCTTTGAATGGGTGCCATCCCATAAAAAGTTCTTTCTGCCAGTGAAAGTTTTAAGTGCTATTTTTCGAGGACTATTGATGAAAACGTTAGAAAAAGAGTATGCTATCGGCAAATTAAAGCTGCCGGATGATATTCAAAATTTTAAGCAAATTAAAGATACTTGTTATCAGAAAAAGTGGGTTGTTTACAGTGAAAAACCTTTTACTACTCCTGATAACATCATCAAATATCTTGGCAATTACACACATCGAGTTGCGATTTCCAATCAACGAATTATCAGTCATAAAAATGGGAAAGTCACTTTTTATTACAAAAACTACAAGAAAGCAGGACTTAAAAGTGTAATGACATTGGATGAATCAGAATTTGTCCGACGATTTTTACAGCACATTCTGCCTTCAGGTCTTTGCAAGGTAAGGTACATTGGTTTTTTAGCTTTGCGACATCTAAAAGAAAACGTAGAGTTATGTGCCACCATAAACAAAAGTGAACGTTTCTTTCCGAAGTATGAAGGCTTAAATGCCTATGAGGTATATCGAGAAATCAAACAGCAAGATCCTTTGCTATGCCCGAAGTGTAAGAAGGGGCACATGGTCATTCGAAAGCCGATAGAAAGGGCGCCTTCGTGACAGTATATTTAGTGAAACGCTCTTTGACTCAAGATAGTTTTTTTTTTAAAACGGGACAAAACCGTAACGGGATAGGTATGTCTTATCGGTAACATATTGTAAAAATAAACGATATGAATGAATGGGGTTTATTCTTTTCAGAGCCCAAAAAAGCAATTAAAAACGCTTTTTCATCATCGAAATATTATTCGAGAGAATACCATGCCCATAGCTCCTAAAACCATCTCAAGCTCAATTATTACTCAGGCTTCGTTCAACTTCATTGTATCATCAATTTTCTTTATTTTAGCTTTATTGGCTTCATTTTCAAAAAAATGGGGATGGGTATTTTTTGTTCCTGATTTTATGTATATTTGAAAGAAAAATAACGATACAATCGTATAGAGATAGCTATACCCACTTACAAGGTGTGATTCCAAATTTCATCGCAGAGTATAAAGGAAAAGGATACAATTGGAGAGGCATGGAAGAGGGACACTTCAACTTTCAAAATGATACTATAAATCACCAAATCAATGCCACCTTTTTAGTTCCCTACCTAAGAACAAAACATGATCAAATCCGTGTTCAAATATGGAATAAGGATGGTGTTGAAATTCAAATTACAGCATTAGATGCCAAACTTTACGAGATTTTAGGAAAAAAATAACTTGTCAACTTCCATACTTATGTGACATTCTCGCAGAAAAAGATTCAAAACTCTTTTATTTAAAAATAATCTTATGTAGATTTGTTCTAAATAAAAATAAATCACATGGAAACTCAAGATGTTTTACTAGATGCAACAGCCATACAACCACATGCTCTCAAACATGAAATTATTTTTTCTCGCTTTGATAGCTTAAAAGATGGAGAATATTTCATTTTGCATAATGACCACGATCCTATTCCATTATATCACCATTTTAAAGCTATCCATGGTGAAACTTTTGACTGGGAATATCTAGAAAAGGGTCCTCTCATTTGGGAAGTTCAAATTACACGTCACTTACCTGCTCAAACCGAACCAACTGTTGGAGATATGGTTGCGGATGACTACAGAAGGGCTGAAGTATTTCGTAAATACGGTATTGATTTTTGCTGTAACGGAAATGTTAGTTTACAAGCCGTTTGTGATAAACAAAACCTAAATTATGAAACTGTAAAACAGGATTTAGATGCATTAGATTCAAATTCTGATCAAAGACAAAATACTTTCAATAACTGGGAATTAGATTTCTTATCTGATTATATTATTCATAATCACCACACGTATGTAAGAAATTCTATACCTATGTTGAATGAATTTACACAAAAAGTAGCTAACGTTCACGGGGCACATCATCCAGAAGTAGTTGAAATAGCAGAGCATTGGGCAAAATTGGCACAAGAATTAACCGATCACATGGCAGCTGAAGAGAAATATTTATTTCCTTATGTGAAAAAACTAGTTCATGCTCGTAACAATAATGAAAAGTTACCAGTTCCTGGATTTGGTTCTATCGATAAACCAATTCAACATCACTTGGAAGAACACGATAGTGCCGGTCAACACATGAAAAGAATCAATGAATTAAGTAATGGCTTTAAAATACCAGAAGATGCTTGCAATACGTATAGCACTATGTATAAAAAGCTAGATGAATTTGAAAAAGATTTATTCCAACATATTCACTTAGAAAATAACATCTTATTCCACAAGGCAATTGAGATGGAAAAACAGGTGGTAGAAGGATAAAACAAAAGATATGAAGATAGACGGGAATACGAAGATTTCAAAAATAATTAAAGAAAATAGTGAGGCAATTGAAGTAATTGCCTCACTAAATCATCATTTTACTAAATTAAGAAATCCCATATTAAGAAGAGTGCTTGCTCCTCGTGTTAATGTGCGTGAGGCTGCTAAAATTGGCAAAGTTACTCCTGAATTGATGTTGGAAAAATTAGCCGAAATCGGATTTGAGGTTGATTATGCCGCTAACAATACAGTCGAAACTACCATAGATACTTCTGCAGAACAGGCTGTATTTATTGGAAAGATGGAAGTTGTTGCCATCGATGTTCGTCCCTACCTAGATCGCAACGAAGATCCTCTACTTCTACTTCAAAATGAATTGAAAAAACTATCTGATAATCAATTGTTGGAAGTAATTATCAATTTTGAACCCATTCCTTTAATCCATTTGCAAGAAAAGAAAGGGTATAAAACGCTTACTATCATTGATGACGAAGGCGTTTATCATACTTATTTCAAAGCAGGTGAGAAAGTTGAAGCAAGTTCGAATGCCAATCCAGAGGAACTCTACCAAAAAGTGAGTACCGAAGAGTACGAAAAATTACTGGCAGATTTCCCCGGTGAAATTATAACTCTTGACGTGCGCATGCTAGAAATGCCTGGTCCCATGATTGCCGTATTGGAAGCGGTAGAGAATCTGCAAGACAACCAAGCAATTAAAGTGTTTCATAAAAAGATTCCGCAACACCTACTACCTGAACTACAACCTAAAAAACTGAAGGTATATATTGATTATATCGAAGAAGGGAATGTGATGATTTTTATAAAAAAATAAGATGTACCAAGGAACTAGAAACGCTCCCTCCACAAAAGTAGTTGTACCTTTCTTTATACTCTCTGCTAGTAGCTGGGTGGCTGCATTACTATTTCTCCTTTTTCATGCAAGTTCTATACTACACAAACCTTTCTTTAATCCAGATATGTTGGTAGTAACACACTTGCTTGTACTTGGCTTTATGACTTCTGTAATAATCGGCGCCTTATTTCAATTATTACCTGTAATCTTCCTGCAATCGCTATATTCAGAGAAAATTGGGAAAGCAGTATTCTATTTTTTACTAGCAGGAGTACTTGGTTTATCAGCTTCTTTTTATTTTGGCATTGATGGCGGGGGTCTAACTCTTTTTGGTACACTCGTTAATATTGCAGTCATCCTTTTTGTGATTAATATTTGGGGAACCATTGGAAAATCTACGGAAAACCCTGTGGCTAAACTCTTTGTTAGAACCAGTGCTGTGTGGTTACTCATCACCACTCTAATAGGTTTATTACTGGCTATCAACTTCCTCCACCCTTATCTTCGTTTTAATCACTTAGAGTTACTTAAAGTGCATGCACATATCGGAATATTTGGTTGGTTTATTTTCCTAATTATTGGAGTTTCAAGCGTTTTAATCCCAATGTTCTTACTCGTGCACAAGGAAAGTAAAAAGCCTTTATACATTGCCTATTATTTATTGGTATTTGGGATTTTATTAGGAATTACAGGAAAAATCTGGAGCACTTTCTATCTTTTAGAAATAGGGTATGGCTTTGTGGCAGGTGGACTATTATCGTATGCTTATTTTATCTATAATGTATATAAACAGCGTATGCGAAAGAATCTTGCTTATGATTTGAAAAAATCCATGGCTTCCTATATACCTTTATTACTTGCTATTCCGGTAGCAATTCTCTTCTTAGTTGAATTCAATAGTAAATTCAATCTTTCTGTGTTCTACATCGTGATTCTTTTGATTGGGTTTATCAGCACATTAATTTTAGGAATGTTTTATAAGACATTACCTTTTATTATTTGGTTAAAAGTCTATAAAGCATACGTAGGAAAAGTAAAAACCTTACTTCCAAAAGATTTGTATGATCCCAAAATTTTAAAGGCACATTTTTATTTTCATATTATAGGATTTCTTATCTTAGCTATCAGTTTGGTAACGATGGAAACCCTCATTTTTTATATCGGAGTGGCTTCTCTACTCATCGGAGCTGTTCTATTTTTTATTAACGTGTTGGAAGTAGCCACACACAAAAGAAAAGAGTTATGACACAGGAAGAAATAGACAAATTAAATGACATGGCTATTTACGAAGAATTAAGAGCCGTTATCGACCCTGAATTATTTGTAAACATCGTGGATCTTGGATTAATTTATGGATTAGAGTTAACCAAAGAACCTTTCCCTAAAGTACATATCGATTTAACACTAACTTCTCGCGGTTGTCCAATGGGTGATACAATCATGCAAGATATTCGTGAAACATGTGGACGTTGTTTCCCTGGGATGGAAGTAGATATTGAATTAGTCTGGGAACCCGCTTGGTGCATGGATTTTGTGACCGAACAAGGAAAATTAGAATTAAGTGGTGGGTATTAAGCTACCGACTTTATTAAATGAGTAACTAAGAAATTCTTAGTTAAAATTTTATTTAAGAATTCTAAAATATACATTTACGCCCTCTTTGGAGGGCATTTTTATTTCTATGAATTCAAAGCATAACAATAAACGAATTTTTAAACCGTTAAAATTTGTGAAATTTAAAATCTAAACTGATGAAAACGCTGGTAACAACTATTATTGTTCTCTCCTCGTTTTTAGTCTTCTCGCAAGAAGCTACAACCGAAAATTCAGGATTAAAACTGAAGGGAGAAAGAGGGGGATTATTCTCCGTGGGAGTACGGTCAACCTTGAGTTCCTTTAATGGAGCTTCAGAAAAACCTGCTATTGGAGCAGGAGGTCAATTCAGATTGCAGTTTGCCAATCGCTTAAACTCTGAATGGTTTATGGATTATTTGCCTGCAACGAATGAATACACAAGACGTAACGATTTACACATTGGATGGAGTATCATGTTCTATGTTTTAAAGAATCCTGCGCCTTTGGTTCAACCCTATATCATTGCAGGTCACTGTTTTGACATGACAGATCACTATGAGATTGCCAACAGAGATAATGGCGTGAAACGCTGGAGTAGTGCTGTGCAAGCTGGATTGGGAGTGCATTTTAATCTAACTCCACGTTTGGATATTTCCCTATCCAGTCAATACATGATACATCTTGGAACTGATGTTCATTCACACATTGAAGATGGAGAGGTTCATTTTGAGACACACAAAGGTGGTTCCCTTGAAGGGCATTTACTAACTACCTTATCGTTTAACTATAAAATCGTTGACCTATGGAACTCCAAAAGAAAATAACAATGGTTGTAATCACGGTGCTGATTTCAACTATGGTCTCAGCTCAAATTTTAGCTGATGGACAACGAAAAGGATTAATTCAGGCAACAGCCACTATCTATCCTTCACAGCAGTTAAATACAAAAGGCTTGAACATTTATTTAGGAGGTTATGCCAACTATTATTTCCATGATAAATACAGTTTTCGCGGAGATTGTTATCAATACATCAACTCGCAAACAAAGCCTTCGTATGTGAAAAATGAAACGCGCATTACATGGGGATTTATGCGTTATTTTCCTGTAAAAAGATTTGATCCTTATGTAGGCGTACAAATAGGAATTTCCCTATTGAATACACATGAACGTCCAACTGAAATGGTAGTTAATTCAACTTTTAGTGTTAAAGCGGGTTTGAATTTTCATGTGTACAAGTTTTTTTACTTCTTCTTAGAAATGGATTATACACATCAACCAGACCCGTGGCATGCTCGCCCATTTGACCAATTCATGGGTTCAGGAGGTCTCGGTTTTCAAATTCCTATCAAAAACATACGACAGGAGTAAGATTAATAATTACACCTATTAATTAGATTGTCAGCCCTCGATACGTTGTCAGACCGAGTGTTTTTTTGAAGAAAAAATGCATGTCCTGAGCATGCCGAAGGGTATCGAGGGTTGACAACTTATCGAGGTCTGACATTGCAATCTATATTCTATTCTCGATGCACTTCGAATTAAAATCACTAATTTTATTATTTAGGATAAAATACTCCTTTAATAAAGGCTTTCAATGCTTTATATTTAGAATGATTCTAAATTAAACAAGAGGGTCTCATATTTGTCATAAAACTGTCAGAAGATATCGATATTCTTTTAATTTTGCTTCCAAATTATTGTGAATTAACACTCTAAAAAACTTGAAATTATAAATTATAATATCTAAGAATCAGATGTTTAACAAGGTAAATAAAGTAATAATTGCGTTATTTGGGATGCTGTTTTTTGTAGCATCTTATTCTGTTAGAGCGCAAGACAGCGGACAAGAAATTTTTGATGCAAAATGTGCTACTTGTCACACTCCTCATAAAGATATGACTGGACCGAAACTATTTAACGTTCGTCAGAAATGGGAAGCAGGAGGGGCAAAAGCAGGGTCTTTACACACTTGGGTAAGAAACTGGCAAGAAGCTGTTGCAACCGATCCTTATGCGAAATCAGTAGCAGATTGGTCTCCATCTACCATGAATAAATTCCCGGAATTAACCGATGAAGATATTGATGCTATCTTTGATTATGTAGATGCACAACCTGTACCTGGTGCTGGTGGGCCTGCGGCTGGTGGAGAAGGTGCCGGAGAAGTAGTTGTTACTAGAAGCACAAACTGGGTATGGTATATCTTAGCTGGTGTGTTTTTAATCATTATTTTCTCCGCTGGAGCGCTAAGAAGAGATTTGGAAGAAACAGACGGTGAAGAAAAAATTACTTTTGGTTCAAAAGCATGGGTTTTCAAAAATCGTAAAGGACTTTTATTGGGTGGTGCAGTTGTGACACTTGCTCTAATCACATGGGGATTCCTAGGTTTATATGGAATTGGAGTTTACGAGGCATACCAACCGACTCAACCAATTGCATTTCCACACGATATTCATGCGGGATTAGATAAAATTGATTGTAAATACTGTCATAATTCAGCAGACAAGTCAAGAACTGCAGGAATTCCAACAACCAACGTGTGTATGAACTGTCACAAACAAATTACAGGAACAGACGCACAGGTGGCTAAAATTCAGAAAATTTATGAATCAGCTGGATTTAACCCAGAAGGTGGAGGCACTTATAGCGGAGAAACTAAAAACATTGTTTGGAATAAGGTACACGTTCTTCCAGACCACGTATTCTTTAGTCACCAACAACACGTAACAGTAGGTGGTATAGACTGTAAGCAATGTCATGGTGATATGACTAAGCAAAATGAAACAGCGCGTATCGTTCCTGTAGAAGAATTAAATAAAATTGAAGGAAACGTACAATTAACAAAACCAACCTTAACTATGGGATGGTGTATTGAATGTCACGATAAAAAAGAAATCTCTCAAGGTCCTCTTGAAGGAAAGGGTGGATATTATGATGAAATTCATAAGCGTTTACTTGAAAATGATCCAAAATTATATGAGGATTACTTAAAAGATGATAAAGTGACTGTAAGAGAATTAGGTGGTTGGGAGTGTTCTAAATGCCACTATTAATAAATAAGATTAAGTTTTTGATCGCTAAATAATATATAAAGCAATGGGCAAAAAATATTGGAAAGGTCTTGAAGAACTAAATGAAACATCAGAGTTCTTAAGAACAAAAGAAGATGAGTTTGGTCAAGATGTAGTTTCTGTTGAAGAGTTTTTAGGAGATGAGGAAGTAGCAGAATCTTCTACATCTAGAAGAAACTTCTTAAAATTCTTAGGTTTTAGTGTCGCAGCAGCAACTGTCGCAGCTTGTGAGACTCCGGTAACTAAAGTTGTACCTTATGTAAATAAACCTGTAAATGTTACACCAGGTGTTGCTACTTGGTATGCTTCTACCTATTATGATGGAACAAGCTATGCAAACATTTTAGTAAAGACAAGAGAAGGGCGCCCTATCTTTATTAAAGGGAATAAAGATGCTGGATTTAACTTTGGAGGAGCTTCTCCAGTTGTTTTAGCTTCTGTTCTCTCATTATATAATGAATCAAGACTTCAATTTGCATTTAAAGGTGGATTAGGAATCGCAACTGCAGATGCAGATAAAGAAATTACTACTGAATTAGCTAAAATTAAAAATAAGAAAGGAAAAGTTGTTTTAGTATCTAATACTATTGCATCTCCATCTACATATAAAGCAATCCAAGAATTTGGAAACTTTATCACAGGTGGTGAAGCAACTGCAACTGAAGATGGATCTGACGTATCTACACCTTCAAACGGAGCAACATTTGAACATATTCAATATGATGCCATTTCCTACTCAGGAATCAGAAAAGCAAACGAATTATCATTTGGACAAGCTGTAATCCCTGATTATGATTTCTCAAAAGCTAAAACAATTGTAAGTTTTGGCGCTGATTTCTTAAGTACATGGTTATTATCTTCACAATATGCAGGACAATATGCAATGAGACGTAATCCTGATGGAGATTGGATGAGCAAGCATTATCAATTAGAGTCAAATATGTCTATTACTGGTTCTAATGCAGATGTACGTGCAATGATTAAACCTTCAGACGAGGCTGGAATTTTAGCCACTATCATCCAAAGATTAGGTGGAAATGCAAACGGTATCTCTGCAAATATTGCTGATACTGTAGATAATGCTATTATTGAAGAAATTATTAACAGATTAAAAGACGGAGGTGGTTTAGTTGTATCTGGTTCTAATAATGCTGGAATTCAAGTTTTAGTAAATAAAATTAATCACATCATAGGAGCATATAACTCAATTATCAACCTAAACAATCCTATATTGTTGTTTGCTTCAGAGGACGAAAAGATAATAAAATTAGCAGGAGAAGTAGTTGCAGGAAAAGGTCCTGATGCTATTTTCTTCTATGGTACCAATCCTGCATATTCACTTCCTAATGGAGCAGCATTTGCAGAAGCATTGGCTAATACAACCTTAACTGTTTCGTTATCTGGATATATGGATGAAACAGCAATGCGTTGTCAATATATCATGCCTGATAGCCATGCATTGGAATCTTGGAATGATTATGCACCAAAAGCAAATGAATTAGCAATAGCTCAACCAACTATTCGTCCATTATACGATACAATTGGAGCACAAGAATCTTTTTTGGTATGGGCTAATAAAGCTAGCAGAGCTGGAAAAGACAGTACTGTATTCCATGACTATATAAAAGAAAATTGGAAAGAGATGGGGTTAAATGGAGAAGAAAATTTTGATATTTTCTGGAATAAATCTGTACATAATTCCATTTATACAAAAGAAATTACAGCTGCTAGCAATCCAGAATTTAATGATGACGCTATAAGTTCATCTAATCTTCCAAAAGCTGGAGATTTAGAAGTAGTATTCTACCAAAAAGCTGCAATAAGAGATGGTTCTCAAGCAGCAAACCCTTGGTTACAAGAAATGCCAGACCCAATTACAAAAGTAACTTGGGATAACTATATTACCATGAACCCAACAGAAATGGAAAAAGCAGGATATGCTATTAACATTGATCAGGAACATGGAGCTAGTTTGGCTAAAATTACAGTAGGTGATGTATCTTATGATTTACCCGTATTCCCTTCACCAGGACAAGCGCCAAACACTGTTGGTGTTGCCCTAGGTTATGGACGTGGTGAAGGAGGTGCTAAAATCGGAAAGGCTGCCTTCCAAACAAAAGAATATGGAGGTCACGCTACCGATAAAAATGGTAACCCAATTCCTGTTGGTAAAAATGCATTTAAATGGGTTTCTACTGAAGGAAATAATTTTGAGTATACTGCTACAGGTACAGTAGTAAACGCAAATGCTTCATACGCAATTGCAACTACTCAGATTTCAAGAACCGTTATGGGAAGAAATTCTGTAATCAGAGAAACAACTTTAGATATTTATAGTTCACACTCAAGAGATGCATACAATCCAGAGTGGACTATGGTTAAATTGGACAAAAATGCTAATCACGTAACTGCTCCTATTGAGGAGTTCGATTTATGGGATGCGCATCCAATTGAAAATGTTGGTCACCGTTGGGGAATGACAATTGACCTAAACAACTGTTTCGGATGTAGTGCATGTCTAATTGCTTGTCAGGCTGAAAACAACATTCCAGTTGTTGGAAAAGATGAAGTGAGAAGAGGACGTGAAATGCACTGGTTGAGAATTGACCGCTATTATGCTTCTGAAGAAGAGGCTGCTATAGGTCAAAGAATAAATGAAGCTGACTTTGGATATAAGAAAGCTGAGAAACCAGCAGAAAATCCAATGGTTATTCACCAACCTATGATGTGTCAGCATTGTAATCATGCACCATGTGAAACAGTATGTCCAGTTTCTGCAACCACTCACTCTGATGAAGGCTTAAACCAAATGACATATAACCGTTGTATTGGTACACGTTATTGTGCGAACAACTGTCCTTATAAAGTAAGAAGATTTAACTGGTTCAATTATCCTTCTTATAAGAAATTTAACGAAGTTAACCCTGCTCAAGATGAAATGGGAAGATTAGTGCTTAACCCAGATGTAACTATCAGAACAAGAGGTGTCATGGAAAAATGTTCATTCTGTGTTCAAAGAGTACAAGAAGGTAAGTTAGAAGCTAAGAAGGCTGGAAGACCAGTAAAAGATGGAGATGTAACTACAGCTTGTCAAGATGCTTGTCCTACAAATGCAATCATAGTAGGAGACTGGAATGATCCAAACTCTGCAGTTAGAAAAATTTCAGATCATAAACGTTCATATCAAGCATTAGCTGAAATAGGAACCAAACCAAATGTATGGTATCAAACAAAAGTACGTAATAACGAGAATGATGTATTAGCTGGAATACAAGCAAAAAAAGATCATCAAGATCATTAAAGATAAAGGTTAAAAAGAATAGAAACAATAAAAAATTATTGTAATGCATAAAGAAGCGGCAATTAGAGAACCCCTCATTTTAGGTCACAAATCCTACAAAGATATTTCGGATGACATTTGTGGACCAATAGAAGGAAAAGCACCTAAGACATGGTATGTTTTATTTACCATTGCGTCTATTATAGCACTATACGGAATAGGAGCTATTTTGTATCTGCTTGGAACAGGTATTGGTACTTGGGGATTAAATAAAACTATTAACTGGGCTTGGGATATTACCAACTTCGTATGGTGGGTCGGAATTGGACACGCTGGTACATTAATTTCAGCCGTATTGTTATTATTCCGTCAAAAATGGAGAATGGCGATTAATAGATCTGCAGAGGCAATGACAATTTTTGCTGTATTTATGGCAGCTTTATTCCCATTAATTCACATGGGTCGTCTATGGGTAGGATATTGGGTTGTTCCACTTCCAAATCATTTTGGTTCATTGTGGCCTAACTTTAACTCTGCACTACTTTGGGACGTATTTGCAATCTCAACATATCTTTCTGTATCATTAGTGTTCTGGTACATTGGATTAATTCCTGACTTTGCTACTATCCGAGATAGAGCAAAGAAACCAGTTGCAAAGAAAATGTATTCAATACTATCTTTTGGATGGTCTGGGAAAGCAAAACACTGGCAAAGATTTGAAACTGTATCATTAGTTCTTGCAGGTTTAGCAACACCACTTGTATTCTCAGTTCACTCAATTGTATCAATGGACTTTGCTACATCAATTGTTCCAGGTTGGCACTCAACTATTTACCCGCCTTACTTCGTTGCAGGTGCGGTATTCTCAGGATTTGCAATGGTAACCACATTGATGTTAATTGTACGTAAGGCTTTCCATTTAGAGGCATATATCACTAAAAAACATATGGATTACATCGGTATCGTAATGGTAGTAACAGGTGGTATCGTAGCTGTTGCTTATGCTACTGAATTTTTCGTAGGATGGTACACAGGTGTAGAATATGAAGCTTATACATATATGTCATATGGAGCTGCAACTGGAAAATACTGGTGGGCATTCTGGTTATTAATTTTATGTAACGTAATGATACCAGGTTTAAATTGGTTTAGAAAAGTAAGAACCAATTTCGTAGCTGCTTGGATTATCTCAATTTTTGTAAATATAGGTATGTGGTTTGAACGTTTTGATATCATTGTAATTTGTTTACATCAAGACTTCCTACCATCTAGCTGGAGAATGTTCTATCCTTCTCACATAGATATTGCTATTTATGTTGGAACATTAGGAATTTTCTCTGTATTCTACCTTTTATTTGCTCGTTACTTCCCAGTTTTACCAATAGCAGAAGTAAAAACTATATTGAAATCTTCTGGAGAATCATTTAAAGATGGAAAGGCTACTTCAGGTGCATATTCATTGGAAGAACAACATTTAGCAAAAGCAGTTAGTCACGATAGTCATTCTCATAATGACCAATCAGAACAAACAAACGAAGAACATAATTAAAAAACGATAATAAAGAAGACATGAAATCAAACGTAGTATTTTACGGGATGTATAATGATGATGATGTCCTAAAAGATGGAGCTAAGAAATTAGTTTCTAAGGGTGTTAAAGTGGCTGAAGTATTTTCACCATTTCCTATCCATGGAATAGATCCAATCATTGGATTAAAAGAAACAAGATTAGGAATTATGTCTTTCCTATATGGATTAACAGGTTTATCATTAGCAATATTAGGAATGTGGTATTTCATGATTTATGATTGGCCATTAAATATCGGTGGTAAACCAAGCTTTACACTTTTGGGTAATTTATTAGCATTTATTCCAATCTCTTTTGAAATGACTGTATTATTTGCAGCACATGCTATGGCAATTACTTATTTATTAGTGAATAAAACAATACCGGGAATGCCAGCTGACAATCCAGACCCTCGAACAACTAGTGATAGATTCGTAATAGAGTTAAGATTAGACCAGAACCAACAATTTTCTGCTGAAGAGTTAGAAAAAATGTTAATGGAAACTGGAGTTATAGAATTCGATCAAAAATTTATTAAATAAATACTTGCCATGAAAAGAACAATAAAGGCAATATCATACAGATTATTCATAATCGCGCTTGGAATAGGAGCACTTTCTTCTTGTATATCTGATAAAGATTCACCAGGGTTTGAGTTTATGCCCGATATGTATCGTTCACCTGCAGTTGAACCTTACGTAGATTACGGATGGATAAAGGATAGAGAAAAAACTGAATATACAACTGTTCAATCAGCTAAAGTACCTCCAGTTTATACAATTCCATATCATGGAAATGCAGAAGGATGGGAAATGTATCTACCTTACCATAGAAGAGCTAGTAAATTTGCATCTAAAACACATAACTTATTTCCTCAAGATGGTTGGTTGTTAAGCGATGATGCTATGGGGGATTATTTTACCTCTGCAGAAGATGTTAACCCTATCGTATTAACAGCTGAAAACCAAGAAGCTATTTTTAAAGAGGGTAAAAGATTATATGATATCAACTGTATACACTGTCATGGTGAAAAAGGAGATGGAAAAGGTCAGATTGTAGAAAACGGTTCGTATGCAGGGGTTCCTAATTACAAAAACCTTCAATCTTTAAAAGATGGACAACTTTTCTATTCTATCTACTATGGTAAAGGAATGATGGGAGCACATGCAATGCAACTAAATAACAAAGAAATCTGGACTCTAGTTCACTATATCAATAAGTTCAGAATTGACAACTATGGTACAGAAGGAGCAGGAAATCCTGTAGAGGCTACAGATTCAACAACAGTTTCTGATGAAACTGCAGAAATTGTTAAATAAAATAAAAAACTAGAAATACTTATATACAATGGATTATCAAATTTCGAAAAAGACAAAAACAGTGACAACAGCATTAATTGCTGGCGGTCTTGTGTTGATGATTGTAGGAATAATCATGACTTCTGGTGAATCCTTATTTATGACAAGATTAATGGGTAATCTATTAGCAAATAGCTTCTTCTTCATGGCTATTTCCTTAGGTGCATTATTTTTCTTAGCACTTCAATATGCTGCAGAGGTAGGATGGTTTGCTTATATCAAAAGACCTATTGAAGCAGTTACGGGATATCTACCGGTAGGAATTGTTATTATGTTGGCAACGCTTATTACTTTATCTTTTATGAAAGGTGGAGGTATTTATTTGTGGATGGATCCTGCATACACCACAGAAGGTAGTCATCATTACGACGAAGTGATTGCGCATAAATCGCAATACATGAATCCACTTTATTTCTGGATTAGAACTGCACTTTATATGGTTGTATATTATATCATGTGGAGAGGATTCATGAAGAGATCGGAATTACAAGATAACAATCCGGCAAACGCATTGGATTTACACTACAAAAACTATTACAGAGGAGCGTTATTCTTAGGTGTTTATGCTTTCTTTAGTTCTACAAGTGCATGGGATTGGGTAATGTCTATTGATATTCACTGGCATTCAACTATTTTTGGATGGTACACTTTCTCAGGAGCTTGGCTAACAGGAATGGTTGTATTAATCTTAGTATTAACTCACCTAAAAAGTCAAGGATATATGCCTAAGTTAAACGATAGTCATATACACGATGTTGGTAAATGGATTTTCTCATTATCATTCCTATGGTCTTACTTATGGTTCGCTCAATTTATGTTAATTTGGTACAGTGATATGCCAGAAGAGGTTACTTACTATTTAACTAGAATAAACGAATTCAAAGTAATGTTCTTTGGTATGTTCATTATTAATTTCATTTTTCCTATGCTTTTATTAATGTCAAGAGATGCTAAAAGAAGTACAGGAATATTAACTTTCATTGGTGTTCTTATTATTATTGGACATTGGTTTGATGTATGGTTAATGATATTTGGAGGTTCTATGGGACCTGCAGCAAATTTTGGAGTTTTAGAAATCGGAATGGGAGTTCTTTTCCTAGGCTTATTCACTCGCGTAATTCTAATGAGATTAGCAAAAGCACCTCTTGTTAGTAAGAATGAGCCATTTATGGAAGAATCTCTACATCACGAGATCTAAACTTTGAATCAATTCCGACTTAACCCACTTAATCAAAATTTAAAAAGTAAAATTTAAACAAAAACTGATGGATAAATTTATTATTTTACTAGTGATTGTCCTAGGAGCAATTGCAGTAGCCCAACTAATGCGTGTGAGCGAATTAGTTCACAAAAAGGCAAATAGAGAACCTGGCGAAATACCGCAAAGTGAAAATCTATTTAATGCCAACTTAATAGTAGTATTTGGTGCAATATTATTTGGTACCCTAATATATTTATTAGTAGCATATGGATATGGTAATATGGGACCAGCTGCTTCTACAAGTGGCAAGGCTATCGACTTATTATTCGATGTTCAATATACTATTGTTTTGTTGGTTATCTTTATCTTCATGGGCGTATTGTTTTATTTCTCAAGAAGATACGTTAGAAAAGAAGGAGTTAAGGCCTACTATTATCCTCATAATAATACCTTGGAGATGGTATGGACAGTAATACCAGCTGCAGTAGTTACCATTGTCGTAATTTTAGGATTAAAGACATGGAATGATACTTTCAGAATGAGAGGTGAAGTAGAAAACATTGAAATTATCTCTTATCAATTCGCATGGACTGCTAGATATGCAGGAGCAAATAACAAATTAGGTAAATTTGATTATAAGTTAACAACTGACCTTAATCCTTATGGCTTAATGACAAGAGAAAACATAGCTGCCTCATTAGAATTAATGAAAAATGGTCAACCAGGAAGTGAAGGAATAAGCATGTTGGAAGCTAAATTAAATGATCCAACAATTGCTATGTCAGCAAAAGACAGAAAAAAATACGAAACAGAACTAGCTCGCAAGGAAAGAATGATTCGTGTTTTAGAAGCAATGTCCGTAACGTATAATGATTCACTAGATGCATTAGTAAATGATGACGTAATTCTAGCTGATAGCTTAGTTCTTTTAAAGGGACAAAAATATAACTTACACTTCAGATCAAAAGATGTAATTCATAGTGCATACATGCCTCATTTCAGATTGCAGATGAATACAATCCCTGGAATGATAACTTATTTCCCTCTTCAGCCAATTTATACAACTGAAGAAATGAAACAGAAAACAAATGACCCAACATGGGAATATGCTTTATTATGTAATAAAGTATGTGGGGGATCTCACTATAAAATGAAAATGTCAATTAAAGTATTAGGCCCAAAAGAATACCTACAATGGCAAAAATCAAAAGCCACATATAATGGAGAAAAATGGGTGAAAGCTAATGAACAAGAATTATTGAAATACTACGAATCCATCGCAGCTAGCGTAGATAAGAAATAATTAAATTTTAAAAAAAACTTAAATAAAAACCGATGACAACATTAACTCACGAAGCAAATTTCGAGCATGATCATCATGAAGAGAGTTTTGTATCCAAATACATTTTCTCTTACGATCACAAAACAATTGGTAAGCAGTTCTTAATGACAGCTATTTTTATGGGTGTAGTAGGAATGATGCTATCTGTTTTCTTCCGAATCCAACTCGCTTGGCCAGAAGAATCATCAGATCTTCTAAATATGTTCTTGGGTGACAGATGGGCACCAAACGGAGTGTTAAACCAAGATATGTATCTAGGTCTCGTTACCCTTCATGGAACCATCATGGTATTCTTTGTATTAACTGGTGGATTAACAGGAACATTTGCAAACACATTAATACCATTGCAATTAGGTGCAAGAGACATGGCTTCTGGATTTATGAACATGCTATCTTGTTGGCTTTTCAATGTAGCAGCAGTAGTAATGCTAGTATCTCTATTTGTTGAAACTGGACCTGCTATGGGAGGTTGGACAGTATATCCACCGTTATCCTCTTTACCACAAGCAATATCAGGATCCGGATTAGGAATGACACTTTGGATTATATCCCTATCCTTATTTATTGCATCTTCTTTAATTGGTAATCTAAACTATATTGCTACCATTATCAATTTAAGAACGAAAGGAATGACATTTACACGTATGCCACTAACAATTTGGGCTATTCTTATTGCCGCAATAGTTGGTTTACTTGCTTTCCCTGTTTTATTATCTGCAGTGTTATTGTTAGTAATGGATAGAGTATTTGGAACTTCTTTCTATTTATCTGACATTGTGATTGGAGGAGAAATGCTAGATAATGTAGGAGGTTCACCACTCCTTTATGAGCACTTATTCTGGTTCTTGGGTCACCCTGAAGTATATATCGTTGTATTACCTGCTCTAGGTATTACCTCTGAAATAGTATCTATAAATTCAAGAAAACCAATATTCGGGTACAGAGCAATGGCAGGTTCATTAATGACTATCGGATTCTTATCCTTTATCGTTTGGGCGCACCACATGTTCGTATCTGGTATGGATCCATTCTTAGGTAGTGTGTTCGTATTTACAACTTTATTGATTGCTATTCCATCAGCTGTTAAAGTATTTAACTACTTAACAACTCTTTGGAGAGGTTCAATCATATATACTCCAGCGATGTTGTTCTCTGTAGGTATGATTTCAACTTTTATCTCAGGAGGTGTTACCGGAATGATTCTAGCAGATTCTTCATTAGATATCCACGTGCATGATACATACTTTGTAGTAGCACACTTCCACGTTGTAATGGGATTATCAGCTATTTATGGAATGTTTGCTGGTGTTTACCACTGGTTCCCTAAAATGTATGGTAGAATGATGAACACCCGAATGGGATATGCGCACTTCTGGATTACAATAACAGCAGGATATGGTGTGTTTATGCCTATGCACTTTGTGGGATTAGCTGGAGTACCAAGAAGATATTATGATAACTCTGTATTTGAAACATTCAATCCGAAAGCATTTGATATGATTTTAGACTTAAACGTTGTAATTACACTCTTTGCTATTTTAGGAGCATTTGGTCAGGCGTTCTTTATTTTCAATTTCTTCTACAGTATTTGGAAAGGACCTAAGGCTTCTTTAAACCCATGGAAAGCAAATACATTGGAGTGGACAACTCCAACTGCTGAACCTGGACATGGTAACTGGCCTGGTGAATTACCTACCGTATATCGTTGGCCATATGATTATTCTAAGCCTGGATATGAAGATGACTTTGTTCCTCAAACAGTTCCTTTGAAAGAAGGGGAATTTGATGAGGGAAGTAATCACCATTAAACTTATAAATGCTCGAAGAAATTCGGGCGTTTTTTTTAGGCATATATCATCAAATAAAAATAGCAGGATAGTAGGTATCTTATTTCATTGGAGATTAACAGAACATAATAGATATAAGTAATTTAAAAATATTTTTCGATAAAGAATATCTCAATCAAAGAAATACAGACTAATACTTGGCGTTATTTTAAAAACCGTTTTGCATGTAGAAATAAGTGATTTTATTAGTATTTATACATGCTAACGAGTTATAAAAGAAAAAACTTTAGGAAGATTCAGAATCGAATGATTGAAAACTATCTCTGTTGGTAACGTCTTTGATATTTTTTATACAAAGCAGTTTGGTGATTGTCAAGCGAGATAAACTTACCATCAATCATGGCTAAAACCAGCTGATTTGATTTCATTTCTAAGGCATTTCCTTGACTCACAAATAAAGTAGCTTTCTTTCCCTTCTCAATACTTCCAATAGAGTCATCTACTCCTAATATTTTTGCCGCATTGAGTGAAATGGCAGCTACAGCATCTTCTTCGGATAATCCATAAGCCATAGCAGTTCCAGTAAGGAAAGGTAAATTTCGTTCATTAATGGTCTCCATACTTCCCGTATTCTGAATACAAAATAATAATCCGGCTTCTTGTAACATAGCGGGAATTCTATAGGATAAATCAACAGGGTCATCCTCATACTTTGGTAGTGCATGCATACCCCTTAAAACAATAGGAATATTCACCTCAATCAATTGGTCAGCTATTTTGTAACTATCATAACCGCCAACAATTACAATATTTTTAATAGCATATTCTCTTTTAAAATCAATAATATCTAATAATGCTCTTAAATCATCCGCATGTATATATAATTTTGTTTTACCGTCAAAGATACCTTTCATAGCTTCTAAACGCAAATCAGAATTTTTAGAAGAACCATGATAAACTTTAGCCATTTTAAAAAATTGATAAATTTGAAGCATATCCTCAGAATATTTATCATTAGGCTTAATTGAAGAAGGTTGTGCCCACCATCCCCCACCTTTTATGGTAGAAGGCCAATATAAATGGATTCCTTCATCTGCTTTTACAAGGGCATCTTTCCAATCCCATGCTTCCATTTTCATAAGAGAAGAACTTCCAGAGATTACCCCGCCACGCGGTGCAATCTGTGCATATAAAACACCATTAGTTTTCACCGTAGCAATTATCTCTGAATCTGTAGAGAAAGCAACAGCACCACGTATATTTGGGTTATATTCACCTATTTCATTATAGTCTCTAGTGGCGCGTATGGCATCAATGTCTGTTAAGCCCAAGATACTGTTCATCGCAATAAAACCAGGATATAAATCTTGTCCTTTTAAGTCAATAATTGTATCCCATTTTGATTTGTCTATTGGAAAAGTTAACGCATTCTCAACCAATACGATATTTTCACCTTCAATCCCAACAAGACCTTGATTAATCACTTTTCCATTTCCTATATGGATACGTACTTTGGAAAGTAACGTACGCTGAGATATTCCAAAAGGAACAAGCCCCCAAAAAATAATTAAAAAAAGAATACAACTCTTATTGGCAAACATTCTGTAATATTTAAAGATTAAAGATACATAAAAACATCAAGTCGTATGTAAGGCTATAAGATATTTATCAATATACAAATCAAGTTCTTTTGATTTATACTGTTGAATATAGCGGGGATGTTCTAAAACAGTCATTTTCTTAAATAAATGAGCTTCTTTATTCAAATCTTGTATAAATCGAGCATTCTTCTTCCCTAAAATAATAACCTCATCAGTATCCATACCCCAACTAATAATTTCTCTTAAGTTGTCAATCATATACTCTTTTACCATCTGATATAATTTCATATCATCATAATAATTAGCATTTAACCAAACATGTGGTCTTTTCTCTTGAAGAAGGGCTAATGGAAAAGGAGAATTAATATAATATTGACTGAAGAATGCTTTTGCTCCCCCAAACGCTTCTATCATTTGATACACAAAAGTAGAGGAAACTTCATTTGTTTTTGCTGATAACATTTTAATACCACAAACGCTTTCTAAACGTTTTGTATCTGTAAATGGAACTCCTGTAATTCCAGCCCCTAAACGACTCGGATTAATTCCAATTAAGAATTTTCTAGGATTCGAATCATTGTAAAATTTAGTATAAAATTTACTCATAACCTCAAGAGTCTCAGTGTTTTCCAAAAACGGATTTAATACCTTAAACTGCTTTGGGAGTTCTCCCGAATATGTAAGGTTTCGATGATATTGGATAGCCTTTTCTGCGAAAGTGCACATGATTAGAGGTATATTTTTTTTAAAACTTCACATTCCGTTTCCCAATTTTCTATTTCCGCTGCTTCTTTACAGTTTTCTTTCATTTCTTGAAGAACAATAGGATTATCTATCAAGGATCGAATAGTTAATGCGATGTCTTTTGGTTCATGAGACGGAATAATCTTACCTACATGATGAGTTTCGATTACTCTCCTTAATTCTATTAAATCAGAACTAATAACAGGTGTTCCCGTATGGATATAATCAAATACTTTATTTGGTAAAGAATAGCGATAATTAGGGTTGGTATCCTTATCTAACGTCAAACCAATATCGGCATGATACGTGTAATTCATCATTTGTTCATACGGAACGCGACCCGTAAAAAGAACCTTCTCAAGCAAATTTTCCCGTTCAACTAATTTCTTAAGTTCTGGAATTACATCTCCGCTCCCAACAATTAAGAATAATGCATTGTCAATATATCTCATTGCCATGACAGCCTCTTCAGCCCCCCTATCTACATTAATTCCAGCACCCTGCAAAATAATTATGTATTTATCTTCCGGTAAATTCAATTCCTTCTTTGATAGTAATTGACTGGGTTTCCATTGACGGGATACATTGCGGACCACATACAAATCTTTATGATATTTCTTAGCGTATATATGTGCAATTGACTTATTAACCGTTATAATTGTATCCAACTTAGGGAAAATTCGTTTTTCAATAGCCAACCAAAAATTCCGCACTTTAGGGCGGGATATCAATTCGGGGACTTCGGTGAATAATTCATGACTATCATAAACTAAGCGAGATTTACGTTTTAGTTTATGTGCACAATAATTTGCCAGGAGAGTATCTAAATCATTACTAACCAAGACATCACATCTTCTGAAAATTAAAAACCAAAAAAGTCTCAGGTTATAACTCATATAAAAGAAGGCTCCTTTCGTAAAAGGTAATCTAAATCTATACGTTTTATATGGTCTCCCATCAATGTCTTTGCTATTCTTTAATTTTCTGCCAACCAATAGCACATCATATCCATTTTCATGGAGAAAAGAACATACCTTATGCACACGTTGATCAGTGTACAAATCGTTAGTTACAGATACAATGACTTTTAATTTTTTCATTGGAAAGTAAAGGTAATCTTTTAATCCATTTCATGCTTTAAACAAATTTACAATTATAAACTTTTATGTCGTACAAGAAATTCACATCTTTACAATCCAATTTGTAAATATGAAAGCAATTCAACTAGTCAAATACGGTAATTCTGCACAGGCATTCAAGATAATAGATGTCTTATTAAACGAACCTAAATCAGATGAAGTACAGATCGAAGTAGAGCGTTTTGGATTGAATTATGCCGATGTTCAGGCGAGAAAAGGTTTGTATCGAGAAGCTCCTCCCCTTCCTTGTGTATTAGGATATGAGGTTGTTGGAAAAATCGTGAAAGTAGGAAAGGATGTTTCGCAAGAATGGATAAATAAGCGTGTCATATCTTTTACAAGATTTGGAGGATATAGTCAACTTGTAAATTCTTCATACAAAGCTATCGTAGAAATTGGAGATTACGATGGAAATAAAGCACTGTGTTTGGCAACTCAATATGTGACTGCCTATTATATGAGTCATGTGGCTACAACTATACAGAAAGGAGACAATGTGCTTATCCATGCAGCAGCTGGTGGTGTAGGAACAGCTCTAATCCAGCTTTTACAAGATAGAGATGTAAATATTATTGCTAAAGTAGGAAGCAATAATAAGATTGAATATCTCAAGGATTTAGGGGTCAAACATATTGTCAATTATAAGAAGTCAGAATATTCGGCAGAGGTAAAGCGTATATTAGGCACCGAATTCTTACATGCTTCATTTAATCCTGCTGCTGGTTCTACTTTTAAAAAAGATTTTAAATTGCTTGGTCCAACTGGTAAACTCATTTTATTTGGAGCAAGTGAACTATCAGAAAAATGGGGAATTCTTTCACAACTAAATTTTGTTCGAAAGATGGGACTTATGATGCCTATTGCGCTAATGATGACGTCAAAAAGCATTCTTGGAATAAATATGCTTAAAGTAGCAGATTATAAACCAGACGTCCTTCAAAATTGCCTGCAAGCAGTAGTCCAACGTGCGATAGAAAATAAATTAGACCCCAAAGTAGGAGCCATTTATAATGCACGAGACATTGCACAAGCTCATGAATTTCTAGCATCTGGAGAATCTATTGGGAAGCTTGTTGTAGAGTGGTGAGAATTTTAGTATTTTTGAATTATTCATGAGTACTATCCATTCAAAAAGAATTGTCATTTTTGCCCCTTATCCAAAAGGAACAGCACCTTCACAACGTTTTCGTTTTGAACAATATTTGGAATTATTTGAAAAAGAAGGATATGTAATCGAGTATAAAGCATTTTTAAGTGATAGTGCATGGAACATTCTCTACAAAGATGGGAGTTATATAAAAAAGACCTTCCATATCTTAGCTAGTTTCTTTAGACGCTGGAAAGAAGTATTCACTACTAAAAGATATGATATCATATTCATTCATAGAGAAATGGCTCATATAGGTCCTCCTATCTTTGAATGGATTTTAGCAAAAATCTTAAAACGAAAATTTATCTACGATTTGGATGATGCTATTTGGATGGCTAATTATAGTGAAAGCAATGCAAAATTTCAGCGATTGAAAGCTTATTGGAAAGTAAATTATTGTATGAAATGGGCTTCAAAGATTAGTGCAGGAAATGAATTTCTAGCCAATTATTCCCGACAGTTTAATCCGAATGTTACTGTAATCCCAACTACGATTGACTTAATGAATCAACATAACCTTATTACGGACTATGACAAAACGCCAATTATTATCGGATGGACAGGAACACTAACCACCATGAACTATTTAGAGGAGATTATACCCGTACTACAAAAATTGGAAGATAATTATTCATTTATTTTTAGGGTTATTTCTAATCAGGAACCCAAATTTGATTTAAAATCACTCCAATATATCCCTTGGAATAAATCTACTGAAATAGCAGATTTAGCACAAATTCAAATTGGGTTAATGCCATTAGCTGATGATAAATGGGCACAAGGTAAATGTGGGTTCAAAGCATTACAATATATGGCTTTGGGGATCCCTACTCTACTCTCTCCAGTGGGTGTAAATAAGCAAATAGTAAAGCATCAAGAAACAGGGTTTTTCTGCTCAACCACAGAAGAATGGATGGTGTTTTTAGAAAAATTATTGCAAGATTCATCTTTAAGAAAAACCATTGGGCAAGCAGGAAGGGCGGTTATACAAAATCACTATTCAGTCACGGCAAATTTTAACAAGTATTTAAATTTACTCCAATAAATTATGCCTCCAACTCACAAAATCTGTCCAAAATGTCAGCAATATTTCCAATGCAACGCCGCTAATGTTGGAAAGTGTCATTGTTCAACACATCCACCTATTACTATTGCTGTAACTTATGACGATTGTCTTTGCCCAAAATGTCTAAATGAACATATCAAAGTGCAAAAACTAAATGAGAATTTATAATACGAGTGCCAATTTACCGTTAGATTTGTAAAAAAAAATATATGAAAAGGTTTTTAATAGGTTTTGTTGCAGTAGCTCTAATTCTTAGCACCCAAATGAATAATGCACAAGCACAAGCGTTTAAAAAAGGTGATCTTGCACTTTCTTTAGATTTTGTAGGTAGTTCCATGTTTAATATTAATCATTGGTCTTCTTACAGTTCAACTTATGGTTATGCGCCTACTTGGAGGTCTAGTACAAATGGAGGTTTAAACGTGTATGGCGAATGGGCTATTCATGACTATGTGAGTTTAGGGTTCATTGTTGGGATTCAAGGAGGTCGTTATGGTTGGGGAACAGGATATTATGGGAATCCTTATGGCTATGGCTATGCTTATGGAGGTTATGGGATGATTTCAGCCCCAATTGGTATTAAAGCCGATTTCCACTTTTATCAATTCATTGCAGATAAGAAGGGGAAAGACATCCATGCAGATAAATTAGATATTTATGCTGGAATTAATGTGGGATCTGGAATCTCTTATGTTTTTGAGCCTGGTTGGTTTAACGTATTATTTTTTGTAGGTCCAGAAGTAGGTGCCCGTTACTATTTCACAGATAAGATTGGAGTTAACCTAGAATTAGGTTATGGTAAATCTTTTGTAAGTGGTGGTGTGGTATTTAAGATGTAAACAAAATAAAGATATATAAAAGAAAACCCCGCCAAAAGCGGGGTTTTTCAATTTTTTGCTTCCTCCGATTCTTTTAGTAGTTGTGGAAGGCTTGTCTTAATACACTCGGATACATACCTCCGAATTCAATAATACACCATTCTTTGAAAGATTGTAAATCTTCAGACTTCGTAATCCATCTAATAGCTTTTTCTAGTTCCTTCTGAAAAAGATACTTATCAAAACTAACTTTAGTTAAGATGTCTTTACATAATTCAACCATATTTACTCTTTTAAATGATAACCCAATATATAAAAATTTAAATATATTTTCATCCTTTTTTAGTTAAATTTTTCAAATTTTAATTGTTAAAATCTCAAGCGTTAGGTATTATAAGGAATAGCGAAGAAAAAGAAATTTTGTAAAATTTTAAGAATAGAATTTGGCATAACTCTTGAGGAATTATTTTCCGTAATTTTTTGAATAAAATATTATTCATTAGCTTTGTCATAAATAAATTTCTCATGAGACTCTTTCTTATTTTATCCTCTTTCTTGTTTATTACATTTTCATTTGGACAGAATGAATGGTGGAAACCAGATGCAGACAATACTTCTACCACACAAACAGAAAAGCCATATCCAAAAGGAGAGGTTCATATAAAAAAGAATTCTTCCATTGATAAAATCATCAAGTATAAAGCTACTGCCATTCCACCTAATACTACTCCTGTTATAGACGGATATAGAGTTCAATTATTCTTTGACCAGAACAAAACAAATGTAGAAGATTCCCGACGAGAAGTACTTCGAAACAATCCAACTGCAGATACCTATGTGCAATATAAGGCACCTAATTATATTTTATTATATGGTAACTTCAGAGGGCAACTAGAAGCTGAAAAGGCAAGAGCCTCCCTTTTATCTTCTTTCCCTGAGTCCATTGTTATCAAGGATAAAATAGAATTTCCTCAAATTAAAGAAAAAGAATAACTAGATAAAATCAAAACCACTGACATAGGTTGGGCCTTGAATTTTTTCTAGATAAACAGATGATTTAGTTCTCACCACTAAATCAACATCAGAAACACCATTTATTGTATGTAATAATCCCCAATTAATTTTATCTTGTACATGCTGATATATTGGTTCATTCTTATCCACCCACCAAAAAAGAGTATTTGTTTTCTCATAAAACAAGATTCCTTCAAATAATTCTTCCAAATAGGCGGGGGAAAAGTCTTTACTCCAAATTGAATCAACTACAGTGAAAACATGTGCGTTTGGGCGTATAATACGATTCAATGCAGGAATAAAAGGGAGTATATTTTTAAGTAATTTCCCATATTTACCAGGCAACCTAGCTATTTTCCATTCTTCTTGATGTGTTTTAGCAAAAGCTACAACCTGATGATCTTTTACAAGCGTATAAAAAGGAGTTTCATTGAAGGTATGCAATGGAAAAAAGAAAGGATGATTTCCATAGATTTCAAATATTTTATGTTTGATTTCATCATTTACTTCAGTTGCATACACATCTGTAGGTTTCTTAAGTCGTACTCTGCTAAAAGTTTGTGTAGCAATTTTGGCAATAGTTTTGAAATCAAAATTCTGACTCATCCATAAAGAACGTTCATTATGTGGATCTATATAAGCATAAAAAGTTTCTGGTGCGTCACCTTCTAATTCAAATGCTTGTTGAAAAAAGGATTCAATTCGTTTTTTTAATCCAGAATCTTTATTGGCCTTTGATTTGGGTTTGTTTTTTCCTGCTTGCACACCTCCATCGAAGGCGAAATAGCGAACATACCAATTCTGAGGTCTTCTACAAAAAGTAATATTCCCAAGCACTTTCCCTCCATGCTCTAAATTTAAGAAGATAGGTTTATACAGTCGTTCAATACGATCATCAATACGCTGATGTTGATACATAGCACCGTTAGAACCAAGAGTAACCGACTTTAATAATTTTACAATTTCCTCATTGTAATCTTCACGTAAAATAAAAGGGGGAGCAATATTCATCTTACTAATTTTTGGATTGAAAATAAAAATATTATCAACATTAAACAATTATTGGTAAAATAAAACGATTTTCGATTATATTTGTTAGTTCATAATTAAATACAATTAAGTATGGCAAAGGAAAAAGAAAAGACTAGATACTCAGACGAAGAATTGCAAGAGTTCAGAGAAATTATTGAGCAAAAGATTATCGAAGCGACAGAAGATCTTAATATCTTAAAAAATTCTTTGTCATTAAGAGATGATCATGGAACAGATGATACGGGTCGTACATTTAATATGATGGAAGACGGTTCTGATACCTTGTCGCGTGAAGAGACTGCTCAACAGGCATTGCGTATGGAGAAATTTATTACAAACTTAAAGAATGCTTTAATTCGTATTGAAAACAAAACATACGGGATTTGCCGTGTTACAGGTAAACTAATTAATAAAGAAAGACTTAAGTTAGTTCCACACGCTACATTAAGTATTGAAGCAAAGAATCAGCAAGATTCATAAGAATTACATGTTGAAAAATAGGTATTTCATAACCTTTGGGGTTGTTTTTCTTGTACTATTATTAGATCAAATTATTAAGATTTGGATTAAAACAAGTTTTAATTATGCTGATTCTAGTATCTCATTAATCGGTGATTGGTTTCATTTGAATTACATTGAAAATCAAGGAATGGCATTTGGCACCCAATTAGGAAGTGGCATGTGGGGAAAACTTATCCTCTCCTTATTCCGAGTGGGAGCTATCATTGGAATCGCGTATTATATTATTAAACAGATTAAGAATAAAAACATACGTGTGGAGTTCTTAGTTGTACTAGCTCTCATTTTGGCTGGGGCGACCGGAAACCTTATTGATTCTATGTTTTATGATTTTCTATTCAAAGATTATTTTGATCCTTGCATCCCCTATAATCAGATGCATGGCTCAGGAATTTGGGAGGAATGTATTTATGGAAATTTTAGTGAAACAGTAGAAGTTCGTCACCGAGGTTTTCTTTTCGGAAATGTTGTTGATATGTTTCAATTTAATGTGATTTGGCCTTCATGGGTTCCTTGGTTAGGCGGAACCCAAGTTTTCCCAGCAATATGGAATATAGCGGATGGCTCTATTTCGGTAGGGGTGATTCTCATACTTTTTCGGCAAAAGAAATACTTCCCAAAAGACAAACAAATAGATGCAGAGAAAATAGATAATGCTTCAGATGTTGACGATGAAAACTTATAATTTATCCATTCATCCAACCATTTATCAAATTTCTGATTCCTTTTAAAAAGTTCATGCTATCTTTAGAGTGTTAAACTATAATTGTAATCTCCTTATGAAAATAATTTTATTTATTATATGCACATTCCTTTCTGGAATTAGTATAGCTCAGCAAAATGAGACCGATATTAAACGCTGTGGAACAACTGATTATATTGAATATCAGAATCAAAAAACGCCTGGTTATAAGGAAATGGTGGATGTACAATTTAACATTGCAAAAAATGCTATAAAGGATAAATCAAATGATACATACGTTATTCCTGTAGTAGTTCATATAGTATATAAGACAGCTGCTCAGAATTTACCTGATAGTGTTATTTATGATCAAATTCGTGTATTAAATGAAGACTATGCGCGCTTAAATGCAGACTCCATTAACTTAAGAGATGATTTTCTTCCGCATGTAGGGAGAGGTAACATTCAATTTGTTTTAGCAGGATTAGATCCAGATGGTAATCCAACAGATGGAATTACACGTACGCAATCCAATGAAAACTTTGGAAGTTTAACGGATATTTCTGTTTCAGAGAAAGTTAAAAGTTCTTCAACTGGAGGTATCGACCCTTGGGATCAGAACAGATATCTTAACATTTGGGTATGTGATATGAGTATATTTAATATCCCCATGGTTTTAGGATATGCTACTCCTCCTTCTGGATTACCAAATTGGCCTCCAGGATCAACCTCAGGAATGAGTGATGGCGTAGTAATACAATATCAAGCATTTGGAACTAATAATCCCAACCCACTTAGTGCAATGGGAACTACATTAGTTGTAAAAGGAAGAACACCTGTACATGAGGTTGGTCACTATCTAGGATTACGACATATCTGGGCGGATGGTGATTGTACGCAAGAAGATGGAATTGATGATACTCCAAACGCTTCAAATCAATCTCAAGGTTGTACAAAAACTGCCAATACATGTGTGGATAATATCGATGGGGTAGATTTACCTGATATGCTTGAGAATTATATGGATTATTCCAGTGAAGATTGCCAAAATACCTTTACAAAAGGACAAGTAGAATTAATGAGAGGAGTATTAGAAAACCAGCGATATGATTTAGTTCACGACAATCCGGCAAGTTTACAGAATAATGAAAGATTAATAGCTTCATTGTTTCCAAATCCAGCAATTAATCAGTTGAATATCCAATTAAATAGTCCTATCAAAGAAATTGAGTTATTTAATTTACAAGGGCAAGCATTAGAACTGAAAGTATCCATCATGAATGATGCAGCCCAAATCAATGTATCTACCTTAAATAATGGTGTTTATATGCTAAAAATAACTAACTCAAAAGGGCAGACAACCACAAAGAGATTTATAAAACAATAATATAATACCTATACTAAAATAAAAAGGTCGGAGATTTCCGACCTTTTTTAATAAATATTATTTCTTAGGTGCTCCCGGAATCAGAGGCCTAATTTCCAATTCATTAATCAATACATTATCGGGAGTTTCTAAAATATAGGCAATCACATCAGCAATTTCATTTGGATGGAGCATTCTATCATGGGGTTCTATTCCAGAATTTTGAAAGAAATTTGTTTCAATAGAACCCGAGTTTAAGCAGGTCACTTTAATATTATCACTTCGTAACTCTTTAAACAATACTTCACTCATTCCATTAATACCATACTTAGTGGCGCAATACCCAGCTGCCTCTGAACGGGTAGTCTTACCCATAATGGAGCCAATATTGATGATATGAGAGGAGGATTCATGCTTCCGCATAAATTTAACAACCTCAGAAGTGATATGATAAACTCCATTCAGATTGGTATTCATCATACCAAACCAATCATCAGAAGACATCTCATCAATACGAGCAAAAACACCAAATCCTGCGTTATTAATCAGAATATCGGGATAATATTTATCAGTAAAGGTAGATTGAACCCATGATTTAACTTTATCAAAATCAGTTATATCCATCTCAATAAGTACAAACTTTTCTCCTAATTCAGACTGAATTTGATTAAGTTTGGATCTATTTCTAGCCAAACCATAGACGATAACTCCTTTACTCACTAAAGCCTCAGAAATAGCCTTTCCTAAACCACTACTTGCTCCAGTAACTATGGCTATTCTTCCCTGTAAAACCATATTTAATGCTTTCCTGCTTTGTAATATCCTGGTTCAGATTGGAAAGGAATAGCCAAACGATTCCATCCATTGATAGCTATAATAGTCATAGTTAAGGCCAACATTTCCTTATCTCCAAATTGTGCATGAACACGTTCATACAATTCATCTTCAATTTCCACTTCTGAAATAAGAGTTAAAGCCTCTGTCCATTCAAGAGCTGCTTTTTCTTTGTCATTAAAAAGTTTAGGAGCTTCTCTCCAACATGATGTAAGATATAAACGTTGTTCCGTTTCGCCATTTGCTCTTGCATCTATAGAGTGCATATCTAAACAATAAGCGCAGCCATTAATTTGAGATGCTCTAAATTTAACTAATTCAAAAATGGTTTGATCTAATCTAGATTCATGTACATATTTTTCAAGTTCCAATAAGCCTTTGATAGCAGTACTATCAACTTGATTATAATTTATTCGTTTACCCATTTTATTTAATTTTACTATAAAATTAACAAAATAAGTTTTTTATTGTTCTTTAATAATTTGATTTTCTTTTACCCCAAGAGAAAGTAAATGTTTCTCCACAGCATTCGTCATAGGGTCAGGGCCACAGATATAAAAATAATCACTTAAAGAGGTAGCATTCTCTTTGATATAGTTAGCATCCATAAAGCCTTTTGCATACCCTTGGAATTCTTCGTTCGAAAGGATGTTTCTAAAATCACCTCCTAACATGGAGATAAGTTCATCTTTTAAAATAATATCTTCTTTTGTTTTGTTTGCAAAAAGTAAACGATGCCCATCCAATTGTCCTTTTGCTTTTAAATCTCTCAAAATACATAAAAATGGAGTTAATCCTGCACCCCCAGCAATGAAAGTTCCCTTTCCTTTGTATTCAATAGCACCAAATATATCTGTTAACAAAACCTCATCTCCTGCTTTTAAATTGCGTAATTCATTAGTAACTCCATTATGATCAGTATATGACTTGATACAAAATTCCAAGTAATCATCAGTTGGTAGACTAGTAAAGGTAAATGGCCTTCCTTCATTTTCCCATCCAGATTTATTGATTGCTAATTCTGTTGCTTGTCCAGGGAGGTAACTAACTCCTTGTGGTTTTTCTATTCTAATTTCTAAAACATCGTGTGTTAAATATCTAACTGATAGTACTTTTAATAGTTTATTTTTCATTTTCTTTATTATTAATGTATCTCCTATTTAGAGAATATCATTCATATAAAAGTTACAATTTATTTGTAAAAATGTTTAAAAAGAGAAGAGATATTACCGATAAAATCCTGATTATTTTTAACAATTAATGTTTCCCAGTACTAACCAATTGTAAACCTACAATAGAAAGAATTAATGTACATAAGAAGAAAATTCGCCAAAAAGAAATCGGTTCCTTAAATAAAATAACTCCTAAGATGACTGTACCTACTGCACCAATAGCACCCCAAACTGCATAAGCCGTCCCAACAGGAATAGCATGCTCACCTCCCATAGATTTATATAAAAGAAACATACTTAAGCTTACACTAATGGCAAAAGAAAATATCCACATCCAAAATTCCTTTCCTGATGTTATTTGAGCTTTACCTAAACTAATTGCAAAACCTGTTTCAAATAATCCTCCTATGATTAATAGTATCCAATTCATTTCTGTCAAGTTTAAAGGCGAAGTTATAAATAAATGTTAAAAACAAAGCGCTATTTTTTTAATTGGCATGAAGTTCGTAAATGAACAATCAGAAATATTAATTTAAAATAGAAAATTATGAAAAATTTAAAAATAATGATCGCCGCCACTATGTTGCTAACCGGAGCAATGGCTTTAGCACAGGATAATACACGAACTCAGAAAGATATTCATCCAAAAAGTTGTTGTGCCACTCAAGCTAAAGATGGAACAAATGCACGTTCAGAGCATTATCCCCAACAAATCAAAGAGCAGCTAAATTTAACAGATGAGCAAGTTACTAAGATTCAATCTATAAAAGAAAAAAGAGCTGCTGAAAAAAAGGAATTGCAAAAGAAAATCCGAGAGCTCAATATGGCCGAACGCGAGGAAATTAATCAAGTATTGACTGATGAACAAAAAGCTAAATTAAAAGAAGTAAGAAGTCATTCAAAAAAATCACAGACTGAGCGTAAAGCAGTAGAAAAGAAAGATTTACAGAAAGATTTACAGAATAAGTAAAATACTTCATATCAACCATAGATTCCGGGGTAGGTAACGCTATCTCGGATTTTTTTTAAATACTTCATTAAACAAATATAGAATCTAATTAATTTTGATATCTTAGTATTTTATTTCACAGAAAATATATAAAACATGAAAAATCTAAAATTATTTATTGCTGTTTCTCTTTTCTTATTAGGAACTACTGGATTAAATGCACAAAGTTGTTGTGCAGGAAAAGGTGCATCTACTGACAAAGCAACTTGTAGCATGTCAAGTATGAATATTCAAAAGATGAAAGAGGATCTTAAATTATCTGAAGAGCAGGTTAAGAAAATCAAAGATATCAAAACAAAGTATGCTTCGGTAAAAGAGGAAGATCAAGCTAAAATACAAGAGAAAAATATGAAAGAGATGGAGGAAATTAAGCGTGTGCTGAACGATGAGCAAAGTAAGAAATATACTGAAATGTGTAAGACTGCACAAGCTAGTTCTGATTGCCATAAACCAGCAACATCTTCAAAGAAGGAAGAAACCACTTCAAAATCAAGTGTGACAAGATAAATACTTTAACCTTAGAAAGCATAAAGGGGCTGTCTCAAAAGTATTTTGAGGCAGCTTTTTTTTGTCAAAACATTTGGTAATTTGAGAATAAATTTGTATCTTAGCACCTGATAATCAAAGACATAACTCATATGAAACCAATTTTCAAAGCGTATAGTCAAGGGCAGGCAACTCTGTTTCCTGTAAGTCTGGATAGCAAAATTTCGCAGGATTCTCCTGTTCGACTTGTCAATCAGATAGTCGATAATCTGGATATTAGTAAGGTTATTGATACTTATAAGGGTGGCGGGACAAGTTCCTATCCGCCTCGGGTAATGCTCAAAATAGTAATTTTTGCCTATTTGAGCAATATCTATTCTTGCCGCAAAATAGAGGACGCTGTAAAAGACAGAATCACTTTTATGTGGCTTGCGGGCGGACTTGAACCCGACCACAACACCGTCAACCGTTTTCGTTCAAAACATTTGAAAGACACTATCAATGAGATATTTACACAGACTGTTACGATGCTGGTGGAAATGGGTTATTTGAGCTTGGATATAGCTTACATTGACGGCACAAAACTGGAATCGCGTGCCAATCGCTATACTTTTGTCTGGCGCAAAACGGTGGAAAGAAACAAGGCAAAACTCGAAGCAAAAATCCATCAAGTGCTGAAATATATCGAAGAAGGTATTATGCAGGATAACCGTCCAGATGATGAGCCGCCCACTCCCATCAACAGCGAGGAACTAAAAAAACGCATAGCAGAGATCAATCGCGAAAACCGTAGCAAAGCAGAACAGAAAGAGATAAAAACACTGGAAAACAAGTATTTGCTAAAATTGGAGGAATATGAAAAACACCTTGAAACACTCGGCAATCGCAATTCTTACAGCAAAACCGACCCCGATGCTACTTTTATGCGCCTGAAAGACGACCACATGCAGAACGGGCAGCTCAAACCCGCTTACAATCTGCAAATTGGTACTGAAAATCAATTTATCAGCCACTTCGATTTTTTCTCCAATCCGACCGATTTTTTAACATTCAAACCCTTTGTAACTGGTTTCAGAGAGCGTTTCAGTGCAAATTTTGATACAGTATTGAACAAGGCAGTTGCCGATTCAGGTTACGGAAGCGAAGAAAATTATGATTTTATGGAACTCAATGACATCGATCCGTTTGTCAAGTTTCCCTATTTTCATAAAGAACAGAAAAAAGCGTTCAAAAACAACGCGTTTATTGCCCAAAATTTATTTTACAACTCTCAAAAAGATTATTTTGTGTGTCCAATGGGGCAACACATGGAAAAAACAGGAGAAGGAAGTCGCAAATCGGACAGTGGTTTTATCTCGAAAGTAAGTTATTATGAGGCAAAAAACTGTAAAGGTTGTCCTCTTAAATGCTTGTGCTACAAAGCAAAAGCTAATCGCCGAATTGAAATTAATCATAACTTGAATCGCCACAAAGAACGGGTCCGGCAACTTTTGACCTCCGAAGAGGGGCTTTATCACAGAAGTAAGCGTCCAATAGAACCTGAGTCGGTGTTTGGACAAGGGAAATCCAACAAACAGTACTACCGCTTTCGACATTTTGGTAAAGATTTGATAACGATGGATTTTGCTATCTTCGCTATTGCCTTCAACATTGGAAAAATGTATAAGAAAGGGAAAATTACGCCCAAAAACAGTCAAAAATCAGCTGATTTGTTAAAAATCAATCTCGTTGTTCTAATTTTTACCCAAAATCATAAAATCAACCATGCTGGAACAACTAATCCAAAGCTGGCTGCTTGAAAATAATAAAAAAGAGGCTGCCTTTTTGAGACAGCCCCTTTTTATTTTCTACCTATAAGTATACTTTTCACATGATTTTTATCACTTTTAAGAACCTAATATCAAAAATGGAATATCTTTGCATTTATTTAGTCTAAATAAGCCCGTTGATATGGTGAAAAGATTTGTTATATTAGTTATTTTACTTCAAGTTATTTCCATTCAGAATATCTTTTCACAAGGAGATGAAAAAAATGCAGAAACCGTTATTCACCTTCTAAGCTATATCTCTATTGATTATACAGGAGCTGTTCAAAATGGGGAAGTTATTAATCAGTTAGAATACATAGAACAGCAAGAGTTTTCGCAACAAGCCCTAAGTTTTACACAAAAATCATCTTTTTTAAAAGAACCAATTAAAAGTCAAGTAACAACAAAGATACAGCAACTTATCCAACTCATAAATGAGAAAGCAGATAATGCCAAGATTGTAAAAATAATCAATGAAATTAATAGTAGTATTATTGAAACTACTGGGATTCAGACAGCACCTAAATCATGGCCATCACTAACAAATGGCAAAAAATTGTATGATCAAACTTGTGCTTCTTGTCATGGCCTAAAAGGAAAAGGAGACGGTGAAATGGGTAAATCATTGGATCCAAGTCCAAGCGATTTTACGGATCATGAAGCTATGAGTCAATTCTCCCCCTTCCAAGCTCTCAACACTATACGTTTAGGTCTTCCTGGAACTGGAATGCAGGCTTATTCCTTTTATAATGAGAGTGATCTATGGGATTTAGCATTTTTCGTAAAATCATTATCATATTCAGCTTATGACACCACACTATTACGTAAGGAATTTAATGAAATAGCAAAGCATATTGATATAAGCCAAATTGCCAACTTAAACGATGAGGAATTAATAGAACAGATTCAGAAGATATCGACTAAAAATATTGAACTTAAATTGCAGGCACTACGCATATTAACTCCTTCATCAACTAGCAAAGAGAATAGCATTCCAATTGCCGTGAAAGGGTTAAAAGACGCGTTAGAAAGTTATAAGAAAGGAAATAAGGGTCTGGCTCGTACTCACGCCATTACTGCTTATCTAGAAGGTGTTGAACCTATCGAATCTCAACTAAAAATTATCAATCCAGATTTTGTAGGAGAGATTGAAGCAAAAATGTTTAATGTTCGAAGTGCTATAGTTAAGAATGTGTCGGTAGATGAATTAGAGGCAAGTGTTGATGAAGCTATCGAAGCCTTAAATAAAGCAGACAAACTTCTTAAAGGTCAGTCCTTAAATTATTGGTTAACATTTATTTTAGCTGCTTCCATCATGCTACGTGAAGGATTAGAAGCTTTCTTGATTTTAGCTGTTATCTTGGCTTTAATTCGTTCATTAGATGTTAAAAAGGCATTGCCATGGGTACATGGTGGATGGATATTAGCCGTATTGTTAGGTATTGTAGGTTGGTATCTTTCAGATTTAATTATCCAATTTGGTGGTAAAAACAGAGAAATCATGGAAGGACTTGTTTCTATATTAGCTGTGATTATACTCATGTTTGTTGGTTTTTGGCTACATACACATACAACTGCAAAGAAATGGCAAGAATTTGTACAAAACAAGATAGGTGTTCACCTTAAGAGTGATAGAATGTATGGGTTAGCGGCCTTTTCATTTATGATTGTATTCCGTGAAGTTTTTGAAGTCATTCTCTTTTTACAAGCTATTAATTTAGAGGCTGGCCCTGAGAATAAATCAGCCCTTGGCTTAGGAGTTATTGCCGCATCAATTGTAATTGCATTAATAGCATATTTATTTCTAAAATCTACCAAGAAATTACCTATTCGTCAATTATTCCAATATTCATCTTGGTTCATTGTTATTTTAGCAGTTATTTTACTTGGAAAAGGAGTTCATTCACTACAAGAAAGTGGTTGGATTTCTGTTACCCCTGTATCTATCTTTCCTCGTATTGATTGGCTAGGGTTTTATGCTTCTATTGAGACTATAATCAGTCAACTTGGTTTAATACTCATCATTTTAACCACTTTCTTTATAAGTAAAAGAAAGAATAAAGAAGTTTAATTTTCTTTTAGCTTTCCAATTTTATGTCCGTAAAGGGCAAAGAAAAGAATGAATAAATAGCATGGAACCATCAGCCAAAAAGCATTTTGGAAGCCAACAGATTCACCTAACATAGCCCAGATTTTAGGGAGAATCGCTCCTCCCCCAATACCAATAATAAGTAAAGCAGATCCAGCATTAATATGCTTTCCAAGACCATCTAATGCTAATGGCCAGATAGCGGGCCAAACAGGTGCATTTGCAAATCCTAATAATGCAATAAAGAAGATGGAAGTTATACCGGATGTATAAATAGCACAAATAGTGAAAACAATACCCAACACAGTGGCTAAAGCAAGTGCATTCTCTTGTTTAATTAATTTTGGGATAGTTACAATTCCAATTAAATAACCGGCTAACATTCCAATCATAGTATAAGTTGTAAAATGCTTTGCTACACTTAATTCTATCCCAATAGAATTTCCATAAACTTGGATAATATCTCCAGCTACAACTTCACATCCAACATATAAGAACAAGGCCAAAAAACCAATGACTAAGTAAGGATAACTCCACATACTTTTTCTATCTCGTGAAGTCTCCGTTTCCTTTTGTTCTTGATTGATTTCAGGTAAAGAGGAAAACTTAATAGCTAATGACAAGACAACCAACACAGCAGTAATAATTAGATAGGGGAAAATAACTCTCGAAGCCAATTCATCAAGCTTAACAACTTGTTCGGCAGCCGATAATTGGGCTAATTCTTTATTAAAATTATCTACCCCTGTCAACATAATAGAACCCATCACTAAAGGAGCTATACCTCCGGCTGCCTTATTGAAGACTCCCATAATACTAATTCGTTTTGCAGCACTTTCAATAGGGCCTAGAATCGTAATATAAGGATTGGATGCGGTTTGCAACAATGCTAAACCAGTTCCTATAACAAAAAGTCCAGTTAAGAATAAAGTATATGACCGTATGTAAGCAGCCGGAATAAACAGAATAGCACCTAGGGCCATAACAAGCAAGCCAAGCATCATTCCTTTTTTTAATCCCGTTTTATTCAAGATCCAAGAAGAGGGAAAAGCCATTACCACGTACGAGATGTAAAAAGCAAAAGTTACCCATACAGCTTGTGATGTAGTTAACTGACATGCCAATTGTAGATACGGAATTAAGGTGCTATTCATCCATGTAACAAATCCAAAAATGAAGAATAATACACCGATAATAACAGTAGGTATTAAATACGACTTTTGCTGTATGTTGTGTGATTCCATAATTTTTTCTTACGAACTTACTTATGATTTAGTAAACTTTACATTTGCTAAATAAATAATTACAACTAATTTTTCAACAATGAAAAAAAGAAAGTATTAAAATGATAGGTTGATTTGATCAATAAATTGAAGGACTTCTTCCCTTCCTTTACCATTTGTACTAGAGCTTATGAAATAATCAGGCATCACTTCCCAATCTTTTAACATTTCTTTCTTATAAAAAGTAATATTTTTATCCAATTGAGTCGCTGAGAGTTTATCGGTTTTGGTAAAAATTATAGAAAAAGGGATTTCTTTCTCGGCACACCATGACATAAATGCAAGATCTATCTTTTGAGGTTCTAATCTACTATCGATAAGCACAAACACATTCATCAGATTCTCTCGTGTACGGAGGTATTTATCTATAAATTTTGTCCAATCATACCGATTCGATTTAGAAGTTTTAGCAAAACCATACCCCGGCAAATCAACTAGATACCATTCTTTATTGATTAAAAAATGATTGATTAATTGAGTTTTACCAGGTTTGCCAGATGTTTTAGCTAAATTCTTTTTCACAGTTAGCATATTAATCAAAGAAGATTTCCCCACATTGGATCTGCCGATAAAAGCATACTCAGGTATGTTAGGTGTAGGACACTTTTGAATGTCTGAATTACTAATTACGAAATCTGCCGAATGGATAATCATGCTGGTTTGTTTAATTTTTATAAGATTTTACAAAAATAGTCTAGATTGTTAAATTTTTTATATATTTATACTCAAACTGTCGAAATACAAGTAAAACAGAAGGGGTCAAGTGCCTTTATGAAATGAATTATAAACCAAAAATAAATTTAAAAAAGCATTATTTTATGTTTTAATTTTGAAAATCGGAACATAAATTATTTATTTGCATGCTGAATTAATTTATTAAAATTAGAAAAAATGTCTGATATTAAATCAAGAGTTATATCAATTATTATTGATAAGTTAGGAGTAGAAGAGTCAGAAGTAACAACTGAAGCGTCTTTTACAAATGATCTAGGTGCAGATTCTTTGGATACTGTAGAACTAATCATGGAATTCGAAAAAGAATTCAATATTGCTATTCCAGATGATCAAGCTGAAAACATTCAAACAGTAGGTCAAGCAATTAGCTACATTGAACAAAACGCGAAGTAATTTTTAAACTTTTAGTAGTACAGTTGTCACTAAACTTAGGTTTTGCATGGAATTAAAACGAGTTGTTGTAACAGGACTTGGTGCCCTCACTCCCATTGGAAATAACATTGAGGAATTTTGGAAAGGATTACTTTCTGGAAAAAGTGGTGCCGCCACTATTAAACAATTTGATGCATCTAAATTTAGAACACAATTTGCTTGTGAAGTTAAGAATTTCAATGTAGAAGATTTCATTGATAAGAAACAAGCTAGGAAATTAGATCCCTTTGCACAATACGCCATGGTTTCCGCAATGGAAGCCATGGCTGATTCTAAATTAATGGAATCTGATCCTGACTGCAACCGCATTGGAGTAATCTGGGGGTCAGGAATCGGAGGGTTACATACCTTCCAAGAAGAGTACGATGAATTTATCAAAGGAGATGGAACGCCAAAGTTCAACCCTTTCTTTATTCCAAAAATGATTGCAGATATTGCCGCAGGTCATATCTCAATTGAATTTGGGTTAAGGGGACCAAACTATGTGACTGTTTCTGCTTGTGCTTCCTCTTCCAATGCTATTATTGACGCTTACAATACAATTCGTTTAGGTATGGCTGATGCTGTTGTGACGGGAGGATCTGAAGCTGCAGTAACAATTATGGGGGTTGGTGGTTTTACAGGAATGCGTGCACTATCCATGCGAAATGATTCTCCGGAAACTGCTTCTCGTCCATTTGATAAGGATAGAGATGGTTTTGTTTTAGGAGAAGGTGCTGGTGCGCTTATTCTTGAAGAATATGAGCACGCTGTAAAAAGAGGAGCTAAAATTTATGCAGAAGTTGCAGGTGGTGGTATGTCAAGTGATGCTTACCATATTACTGCACCTCATCCAGAAGGAATTGGGGCTAGCAACGTAATGATTAATGCATTAAAAGATGCTAATCTTCAACCAGAGGACATTGATTATGTAAATGTTCATGGTACTTCAACTCCACTTGGAGATATCGCTGAAACTATAGCTATCAAAAAGGTGTTTGGAGAACATGCTTATAAATTAAATATCTCCTCTACCAAATCTATGACAGGTCACTTATTAGGTGCAGCAGGTGCTATAGAAGCAATTGCGTGTATCCTTGCAATTGACAATAGCATAGTTCCCCCAACCATTAATCACTTTACCGACGATCCTGAAATCGATAACAAACTCAATTTTACGTTTAATAAAGCACAAGAGCGAATTGTCAATGTGGCACTATGTAACACTTTCGGATTCGGAGGACATAATACCTCAACCATATTTAAAAAGTTAAAGTAGTATTACGTGATACAATGGTTTTCTTTTAGAAGGCAAGTAAAAAATCCAAACGATTTAAAACTCATACGATTCCTAATTAAACATTTTGGTTATCGCCCGAAGGATATTGAACTTTTTAAAAGAGCTTTAACACATAAATCTATAGCCAATACACATGAAGGAATGATACCCAACGAACGCTTAGAGTTTTTGGGTGATACCATATTAGATGCTATTATGGCTGATTTTCTCTTTCACAAATTTCCACATGAAGATGAAGGGTATCTTACCAAAGTAAAATCAAAAATTGTAAGTAGAGCCTCTCTAACCAATATTGCACAATCCATGCATTTAGCGGATCATCTGATTTATCAAAAAGGAAGAAATATTCGCGTAGAAACCCTAGAAGGAAATGCTTTAGAAGCAGTTATAGGTGCTATATATTTAGATGGTGGATATGACGAGACAAAGCGTTCTATCAATAAATACCTATTAAGACTCCATGTGGATTTACCTACACTACTTGAAAAAGAAATTGATTTTAAAAGTAAATTATTTATTTGGTGTCAGAAAAATAAATTAAATATAGAATTTCGTCCATTGAAAGAAGAATTGCTAGGAGATTCTTGGAATTATGAAGTTGAAATATTTATTAATTCTGTCCCTTATGGAAGAGGATCAGGTTCTTCTAAGAAAAATGCAGAGCAAGCTGCTTCTAAAGAAACACTCGATTTAATAGGTTCTTAAAAAGAATGCTCATAAATAATAGGTGGTGTATCTAAATCCACCCCCTTTTTCTTTCCCCTAAACATAGGGTCAATCACATACGGTTTTAACCAATAGGCAATTCTTGTACATAAGAAACCAATGGCTGCTCCACAAACCACGTCAGATACCCAATGACGATTATTAAATACACGTAATACCCCAACGGTACTAGCCACTAAATATCCTGAAACGCCAATCCATGGAGAAGTTTGCCAATATTCAGTACGTAGCCATTCAGCAAAAGCAAAAGAAGTAGCTGTATGCCCAGATGGAAACGAATTACGAGAAGAATTATCCGGGCGCATCTCTTTCACAGTGTATTTTGTTATTTGAGTTGCCCCTAATAGTAAAACCGAATTAAATGCAAAGGTAGAAACGCTTTCCCAAAAGGGATACTCTCCTTTTACCCCCGACAATTTTAATGCTAGGACAGATACTCCAGGTGCGTATTGAATATAATCATCCACACGCGTATGAAAACCGGTATGTCGTGTAAGCACTCTTTCTCGTGTTTGGAAATTCCATTCTCTTAACGGACTTGGATTCAATGCTATAACACCATAAGTGATTCCTAAAACAGGCACTGCTGCCTGAAAAACAGTAGAAACTATCTTGTGTGGCTGCACAGCATAAGGATTAGGAAGATTAGAGGATGTATGAGTATTGTTTAACGAAAACATCGCTATATTTCTCTGTGCATTACCCAGTTGAAATATCATTAAAAAGAAACAAATTAGCTGAATTTTCAATTTCATAATCGCCTAAAACATATACTTACGCAAAAAAAAATATTGCGTTATTTTCGTGAAAGATAAAAAAAAGCTTTATATTTGCACTGTTTTACGAGTAAAAAGATAGAACGAGGGGACGAATAGTCCCCTCTTTTTGTAAAGTATGTTGGAAAAAAAGAAAATAGAAACATTGGCGTTAGAGCGTATGAATGAGTTAGATACTGACTTATTTATCGTAAGTCTATCCCTATCAGCAAGTAACGCAATTCATTTAGAAATTGATAAAATGAATGGACAAGTTACTATTGATGATTGTGTATCTGTTTCTCGCAATATCGAGCATAATTTAGATCGTGAGACAGAAGACTTTGAATTAGAAGTTTCATCTGCTGGATTAGATCAGCCTTTACGTGTTATCAAACAATATATAAAAAATATTGGCCGAGAAGTAAAGGTAGTACTTATAGAAGGAAATAAAGTACTAGAAGGAGAACTCATCCAGGCAGATGAAAAGGGAATTGTTCTCAAAACAGCTTCTAAGGAATTGGTTGAAGGAAAAAAGAAAAAGGAATTGGTTGTTCGTGAGATTGAGCTTCCATTTGACAAAATAAGAGAAACAAAAATTATAATTTCATTTAATAAAAAATAGGTAAACTATGGATAGTTTAAATCTAATTGAATCTTTTACAGAATTCAAAGAATTCAAAAGCATTGATCGTCAGACAATGATGCGTGTGTTAGAGGATGTATTCCGTTCTATTTTAAAGAAAAAATATGGAACTGATGAGCATTGTGATATCATTATCAACCTTGATAAGGGCGATTTTGAAATTTGGGTTAACAAAGAAATTGTACCAGATGGAGAAGTAGAGGATGAGAACATAGAAATCGCATATTCTAAAGCTGTGAAAATTGAACCTGATTTTGAAGTTGGGGAAGAAGTGTCTGAGGAAATTAAATTTGAAGATTTTGGAAGAAGAAATATTCTTTCTATTCGCCAAAATCTAATTTCTAAGATTATGGAATTAGAAAAAGACCAGCTTTATAAACTTTATAAAGATAGAATCGGTGAAATTATGACAGGAGAAGTTTATCAAGTTTGGAAAAAAGAAATTCTTATCTTGGATGATGATGGCAATGAATTGATTTTACCAAAATCTGAGCAAATTCCTTCAGATTACTTTAAGAAGGGAGAACCTATTAGAGCAGTAGTAGCTAAAGTGGACATGCGTAATAGTACTCCAGTGATTATATTATCTCGTACAGCTCCAGAATTCTTAGAAAGATTATTTGAATTAGAGGTTCCGGAAGTATTTGATGGATTAATTACTATTAAGAAAATTGTACGTGTACCTGGAGAAAGAGCTAAAGTTGCGGTTGAATCTTATGATGATAGAATTGATCCAGTAGGAGCATGTGTGGGTATGAAAGGATCTAGAATTCATGGTATTGTACGAGAATTGCGTAATGAGAATATAGATGTGATTAACTATACAAACAATATTCAGTTGTATATCCAAAGAGCATTATCACCTGCAAAAATATCTTCTGTAGAAATTAATGAGGAGGAAAAGAAAGCAGATGTATATTTAAAAAATGATCAAGTTTCTTTAGCAATTGGTAAGGGAGGATTCAATATTAAATTAGCTTCTCGTTTAACTGGATACGAAATAGACGTTTATAGAGAAGGAGCTGAGGATGTTGAAGACGTTGATTTAGAAGAATTTGCAGATGAGATTGACAGCTGGATCATTGATGAATTAAAAGCGATTGGTTGTGACTCAGCTAAATCTGTATTAGAATTAAGCATAGAAGAATTAGTACACAGAACAGACTTAGAAGAAGAAACTGTGAAGGAAGTACTTAAAATATTATCTGCAGAGTTTGAATAGATAAAAAGTAATCTTAACTTAGATAATTTAGAACCCAAATAGAAATAGGACGTAAGAGAGATATATGGCCAGTAACATTAGATTAAGTAAAGCAGCAAAAGAATTAAACGTAGGGATTTCTACGCTCGTTGAATTTTTATCTTCAAAAGGTATTGATGTGGTTTCTAATCCAAATACCAAATTAGAAGATGAACATTATGAAATTCTGAGGAATGCTTTTGCTGCTGATCAGTCACTTAAAGAAGAAGCTGAGAAGAAAGATATCAAGAGAGAAAAAAGACAGACTATTTCTATTAAAACAGAAGAGGAAGAAAGTGAATCAGATGTTCCTGAGATCACTGAAACAGACACTCCTACACCTGTTGAAACAAATGAAATTAAAGTTGAGGAAGAAATAATAGAGGAGGATGTTAAAAAAACAGGACCTAAAGTTATTGCTAAAATAAATTTAGACGAGTTAAATCCTAAAACACGTCCAGCTAAGCAAGAAGAAACCCCAACTCCAGAAACTCCTAAAGAAGAACCTAAACAAGAGCCAGAAACTCCTAAAGAGGGGCCTGTTCATGTTAAGGAGGAAGAGCCTAAGAAGGAGGAGGATAATTTTATTCGAGTTAAGACGCAAAAATTAACAGGGCCAAAAGTATTAGGATCCATTCAACTGCCTATAGAAGCAGAAAAGAAACCTAAAGAACATGATTCTGATAATAAGCGTAAAAGGAAAAGAATCAAAAAGGTTGATGTAAAAGAACAACCTGTTAAGAAAGAATTCGAAAAGAAAGGAGGTAATCCTCATGCAAAAAAGAAGTTTGAACCAAAGCAAGAGATTTCTGAAAAAGATATTGAAAAGGAAATTAAGGAAACATTGGCAAGACTTTCTAGTCAAGGAACCAAGTCAAAAGGTTCTAAACTAAGAAGAGAAAAACGTCAATTCATTGCTGAAAAACGTGAAAAGGAACTAGAAAAAGAAAAATTAGAAGAATCTATCTTAAAGATTACCGAATTTGTTACGGTTTCTGAATTAGCTGCCATGATGAATGTACAAGCTACTGAAGTAATCTCTGCTTGTATGTCCTTAGGTATTTTCGCTTCTATCAACCAACGATTAGATGCAGAAACTATTCAGATTGTTGCCGATGAATTTGGATTTGAAGTGGAATTTGTTTCTGCTGATGTACATGATGCAATTCCTGTAGAAGAAGACAAACCTGAAGACTTAGTCTCTCGCCCACCAATTATTACAGTAATGGGACACGTTGACCACGGTAAAACTTCACTACTTGACCGAATTAGAAAGGCAAATATTGCTGATGGTGAGGCTGGAGGTATTACTCAGCACATTGGGGCTTATTCTGTGAAGATAAAAGATAGAATTCTTACTTTCCTCGATACTCCAGGTCACGAAGCATTTACCGCAATGCGTGCACGTGGGGCTCAGGTAACTGACGTTGCTATTATCATTGTTGCAGCAGACGACCAAGTGATGCCTCAAACAAAAGAAGCTATTGCTCACGCTCAAGCAGCAAATGTTCCTATGGTATTTGCTATCAATAAGATTGATAAACCAGGAGCTAATTCAGATAAAATTAGAGAGCAACTATCTGGCATGAATATTCTTGTTGAAGACTGGGGTGGAAAATATCAAGTACAAGAGATTTCTGCTAAACAAGGTTTACATATTGAAGAATTATTAGAAAAAGTAATATTAGAAGCTGATCTTTTAGATTTAAAAGCTAATCCTAAGAAAAATGCAATAGGTACCGTTCTTGAATCTTCATTGGATAAAGGAAAAGGCTACATAACAAATATGCTTGTTGAGTCTGGAACTTTACATATTGGAGATATTATCTTAGCTGGAAAATATACAGGTAGGGTTCGTGCTATGCTTAATGAAAAAGGTCAACAGCTAAAAGAAGCACCTCCTTCAACTCCAATATCTGTATTAGGTATCAATGGAGCGCCTAGTGCCGGAGATAAATTCTACGTAATGGAGGATGAAAGAGAAGCAAGAAGTATTGCAACTAAGAGAGATCAATTATCAAGAGAACAAGGTTTACGTACTCAAAGACACATCACTCTTGACGAGATTGGAAGACGTTTAGCTATTGGTGACTTTAAGGAATTAAACTTAATTATCAAAGGTGACGTGGATGGTTCTATTGAAGCACTTTCTGATTCCTTATTAAAACTGTCAAATGATGAAATCGCTGTAAATATTGTACATAAAGGCGTAGGTGCAATCACTGAGGCTGATGTTAACTTAGCTTCTGCTTCAGATGCAATTATCGTTGGTTTCCAAGTTCGTCCTACAACAAATGCTAAGAAATTGGCAGAGGAAGAACAAATTGATATCCGACTATACTCTATCATCTATAAAGCAATTGAAGAATTAAAAGATGCCATCGAGGGAATGCTTTCTCCAGATATCAAAGAAGAGATTGTAGGTACAGCAGAAGTGCGTGAAACATTTAATATTACAAAAGTGGGTACTATTGCTGGATGTTTTGTAACCTCTGGATATATCAAGCGAACTTCACTTATCCGTATCATACGTGACGGTATCGTTATTCACGAAGGCACCTTAGGTTCTCTAAAGCGTTTCAAAGATGACGTGAAAGAAGTGAAAAACAATTATGAATGTGGATTAAATATAGAAAAATTCAATGATATTAAAGAAGGAGATATTATTGAAGCATACGAAGAGAAAGAAGTAGCAAGAAAACTATAATTTCACATCAATACATTAAAAAGTAAATTCCAACAGTCTGTGATTGTTGGAATTTTTTTATGAAATATCATCCTATCTTTTACCTATCATTCGTTGAATGATACGCGCTTTTTCTTGTTGAATACGCATAAATTCGTTAACAGTTTGACTCGCATCATAGAAAAGTATTCCATCAATAAATGTTTTAACTACTTTGGCTTGGGTGGTTAACGGATTGGCAGACCAAATTACAATATCTGCATCTTTACCTTTTTTTAAACTTCCCATTCTATCATCTATATGCAATAATTTCGCTGGGTTTAACGTAACCATCTTCCACGCCTCCTCTTCTGTCATACCTCCATATTTAATAGTCTTAGCAGCTTCTTGATTTAATCTTCTTCCCAATTCTGCATCGTCTGAACTAATGGATACAGTCACTCCTTGGCGGGACATAATTGCTGCATTATAAGGAATCGCATCTTTTACTTCGTACTTATATCCCCACCAATCAGAGAATGTACTTCCTCCAGCTCCATGTTGTGCCATACGATTTGCCACCTTGTATCCTTCTAAAATATGTGTAAAAGTATTTACTTTAAAGCCAAAGGTATCAGCCACATCCATTAGCATGGTGATTTCACTGGCAACATAACTATGACAAGTAATGAATCTCTTTTTATTCAGTATTTCAACCAATGTTTCTAATTCTAAATCAACAGCAGGTGGCAGTATATTATTCTTTTTAGCTTTTGTGGAAGATAGCTTGTTATATGCTGTCCATCTATTTTGATACGCTTTCGCCCTTGTAAATGCATCCATCAAGAGTTGCTCTACACCCATTCTTGTTTGAGGAAAACGTTTAGTTTGTGCATCACCCCAATTACTTTGCTTTACATTTTCTCCTAACGCAAATTTTATAAACTTAGGTGCATCTGAAACCAACATATCCTGAGGAGAAAACCCCCATTTTAATTTAATGATAGCGGATTGACCTCCTATTGGATTAGCAGAGCCATGTAATAGTTGAGAGACAGTAACTCCACCTGATAATTGTCTATAAATATTAATATCATTATTGCGTATAACATCTTCAATTCTCACTTCTGCTGAGTTAGCCTGTCCACTTTCATTAACTCCCTTTAAGATAGCTATATGAGAATGTTCATCGATAATTCCTGAAGTAATAAACATTCCTTTGCAATCTATCTCTTGTGTTCCTGCAGGAATAAAGAAATTCCCTGAACCCACGAAATCTATCTTCCCATCTTTTATAATTACCGTTCCATCCTTTATTACACCTTCCTTTTCATTTGTCCAAAGCGTAGCATTACGTAAAGCATACGTTTTTTCTTCTGGTAATTTTGTAAATCCATACGCCATATTCGGAAACCACACTTTCCCTAGATTTAAGGTATCTATTTCAATCTTTTGGGCTGTATTCTTATCTGTAAACTTTTGAAGTTGGATAGCAGACCATTTAACCCATCTGCCATCAGGCATTAACCCGCTGCCTAAAAAAGCATTCACAGTAGGACTATAATTTCCATGCAAGGAAATGCGTCCTTTATTCTCTTTGTCATTTACTTCAAAGTTTAATATTACATCTCTAAAATCGACTTGAATTTCTACTTTAAGTTTAGATGAATCTGAATGAGTATTGCTTAAGATATAACCCATAGGTTTTTCCGCCTTTCCTTTAATCTCCATCACATACGAAATGTCAGGTAAATTAATTCTATATTTACCTCGTATATCTACTCTATTTATATCCTCAAAAACTTCTCTATTCCCAACAGACCAAGACTCTACAACCTTTGCATTTTCATACTCAAAAGGGTTATTATCAAAAATGGAAAAACTCGCTAATTTACCCACCTCTAATGTCCCTAAAATACTATCTACTCCTATAATTTTTGCAGGAATAGTAGTCAACGCTGCAAGTGCATCATCTCCTAAGAGTCCTCTTCTCATAGTAAAGGTTAAATGCTCTAGAAATTCTTTAGCATCCTTTGTTCCGGAAGAGGTTATAGCAAAATCTAATTTGTTCTTTTTCAGGGTATAAAGATTAGAAGGTGCTAATTCCCACTCTTTTAACGTTTGTAAGGAAATTTTATCTACCAAATATGGATCTTCCATTCCTTTCGGAGTGTTCCAACTAATTGGCATTACCATAGGTTCTTTCCAGTCTTTAAAACTTCGTATTTCTTCGTATTCATTTCCCGAACCAATTATGATAATAGGTAAATTAAACTCTTGGGCAATCTTTTGAACTTGGATGGCTTCTAATTTATCATTTGTAAGAAAGAAGATTGGTTTATCAAGTTGTGAGGCGAGTGCGTCTAACGAAATATTCTTATCGAGCAACGATTTATTTTCACCATAATATTTAGCATCGTATATAGCTTGCCTAACAAGAGCTATTGATCCCATTAGAGAGGAAGGATAGGCTTGTCTGGAAGCTCCCTTTTCAAAAGAGAAGAATGAGGCAACATTTTCTTTTAAGATTAATTGTTCTGAGGATACCTTCCCTAAGGATACGAGCGTTCCTGTACCTCTCACAATTCCATCTGCTGCATGTACAAGGGCTACAGAGAATCCCATCTTTTGTAATTCTGTCGCTGCTTTCTCATCAGGTTTATAAAATTCACTTGCCTGAATCTCAGGATGAACTGCTTCATTCCAATAATAGGCTCCTTCTTTCCCAGTCTCTAATTGTGGATATGACATCTCTCTCACCTTCCTAAAATCCTTCACACCAATAGAGGAATTTATTTCAATAAATGAAGGTACGATTGTCTTTCCTTTAACATCGATTTCAAAAGCACCCTTAGGAATTAGGATTGTTTTACCAACTGCTTGAACTTTTCCATTTTCGATAATCAACGTTGCTTCTTTCAAGATTTTACCAGGAGCAACTAGAATAGTAGCATTCTTCAACGCATAAACCGAAGTTTGAGAAGCTTTTAAACCATTCTCAGGAAGAGGAACTTGTGAAAATAAATGCGTGGTATATAACACAAAATTCAAAAGAAAAATCCAATATATACGGTAGCTCATATCTTTTTTAAAAGTCGAATGTAATCATTTATTGTTAAATTCTGAATAGATAAATATTCCTATATTTACCTCTTCTAATTATTATTATTGAATTGGTTTAGAATTATATTATCCTTTGGGATCGGATTCCTTTCTTTTTCGAGTTTGGGACAAGAAATTTTAATCCCATTAACTTCATATTCAAAAGATAAGGCTCTCTTTGCTACCAATGAAAAGAAAGTAGTAGGTATGGGATTTTTCCCCATCAGTTATACAGAAGCTCATCTTCAATTTCCTCAAAAAGATACTGCTAAGACTAGGAACATATTTTACAGAAAATTATTTAAAGAGCATTTTGTTCATCAGGCTGGGAAAAAATTCCTTTTAGCCATTGACCCGCTACTCGACATGCAGTTTGGGAAAGAGATGCTACAACGTACTTATCCATATACCTATCAAAATACAAAAGGAGCTCAAGCACTTGGTGAAATTGGCGGTATCTTCTCTTTTTATACTGCTTTTTATGAAAATCAGGCACGTTTTGTAGATTATCAAAGTGATTATTTCATAAGTAGGGGTGAATATTATACCCAAAATGGTAACTATATCCAAGACAATGCTACTATTCCTAATGGGGGAAGAACCAAACCATTCAAAATAGGCGGTTTTGATTATGCCTCGGCCGTTAGTTATGTACGTATTAAACCTATTAAACAACTAGCAATCCAATTTGGAAATATGCCTCGTTTTTTTGGTTGGGGATACCGTTCTATGTTACTTTCTGATAATTCCTACAATTATACAAATCTAGCCATAGATATTGAAATCATTCCGGGGCTAACCTATACACTTATGCGAGGAAAACAACTCAATCTTATCCGAAAGTCTGCCACTAATATGGTAGAGTCTCCGTACGAAAGAAAAGGAATAGGGGTTCATTATTTAAGTTATAAACCCATTCCCTCCTTAGTCATTGGGCTTTTTGAATCAACCATTTATTTAAGAGACACTCCTTCAGGGACACAACGTGTGAATCCCTTATTCTATAATCCTATTATAGGGATAAATACCATTACAAAAGGGGGAGAAAGTAAGGATATGAAAAACATGATTGGGCTAAATATTGCTTGGCAGATTCATTCACAACATATGATTTATGCCCAAGCTGCTAGTGACCAATTTAAACATTTTCAATACGGTTTTCAGTTTGGTTATCGAGCAGGGAATATCTTCAACGTGCAAAATTTATTTTTCCAACTAGAAGGAAATATAGCTTCCTCAGATTTATATCGAGCAAATGATATCCGCATGAATTATACACATTTTAATTTACCTTTAGCTCATACCTTAGGGAATGGATTTAAAGAAGTACTTGTTCGTGCTAGTTACCTATGGAAAGGACTCTATGTAGAGGGAAGTGTAGTGTATTACCATGCCGATCAATTGATGAATAATAAGGTAAAACTCTTTATCCCTTCTGCAACTGACCCAAATATCTTACATCCCAACCGTGTATTGAATGGTACCTTAGAAATCGGTTATGAATTTAATCCTGCCACTCATTTACGTGTTTTTGTGATGGCAAATTACTATCAAAGGATGAGTTCTCTTGGAAATAATATCAATTACGGACTAGTATCTATTGGACTTCGTTCCACATTACGCAATAATTACTTTGACTTTTAATGCGAAAAGGATTACTTCTTATATTATTTAGTTGGGCTTTTATTGCTGTTGGACAAGAAGAGATTGCCGCTAAAGTCAATTATCTCAACTTTGATGCTTTTTACGAAAGTGATAGTTTAATTGCTGATCCTGTACTTCCTAGTATGGGCATACCTTATGCGATTGGTTGGAAGTATGGATATTTCAACCTAACCAAAGAAAATCGAAAAAATCATATCCGTATATTTCCTCTTTTAAATACAAAAGGCTCATTTAGCAATTTATATTATAATCAAGTAGCAGATCTGAATATAGGAGCTGGATTTGGTTTAGAAACAGAATTAAGTAAACATTTCTATGCCCGCATCTTATTTACTGGGAATATACTCTTCAGAGACGGTACGGGGGATAAATATACACGTATTTTTGCAAATGATTATTGGAAGTTTCCTGCTTTTAAGCAACATCTATATACGCTACAACCTCAGATTCGTTTAAGCTATACACCATACGAATTTATAAATATTCAAGCTGGAATAGATCAAAATTTCATAGGTCAGGGTAAACGATCTATGTTGCTAAGTGATTACAGCGCTCCATATCCTTTTGTTCAATTACGAACAAAAATATGGAAATTAGAAATAACCAACTTATATCAATTCTTTGATGAACAAGTAAAAGGAAAGAAAATCAATAAATTTGGATCTACACATTTCTTTAATCTAAATGCTACCTCTCGTTTTAAGATAGGATTATTCGAATCAGTTATTTTTGCAGCAAAGGATACTCTCATGAATCGTGGATATGAAGCGGCTTACCTAAATCCCTTTTTATTTTATCGCCCAACTGAATATGGACTAGGTTCTCAAGATAGGCTATTAATTGGGTTGAATACCAGTTATCAATTTAACTCATGGCTACTATACGGACAATTTGCATTTGACGATTTTGTATTAAAGGAATTAATCAAAAGGACACGTTGGTGGGCCAATAAATATAGTGGCCAAATTGGAGCTAAATGGAAACATCAAGTAAATGAAAATATTCAGTTACGTTGGTTGGGTGAACTTAATTTTGCACGACCTTTCACATACTCACATATAAATCCCTCTACCGTATATGGACATCAAGGCAATTCTTTAGCACATCCATTAGGAGCTAATTTCGTTGAAGTTTATACCGAATTTGGGATTTATATCCATTCGTTTATTATCCGTCCTGAGTTTTTCTTCACACAACAAGGAAGTAATGGTGAATATGGATATCCAAATCACGGAGCAAATATCTATTGGCCATATAACGATAAATCTTTTGAGTATGGATATAAAATTGGAGGTAATGGAAAAGTTAATCGCTATCATGCAGGAGTAGAATTTACCTATCGCATCGAAAAATTATTACGAACAGATTTCTTCTTACATTCGGGGGTGGAAATCCGTCAAATGGGGAACGCAACTAAAAATTATTTCTTTGTGATGGCTGGTATTCGTACTGCCCTATGGAATGATAGATCTTTTAATTTTTAATACAATATGAGTAAATTCAATCAACGACTAATAATATTACTGCTTACTGGAATAGCAGTGTTCTCTATGGATACCTTCTTACATCTGACGGGAGATGGATTTTTAAAATATACTGGGATATTTGTAATTATCTTTTCCTTACTAACCTTATTGATTCATGGTATCTACAAAATATCAAAACAATCGGCAAATAAAAAGCGTTAAGGTGCTATAACATGGAATACCAGAAACGAAAGATTAAAAAGCAATCCGGTGAATTAATTGATTTCGATATTAATCGACTACGAGATTCGCTGAGTCGTTCTGGCGCTTCTATAGATGAAATTGAAGAGATTATCGATAGAATTCAACCTCAAATTCACGATGGTATATCCACCAAACATATCTATAAACTTGCTCACAAATACTTAAAGAAATATTCTGGAGCTTTTGCAGCAAGATATAGTTTAAAAAGAGCTTTACGTGATTTAGGTCCCGCAGGATTTTATTTTGAAAGATGGATAGCCAAATTCTTGGAAAGCTATGGTTATGAGGCAATTACTAACCAAACCATTCAAGGAGATGCCGTAAGTCATGAAGCGGATGTTATCGCAAAGAAAGGAAAAGAATTACTCTGGATAGAATGTAAATTTAAAAACTCAACCGATGCAAAGATTCCTGTGACGACTCCCATGTATCTACTTTCGAGAATTAAAGATATTTCCACCCAAACGTATTCACTTTTTGGAGGAGATTATAAGTTCACACAAGGTTGGCTGGTTACCAATGTTTACCTAACATCAGATGCCATAGCTTTTGGAGAGTTTTATGGACTCAATATGTTATCTTGGAATTATCCTGAACGTAAAAGTATTAAGACATTGGTTGATCAAAAAGCCTTGTACCCTATTACATGTTTAACCACTCTTACCAAACGAGAAAAAGGTTATTTACTAGATCAGAATTGTATACTCATTTCCGATATTCTTAAGAATCCTGATATATTGCATAGTGGATTTATTAATCATCGAAATACATCAAATATTTTAAAAGAAGTAGAAGGTTTATTAGCTATAGATTAGAATCTATAAATCTCATCTAATTCGTGTTCGTGTAATATTTCTTGGGTTTTTTCCCAATCTTTAGTGAATCCTAGCATAAATCCTCCACCACCTGCTCCACATAATTTTAAATAATAATCACCATGTTCCAGTCCTTCTGCTAAAAGCTTTTGCATATTATGTGGGAAGAAACCGCCCATTTCCATTAATTGAAAAGAGCTTAAACTATACATAGATTTATAGAAATTATCCAGATCATTTGTCAAGAAGTTATCAATCGCCTTATTATTGTAATTTATTACATATTCATCAAATTTCTTCTTGAATCCTTCTTCACTATACATCTGCTTGAAGTTTCCAACTAAAGAGGCAGTTTGACGTGGAAGGTTTGTATTCAATAAAAAGACTACATTTTTTTTATCAGGAGAAGATTCAGGCAATTTGGCAGTTTCAATTTCTTCTGCATTTTTATAGAGAATAGGTTCATTTAAAATGATACTCAAAGGATCCAGCCCTGAACTTACACCATGAAAGTGAGATTCTAATTCTCCTAAATTAGCCTTCAATTCAAACAACTTCAATTTAACTTCATCCTTTACATTTTTTGCTTTCTTTAAATAACGTAAAACCATGGCAGCAACTATAGCACCAGAGCTACCTAATCCATAGCCTTGGGGAATATTACTTCTGAAAAACAAGCCTTGATCCAATTCTTTTTCAAATTGTTTTACCTCCAACACAAATTTTTCATTTGTTCTATTTGCTATAAATTCACAGAATCGCTTCAAATATTCATTGGATTGAATAGCATAGGCCTTGTCTTCTGCATTATCAGAAAATTCAAAACGTCCTCCATATTTTTCACATGGAATAACCAATGCTTTTCCGTTATGGAGTACTGCATATTCGCCAAATAATAATATTTTAGAATTGATTTGTTCCATGTTATAGGAAGATTCCACCTATTCCGTTTCGATCGTAAAGTATATTCTTGGTAAATGGTTTTAATTCATTAGCGATAAATAGTAACACTTTATCTTGAATAGACGATGGATATAACAAATGTATATTAGGTCCTGCATCGAGTGTAAAACAAATGGGTAGTTGGGTCTCTTGTCTAAATTGCATAACTTTTTCCATCACTTCAATGGTGTTCGGGCGAATTAACAAATAATACGCTTCCGAAGTCATCATCATTGCATGCAAAGATAAGGCTTCTCTTTCGACAATTCCAATAAATCGCTCAAAATCTCCACGCTCTAAAGTTGAAAACATTTCGATACAATGCTGGTTAGCCTGCTTAAAACGAGCTTCCGCAAAGGGATGATTTTTCATCAAACCATGCCCTACACTGCTCGAAACCTTCTTAGGAGTATCCTCAATAATCAAAATAGCATCTTGCATATCTTGAAAGTTTGGATGAATATGTTGAACAGGTGACGCATATTCATCACTTGTTCCATCTATTCCATCCAATTTACCCCACGAGGCAAAAGGGCCATAGATAGAACGACAAGCACTTCCGCTTCCTAAACGTGCCAAACGACTAATCTCTTGTGAAAAATTTTTAGTAATCCCACTAGTCTTCGCGAAAGCTGCTGCAATTGCCGCAAAAGCCGATGCTGAAGAAGCAATGCCTGTAGAATGTGGAAAGCTATTGTGGGAATTTATCTTGATGGTGTGTTGGTGTAAGAACTCTGCAAACTCAGGTTGATTTTGAAGATAAGTCAGCACACGTTGTCCAAAAGCATCATTTTGAACTCCCTCGAAAAAATATTCGAAAGTTGCATCAGCACCATTTTTTTCTATTGCTTCCAATTCTAACTCTGTATATGCATGCTGAAGTGTTAAACTTAATGATGCATTCATAGGAAGTTGATTTCCATGTTTTCCCCAATATTTTACTAGTGCAATATTGGAAGGGAATCTGACTTTCGTGCTTTTTTTCATCGTATCAATTCATTATAAGAAAGAACAGGGGAATATCCTTTGTCTTTAAAATACAATTTAGCTGCTGCAAAATCTCTGCTGGTAGCCATCACAAAATCTCCTCCCCAGGCACCCAACGATTTCACAGCATAAGGATAATCTTGAAAAAGTCTTTCCTGCACAGGTAAAACTCCTAAAATAGGTGATAATAGTTGCTCACTTTCTTGCATAAGTCTTTCCCAATCTTCAATTTTATCACATTGTTTAGCCATCCTTATAAGTGTATTCATTCGTGTAATCTGATTTTCTGAAGTTACCATATTCTTAAATTTAGCAATTTCTTTTGAACTATGTTGCTTTTGTCCAAGATAGATAAAAAGTAAATTATCTGTAATCTTTGGAGATAATGTAATAAAATCAGTGATTTTTTGAATTCTATTATAAACAAATGGTTTTACCGCTGTAGCTGCTGCAATGTCATACCCCGATCCACCAAAACTATGTTCCAATAGTGTATATGCGTCCACTCCTGACCATTGACTTAACAAAGAAATAAGCGTAGAACTAGTTCCAAAACCAAATTGACGGTTAAAATTAGTATCCCATCCCAATCTTATCTTTGTAAAGGTGTGAGTAGGTTGCAAATTTTTAATAGATTGAATCAAAGACAAAATCTTTAATGCATTATCTGCATCGGAAGTCTCTAAAAGTTCTAATTCATCAGAAAAACGGGCAAAAAACCAAGGCTGCCCTTCTTCTTTACTTTCCCAGACCAATTCATTCTCCAAAATTGGAGTGACTGTAAGTGTTTGTCCGAATTTGATAGGAATGGCTAAACTATTACTCTCTCTCAGCACCAAATATTCACCAAATAATAGCAGTTTACCCGCAGCTGAAAAGGTATGTAATGTTGATTGTCCCATATTAATAGTCATTTCTTATAAAAGTTCATATCTGTTACATACTTATAAACCGCTTCTGTAAGTAAGTAACGGACATCTTTATTCTCTTGAATAGCCTGGCGTATAAAACTGGAACTAACTTTCATAATTGGCGCATCATCACAATAAATCACATTTTTGTGTTTACTTAATTCATTATTTGGTAAATCACCTATCTGAGATACTTCTTGTTCTTCCTGAATCGTTAATACACGAGGATAAACATATAATTTATGGTTTTCGAGAATATACTCATAATTCTTCCATTTATGAAAGGTTCTTAAATTATCTTCACCCATGATAAGATGAAATTCATACGTTGGGTATTTCTCTTTTAGATATGCTAAGGTGTCTGAAGTGTAAGAAGGCTTGGGCATAGAAAATTCGATATCACATTCTCGAATATTGTCATTGTCTTCAATGGCTACTCGCACAATTGCTAAACGATGGTAATCTTCCAATAAGGAGCTTTTTTTCTTTAGAGGATTTTGAGGAGAAACAACTAGCCATACCTGATCCAAATCAGTATAATCAGCCATATAGTTGGAAATAATCAAGTGTCCAACATGGATAGGGTTAAAAGTTCCAAAATACAATCCTATTTTCATAGATTCAAATATGCTTTAACGATGCTTTCCACTTCTTGAATGGCGATATCAAGATCGTTGTTTACAATAATTTTATCGAATTTTGATTTTTGTTGCATTTCTTCTTTTGCTTTACAAAGACGAACTCGAATACGGTCTTCAGTTTCCGTTTGACGTTTTCTCAATCGTTCTTCCAAGATTTCAAAAGAAGGAGGTTCAATAAAAAAACTCAATGCATTTTCACCAAAATATTTTTTAAGGTTAATACCTCCGAATACATCTACATCAAAAATAACCGTTTTTCCTTCGTTCCATACACGCTCTACTTCTTCTTTCAAGGTGCCATAAAAATGGTCGGGATAAACTTCCTCCCACTCGATAAAAGCTTCTTCTTGAATTTTCTTCTTAAACCCTTCTATACCCATAAAATAGTAATCCTTTCCATGAATCTCACTCTCCCGAGCGTCACGGGAACATGCGGAAATAGAGAAAGATAATTGAGGAAGGCGTTTGAGCAAAGCATGCACAATAGTTGTTTTACCTGCTCCCGATGGTGCAGAAAAAATAATACATTTCCCTTTTGCCAACGATATGCTCATAAAATTATAAAGCGTTTAAAACTTGTTCTTTCACTTTTTCAAGATAATCTTTCATCTCAACTACTATCTTTTGCAGGTCTGCATGATAAGATTTACTGCCAAGTGTATTGATTTCTCGCCCCATTTCCTGAGCAATAAAACCTAATTTACGACCTACCTCTTCATCGCTTTTCATTGTATCTCTGAAATAATTTAGATGATGTTGGAGACGTGTTTTCTCTTCTGTAATATCTAGTTTCTCAATATAATATATCAATTCTTGCTCAAAACGATTTTCATCTTTTGCATCTTTGATCTTCTCGAATGATTTATTCATACGATCTCGAATAGTATCAATTCTGAGAGTTTCATATTTAGGGACTTCATTTAAGCGATTTTCGATTTCTTGTATTGCGATTGTAAAGTCTTTTTCTAATGTTTGTCCCTCATTCTTTCGGTATTGAATAAGTTTATTCAGCGCTTCGTTTAGTGTGTTTTCTAATACTTTCCATTCTTCTTCGCTTGCATCTTCTTCTTTAACTTGCATTACGTCTTGTAATCTAAAGATGGAAGTTAAGATGTCTTGCGAAGTAGCTCCAACTTGTTCAGCAATTGCTTTCATCTCTTTATAATATGCAATAGCAAGGTCTCTATTAATGCTTGGGATTTCACTTCCTTCCAAAGTTTCAATTGATACTGTACATTCAATCTTTCCTCTTAAAAGGACATCCTGCAACTTTTTGCGAATCGACAATTCATATTGTCTATAAGCAGTAGGGGTCTTTAAATAAATATCACTCCCTTTACTATTCAAAGAGCGAACTTCTACACTAACTTTTCTATTTTGGAAAGTGTTAGATGCCTTTCCATATCCTGTCATTGATTGTAACATATCAAACCTTTCGACAAAAGTAGAAAATCAAAGGGAATAAGGCGAGTTTTTGAGTATTAAAATCAATATTCTAACAAATTATTTCTACAATAAGAATATTTCTGTTTGCGAATAGTATCTTTAGACATGTTATTAAAAATCGTATCTTTGGAATTCTTTAAAATTAAAAACAAATGAAAAAATTGAAGTATTTATTAGGAGCAGTAGCAATCAGCGCAACAGCATTAGCAACTGCACAAATTCAAATGCCAGCACCAAGCCCACTAGCAACAGTGTCTCAAAAGTTTGGTTTAGGTGAAATTAACATAGAATATTCACGCCCAGTAGCTAACGATAGAAAGATTTTTGGAGAAGTAGTTCCATTTGATAAATTATGGAGAACAGGAGCAAATGGTTCTACTCAAATCACTTTCTCAGATGTAGTTACCATACAAGGTCAGCATATAAGACCAGGAACTTATGCAATTTACACCATTCCACATGCAGGCGCATGGGAGATTTTCTTATACAGTGATCTTAAATTAGGAGGGAATGTAAATAACTACGATAAAAAGAATGAAGTAGCACGTTTTAAAACAGAAACTACCGAATTAAGAGATAAGGTAGAATCTTTCACCATCAATTTGGATAATATTAAACCTACTTCTGCTAATTTGGTATTTGCATGGGAGAACACAAGAGCTAGTATTGAAATAACTACAGAGATTGATTCTCGTGTTATGAAAAGCATTGATGAATCAATGGAATCTAAGAAACCAGCTTACTTCCAAGCAGCAACATATTATTATAACAATGACAAGGATTTAAAGAAAGCATTAGTTTGGGCTGAAAACGCTGTTAAAGAGAATCCAAAAGCATATTATATGATTCTTTTAAAAGCAAAGATAGAATATAAACTTGGAGATAAAGAAGCAGGAAACAAATCAGCAATGCAAACCATCGAAGCAGCTAAAGCAGCTAGCAATGATGACTATGTTCGCATGGCTGAAGAGTTAATGAAAGCAAATAAATAAAAATAATATTAGGTTTATAAAAAAAGACTGCTCAAATGTTTTGAGCAGTCTTTTTTTATAAGTTATATAAGAATTATTTCTTGGTTGAGGTGAGGAATCTGGCACTTGGTTGGGTATAAGGTCCTCCTCTCTTGGTTGGGTATAAGGTCCTCCCTCCTTGATTGGGTATAAGGTCCTCCCTCCTTGATTGGGTATAGGGTCCTCCCTCCTTGATTGGGTATAGGGTCCTCCCTCCTTGATTGGGTATAGGGTCCTCCCCCCTGCCCCCCTCCAAAGGGGGAGTGGGGGAATCCATATTTTTCTACTGATAGCTATCGGTATTCAATTACCTGCTCTAAACTTGTCGAAGTTCCCTCTTCTCAATCTTGAAAATATCTTTTAAAACCACTGCAATCACAACCACCAACAAGCAGCCTATTACGTTAAGCCATAAGAATGAAATCACATCTGCAATATAGATTGCAATTACCAGTACTTCTGCAATTAGTGCACTATAGAAAACGGCTTTTCCACGTATTCTTTTGAAGTAAAATGCAACAAGGAATATTCCTAATATAGTTCCATAAAAGAGTGAGCCGAGAACATTCACAGCCTCAATCAAGCTACCTAGTTTACTTGCAAACATTGCAACTATAATAGAGAAGACACCCCATGCAAACGTAAACCACTTAGATGCTTTATAGTAATGATTTTCATCTTTATCTGGTACCCATGTTCGTTTGTATAGGTCAACAACGGTTGTAGAAGCTAAAGAATTGAGTGCTGCTGCTATACTTCCCCAGGCCGATAAGAAAATCATAGCTATCAACAATCCAATTAGTCCTTTCGGGAGGTTTTGTATTACGAAATAAAGGAAGATATAATTGGTATCATTCGTATCTGCGGTATAGTTTGCCTTCTTCATCAACTTTATACCCTCTGCACGAATCTCATCTGATTTATCTACACTACTTTGTAAGGCACTTTGGGCTTGTAGGATTTGCTGACTATCCCCAAAGTGAATGGCATCAACTAATTCATGCGTTTGCTGATTTCGTACAAGATTCAAAGAGTCATTTATGGTTTGTAAGTTCCGATAATCCTGGGCATATTCAGTCACCATTACTTTTTGTACCTCTTTCTGGTTAAAGAACATAGGTGATTGATAGAACAAATAAAAAACAAATACCAAACTACCAATCAATAGAATTAAGAATTGCATAGGAACTTTAACCATTCCATTAAGTAGCAATCCTATTCTACTTTCTTTAATGCTTTTTGCAGTTAGATAACGTCCTACCTGAGATTGATCCGTTCCAAAATAAGAAAGAGCTAAGAAAAAACCGCCTATTAATCCACTCCAAATATTGTATTTATCCTTCCACCATTCGGCACTAGTTACATCGATTTTGGTTTCAATCACATTGAGTTTCCCCATTTTCCCAGCTACATGAAGTGAATCTTTAAAACTAATGCCGTCGGGAAGCATATTGACTACCATATAACCAGCTAAGAACATCCCTATAAACACAATAAACAGTTGAAGTTTTTGCGTATGCGTTACCGCTTTAGAACCTCCTGTTACAGTATAAATGATAAGAAACCCTCCCATAACAATATTGGTGAGATAGATGTTCCATCCAAAAAGAGAAGATAAAATGATAGAAGGAGCATAAATACTTAAGCCGGTAGATAATCCTCGTTGCAGTAGAAATAAAAATGCAGTTAATGAGCGTGTTCGTAAATCAAATCTCCCTTCCAAATATTCATACGCTGTATAAACCTTTAATCGGTGGTAAATAGGAATAAAAGTAATACACAGCACAACCATTGCTAAGGGTAAGCCAAAATAATATTGTACAAAGCGCATTCCATCTGTATAGGCTTGTCCGGGCGCAGATAGAAAGGTAACCGCACTTGCCTGGGTTCCCATGATGGAAAGTAGAATTAGAAACCATCCTGTTGAGTTTCCTTCTTTGAAATATCCTTCTAAAGTCTTCTCAGTTCGCCCTTTATAAATACCATATCCAATGATGGCCAATAGTGTTACCACTAATATAATCCAATCTATTGCGCTCATGAGAAATATTCAGTAAATGCGTAAAACAAGATAATGAGTACTACAATAAAAATCACCACTGCACTATAGGCAAGAGTCCATTTTCTAGAATGATATGAAGGCTGTTGGCTCATTGTGTGCAAAAATAATAAAAGAGTTGAGAAAATGTCCTAAGATAAATCGTGTTGCCTTTTAGATTTCTTTTAACATTCTTTAAGTTTTCCAATAAAACAATATGAGATTAGGATCGTTTATATTAGTGTTAGGTTTCATAAGTAGTAGTGTTAGTTTTTTAGGTTAGAGGGATGAGCGCCAGTTTGTCCCTCTAATTATTTTTAAGAAACTGTAGAATCTGCTTCTGGATGGCAACAGTGTCTTGTAACATCATACAATTAAAATGTCCTTTTGGACAAGTATCAAAACCTATCTTAGAACAAGGTCGGCAATCCAATCCTAAAACTTCATGGATAGAATAAGAATTAGGTGCTTGTGGTCTATATGGGTACATACCAAAAGCGGGTACTGTATTTCCCCAGATGCTTACGATGGGTAATTCAAAAGCAGATGCAATATGCATCATACCTGTATCGTGCGTTACAATAACTTGAGCATCTTTAATCACTTGTGCTGATTCTTGAAAGGAAAGTAATCCACAGGTATTTGTAATTTTTTGATTGGGAAGTAATTCTACAATTTGCTGAGCACTGTCTTGATCTTCTTTTCCCCCGATAAGAACAATAGGAAGTGGTAAACCATCTAAAACTTCACTCAGTTTTTTGGGAGGCATACGTTTGGTTGCAAATTTTGCTCCGACTGCCACAACTATATATTTGTCGGTGAAAGTGAATTTCTTTTTAAATGCTTCTTCATCCATTTGAATGAAGAAATCCAATCCTTTTTGATCATTTATTACTCCTAGAGGCTTTACCGCTTCAAAGTATCTATCGACAATATGAATATTAGGGAGTATATCTTTTTTAAAATTCACCAACAACCATTTCTGGAAATTTAATTTCGGGAAAGATTTTCCTTTTTTATGGAGTATTGTTTTGACTTTAGAAGTACGAATGTTTTTATGTAAATCGACTACAAAATCATAGTTTTCGGCTTTTAATCCAGCAAAATTAGTTGCATTCTCTTCCTCCCATGTATAAATCTTAGATACATACGGGTTGGTATTGTAAAGTGTTTGGTATTGTCCTTTAGTTAGAACATGAACCTCTACATCTTTCAATTGTTGTTTCACACAACGAATCACCGGGCTTATTAAGACAATATCACCGATAGAACTCAGTCGTATGATGAGGATTTTTTGCATGTGTAGGCTTGATTTAACAGTTTAAATCAAGCTATGAATTATTCAATATTAGTAAATACGTTGAGAACGTCGTCATCTTCCTCTAGTTTATCTAGAAGTTTTTCAACTTCATCCATTTGTTCGTCAGATAATTCCAATGGGGAAGTTGGGAAACGTTTTAATTCGGCTTTGGTTACCTCTACGTTCTTTGCTTCTAATGCCTCATGCATGGTTCCAAAACTAGTGTAATCAGCTAAAAGTGTAACGCTGTTCTCCTCTCCTTTTTCAATAGAATCTAATCCTGCATCAATTAAATCCAATTCCAATTCATCTAAATCTAAAGCACTTGCATCTTGAATAAAGAAAACAGCCTTACGAGTAAACATAAATTCAGTTGAACCATTTGGAACAATTTGTCCACCTGCTTTATTAAAATATGATTTTACATTAGCAACTGTACGAGTTGGATTATCCGTAGTACATTCTACAAAGAATAAAGATCCATGAGGTCCTTTACCTTCGTAGGTGAGTTCTACAAAATTAGCCATGTCTTTTTCAGTTGCTCTTTTAATCGCATTTTCAATGTTTACCTTAGGCATATTTTCAGCCTTTGCATTTTGAATAGCTGTACGTAAACGTGCGTTTGTTTCCGGATCACCACCACCTTCTTTAGCTGCTAATGTGATTGCTTTTCCAAGACGAGGAAATAATCTTGACATTTTATCCCATCTTTTTTCTTTGGCTGCTCTTCGGTATTCAAACGCTCTTCCCATAATTTGTTATTTTAGTGATGTTCAAAGTTAGAAATTTATTAGAAAATAGAAAGAGGAGAGAATAAAAATTTAGAGAGGGAATATCTCAACTACTCTTTTCTTTTGACAGAGTGCAAATCTAGCTTTGATTTCACATCCCAATTAGCCCGAATAGTAGTTACATCGGGAATCCAGATAATTTTTTCAGCTTCCTTGTCTTCAAAAATAGAACCTGTGGACCATTTTCCATCTCTATCTTCATCCAATAGATAGTAAAAGCCATATTGACCAGGTTGTACAAAATCAATATCATGAGTGTTCTTGGAAATTCCATCAAAAACCACCTGATACACCATCTTTTTATTACTTGTTATAAAAAGGATTCCATACGGAGGAATGGTATCAAACTCCAAAATCATTCTTCCTGTTTCTCGTGGTTGCTGCACTTCAAAATTAATTTTTACAGTATCCTTTACACTATAATTTTGGTTTGAAAAAGCACCTGGAGATAACTTCATTTGAGCTTTTGTAATTTCTTTTTTCTTTTCAAAATAGAAAGCAATTTCAGTAGGAGATAACTGGATGAATTGATAATTCAAATGGTTTGGAACACTATCTTTCTCATAGATAGTTGTAAGTTCGATAAGAGAAGTGTCTATTGTTTGGATGGGAGTATTTACCATAAATTGTAGGGTGTCATTTGCCAATAATTTCCCTTTGTCCAAATTATTTGTAAATTCTAATTGACTCGATTTCTTAAAGAAATAAGGTTTGGAAATGGTATCTATCAAAGTTGATTTACTCCAAATAGCCTTCAGTTTCCCAGAAGTTTCATTCATATCGTAATATGCTGTTAGGGAATCTTTAGTTGCATTCCATATAACATATTCAGGTTGTGGGTCAATAAACTCAATAGTTTCTGTTTGTTCAAAAGGACGGGTAAAACTTAAACACCAACGTGTTGCGGGAAATACATTATTATTCTTGATTTTTAATGGTATATTGTTCGTCGGCATCAAACGAATTTGTGGAATGATAGAATCTAGCATAATATCAAGTTCGACTGGTTTTCTTAGGGCAGCTCTACTTTCTATTGCATCTAAACGATTGTTTCTGTTTTCATCATGGAAAGCATACAGATAAAATGATTCATTTTTAATATTCTTAAAGATAGCCACTCCATCCTTATCGGTAGATGAAAAATAACGTGGATCTATTTTACTCGTGTCATCTAATAAGAGTTGTTCATATAAACCCACCGTAACATTTTTGGCTGGCTCTCCCGTATATGCGTCAATAATCTGAACAGCCGTTTGTAAGGAATCAATGAATCCCCCTGTAGAGAAAACATACGACATAATTGAGTCATTCCCCTCTGTAATATCTTTTACTGCTCGATTTAGATAAATTGTATAGGTCGTATTTGGTTTCCATTCACCATCAATGACTTTTAAAAGAACCGTTTTACGTTTTATTTTATAGCTAAGTTTAACATCTGCAGGAGTCACACGGATATTTTCAGAAGGTTTATTAAACTCAACATATTCATCAAAAGGAATAGCAATTTCTTTAGGTGCAATATGTAAACTGTTATTGGCAGGTTTTACCTTTTGAGTAAGCACACGAGGAGCATGGGTATCTTTATCACCGCCAGTAATCTCACCAACCTGACCACAAGACACAAGTAATCCTGCCAATAATGCTATTATAATAATGGAGCGAGCCATGTACAAATATCAGTTAAATATGCTAAATCTGTTTCATCAAAGGCATTATATTCTGTATGATCAATGTCTAATATTCCGATAACGCTATCATTTACTATCAACGGAAGTACTATTTCTGATTTGGAGAGACTACTACATGCTATATGTCCAGGAAACTCATCTACATTGGGAACAAGTAAAGCCTTCTTCTGAGCCCAAGCTGTTCCACAGACTCCTTTTCCCTTTTGGATACGCGTACAAGCTACAGGACCCTGAAAAGGTCCTAAAACTAATTCCTCTTTTTCAATAAGGTAAAAACCAACCCAGAAATATTGAAAAGTTTCCTTGATAGCAGCCGCTATGTTTGCCAGATTTGCAATCGAGTTTGGCTCGTTTTCACATAAAGATTTTAACTGAGGAAGTAAAATCTCATATTTATCAAGCTTTGTTCCTTCTGCTATAAATAAATCTTCAGCCATTATCTTTTTCTAGGCATCTTCACTCTCCCTTTATGCATCTGTGCCATGCGCATTTGATTAGGAGAAGCAACCATACCCATTTGTTTTTTCATCATTCCCAATTGTTCTGAAAGCATATTGTTTGTATCCAATTTCTTAGATTCTGACAACAACATTTGTGCTTCATTCTTACGTCCTGTCTGCATACAGATGCCAGCTAACTGCATTTTTGCAACCGCTTGATCTTGCTTAGTACGTAATCCTGTAGTTAAAGCCTTTCTTACCAATTGTTCACATTGAGCCATACCAATATTCTGTTGTAATCCCAACATTCCTTTTAGGTAAAACACGTATGCACGTTGACTTTTTGGTAAAAATCGTTCTGATTTGATACGATTCAACGATTTCCAAGCCTTGTCTTGATTACCAAAACGCATTTGGTACAAAGCAATAATCACATTCTCATTTCTCCAAAAACTTAGCCAAATCAAGGCAGTCAGGAAGATCATACTAATACCCCAGCCCCAAGAACCAACTGCAAAAAGATATACATTAAATGCTAAAGCAGATAGGGCAACAATCACTCTAATAATAAATCCAATCATAACTTTAATTCAAAAGAATTTTAATTTTTGGCAAATATAGGGAATCTATAGGAGATAGGGAACAGTGATAGAAAATAAGGAAAATTTTACTTTAATTCCCACGTATTATTTAGCTCATTTGTATCCATCCAGATGCCTGTATCCAAGATGATTGCTTTTAAATCCTTAACACCTGTTACTTGGAAGCTAGCTGTATTAGCCATGCTTTTCCAAATTTCAGGAGTTTGGTGAAAACGTTGTTCTTTGCCATCTTTTGTGATGAGTATTACATCTACTGGGGCAGGTATTCCTCCCTTATTTTCAATTTGTATAGTAACCTTTTCATCTTCTACTTGAACATTCTTAATGGCCAAATCAATATATCCATAATCAAAGTACCATTTTTTCCAAAACCAATTGAGGTTTTCACCTGTCAAGTCATTAAAAGAGTAGAAGAAGTCCCACGGGATTGGATGCTTCCCATTCCATCTATCCATAAATCCATGTAAAGCCTTTTTAAATCTCTCGTCACCCAAATAATCTCTCAAAGCCAAATAGCTTAATGCAGCTTTTCCATAGATATTATCTCCAGCAGCATTTCGAGTTAAATTATTGGTAGGAATCATAATGGGTAGATCTTTTTCAAAATCATCATTATCAATCCATCTTTGTACTCGAAATTCTTTAAAAAATGTATCTGCTTTCTCTTTGCCAACATCATCAATTCCTATAAAATACTCATTAAATACAGTCCACCCTTCATCCATAAAGGCAAAACGAGTTTCATTAATCCCCATATAGAAAGGAAACCAAGTGTGAGCAATTTCATGTTGTGCGATAAATTGAGTTAACATAGGATCATCTTGTGAATTATCATTTGCCATCATAGGGAATTCCATATCGGCTTGTCCACGCACAACAGTCATCTTAGAATATGGATAAGGTACTCCTGGATATTGAGTAGAAAACCACCCTAAAGCATGTTGAATAAATCCTACCATTCCTTGAAAATCTTTTGCTTCTTCATTATATGCTGCCTGTGTACTAGCACGTCTTCCCGTTTTTTCATCTACTACAACGCTTGCAGCATCCCAGTTATAGTGATTGCTTATGGCACATGCAATATCTGAAATATGATTTGCACTCCATTTCCAAGTGTTCGTTTCTTGTTGTTTAGTAATTTTACCAGCTAATACATCTTGGAAACTAGCAATACGCATTGTTTCATCTGATGTCATAGATTTTTCAAGATTTTTTACCACAGTTTCCTGCAATACTTCGCTTGGATTTAGTAAATCTCCTGTTGCCCATACCAAATAATTCTTTGGAACGGTAACTTCAAGTGTATAGTCATTAAAATCGTTATAAAATTCTTGTGCGGTGATATGTGGCATTCTGTCCCATCCTTCATAATCATCATAAACAGCTACGCGAGGATAAAAATATCCCAAGAAAAAAGTAGTAGAATCTATAGCTCCTTCACGACCACTTTGTTTGGAAACTTCGTAATTCCATTTAAAAGTTAATTCTACTTTTTGCTTTGGCAAGAGCGGCGTTTTGAGTTCCATCCATTTATCCGTTCCATCCCAAAAACTTTCATTCCAAGGGCGTTGCGCTCCATTTTCTGCATAATAATCCACTTTGATTCCTGGTGTTAGATAAGTATCGGGAACAGGTCTGCTACGTGGTGATTCAGCTTTGTGATGATTTTGAATGAGTTTAATGCTTAATTTTTTCAGTGTATCCGGGCTATTATTCGTATAAATAATTTTTTCGACACCAGTTATTGTTCTGCTAGGTGGATTTATACTGATTTGAATATCATACTTTCCTTTATTTTGCCAATAATTCTCCCCTGGTTTTCCATCTAATGAACGGGTTTTATTGGAATATGCTTTTTGTACGCTTCTAGGTATAAAAATCTCTTGTGAAAATAGAGATAAATTTAAGCTACATCCTATTATGAGGAGAGATACTATTTTTGATTTCATAAAACCAAATTTAGAAATTATTTTGTTGCGGACTATAGAGTAGCAATTTTTTAGCCAATAATAGTCTATAAATTCTTTCAGAGTTTTTGAGTAAATACTAATTTAGTACTTGAAAAATAATATGAGTCTCCTATGAAAGCAGTCCGATTTGTTGGAAAAAATCAACCCTTAGAAAATCATGAAATTCCTATTCCAGAAATAGGTGCAAACGATGTTTTAATTCAAATTAAAGCAGCAGGAATTTGTCATTCTGATGTAAATTATAAGGCAGGAATTTTACCAACTGCTTTTACTCCTATTACCTTGGGACATGAAATTTCTGGGATTATTGAGAAAGTAGGTTCGCAAGTAACAAATGTTAAGATTGGAGATAGAGTGTGCGTTCATTACGTGGTAACATGTGGAAATTGTGTGTATTGCACTTCTGGACAAGAACAATTTTGTCCATCTGGACAAATGATTGGTTGTAAGAGGGATGGAGGTTTTGCAGAGTACATAGCTGTTCCAGCACGGAATGCAGTTCCACTTCCAGCAGAAATATCTTTTGAAGAGGGTGCCATCATGATGTGTTCATCAGCGACATCTTTCCATGCTTTGATAAAAGGGCGTATTCAAGTGGGAGATAATGTGGCTGTTTTTGGAGTGGGAGGTTTAGGACAATCAGCCGTACAATTAGCAAAAATTTTTGGAGCAAACCAGGTCTTTGCAGTAGATATTAATCCAGCTAAATTAGATTTTGCACAAAAATATGGGGCCATTCCTGTAAATGCAGCTGAATTGGATGTTGTAACCGAATTAAAACGTTTAACAAACGGAAAAGGAGTAGATGTAGCTTTAGAATTGGCAGGCCTTCCTTTAACACAAAAGCAAGCTATAAAGTCAGTTGGTGTGATGGGAAGAGTTGTTTTTGTTGGACTTACTACCCAAAATATTGAAGTGAATACCTATAAAGAAATTTTAGGGAATGAAGTTGAACTTATCGGTGCTAATGATCATCATTTAAAAGAAATTTACACTTTACTTGAATATTCAAGAAACGGGAGATTTGATACTTCAAAATTAGTGTCGAATCGTATTCCTTTGGAGGCAGCATTGATTAACGAAGCAATTGATAAACTGAAAGAAGCTAGAGGAAGTGAAGTGAGAACTGTTATTGTAAATTAATTTTAACTTAAAAACACATTATTTAAAATAGATTTCTGTATCTTTATTCATTATTAACTTAAAAAAATACTATTATGCCATTTACTCCCGTTGAATTTGCCTTTGCAGCATTTATATTAATTATCATTTTAGCTTCATTTTTCCTAGTAAAACAACAATCTGCAGTAATTATAGAACGTTTTGGAAAATTTGCTTCCATTCGTCATTCCGGTCTTCAATTTAAAATCCCTTTAATTGATAAAAAAGCAGGAATTGTAAACCTTAAGATTCAACAATTAGATGTATTGGTTGAAACAAAAACAAAGGACGACGTATTTGTTCGTTTAAAAATATCTGTTCAGTTTGAAGTAGATAAAGGTTCTGTTTACGATGCATTTTACAAATTAGAAAATCCAAGAACTCAAATCACTTCCTATGTTTTTGACGTAGTTCGTGCAGAAGTTCCAAAAATGAAATTGGATGATGTATTTGAAAGAAAGCATGATATCGCGATTGCGGTAAAATCTGAATTAAATGAAGCCATGAAAACTTATGGATACGATATAATCAAAACTTTGGTAACGGATATTGATCCCGATGAGCAGGTAAAACAAGCGATGAACCGTATTAATGCAGCAGAAAGAGAAAAAGTAGCTGCAGAGTTTGAAGCAGAGGCAGAAAGAATTAAAATTGTTGCAAAAGCTAAAGCAGAAGCAGAAAGTAAGCGTTTACAAGGACAAGGTATCGCAGATCAACGAAGAGAAATTGCTCGTGGATTGGTAGAAAGTGTTGACGTATTGAACAATGTAGGAATCAACTCTCAGGAGGCTTCTGCATTAATTGTTGTAACTCAACATTACGATACGCTCCAATCAATTGGTGAAAAGACAGATACCAATTTGATTTTAATGCCAAACTCTCCACAAGCAGGTACTGATATGTTAAATAATATGGTTACTGCATTTGCTACTTCTAATCAATTGGGAGAGGCAATGAAAAAAAGTACGCTTAAAAAAGGTGGGGCATAAACCAGGAAAATAGCTGATATGCAAAAATGGACAATCATAGTACTTGGTATATATATCATATCTAGTTTAGGTTGTCAAGAAAACCACAAAAAGAAGAAAATAAAAGAAATTACTCCCCCAGTTACTGAGCAACTCATTGACTGGGGGAGTTTCAATGAAAATAACCTAAATAATATAAGTTTCCCTATTTGGTTCTCCCCTACTTTAGTTGACTCACTAAAGATTCAAGATATTGAAGTTTCATTTTCAAATTTTAACCAAACGGATACTTTATTAAGTGTAGTAGATACACTTCCTTATCAAAAAATTAAGTTTGCTTTCGATAAATCTGGGTTTATTGAAAAAATATCTATTTCCGAACTAAATATGGGGAAAGTAATAGCCACACATCATTTCTTATACCATAAGAAAGTAGATGAAGACGGATATTCCATTCCTGAAGTGAATAGTAAAATTGAATACAAAAACAAAAAAAGAAACCCAGTATCATATCTTAGTACATTAGAAGATCTACAACAATATAGAAGATTGGTGCTTGAGAATAGGGATTCTACATACATAGCATATTTAGATGGGAATCGAGACATATATCATTATTTCATAACAGATTCTTCTAAATGGAATGTAACTTTTATAGATAAAGTGCTTCAACCTGAAGCAGACGATATTATCTATTTTGGATGTCCCAAAAACTTTATATCATCTTTCTCCATTCAGAATCTTGTAGAACGGGTAATGTTTCTAGAACAATCCTATTATTCAAATGATTTAATAAAATCACAACGATTTTATACAGATGGATTTTATACTAAAAAGGATTTTAATTATAATGAAGATGGACTAATAACAGGTTTTACGGATAGTCTATATGCCAATGATAACACTTTTATACATGCCGAACAAGCTGATATTATATACAATCAATTACTCCCTAAATCTCTCTCTTATTACAGTGAAGATGATGGCTCTTCGAAAAGACTTATCAAAGTACTGCATTTTAATTATAGCTCACGATAATTCATAGAGCGTTTCAACTCTTTTGTTTTTCTGCCCAAATATTGAATAAGATAACGAGCCATAATTGATTATAGAGATAGGTCTTCCCGTTGAGGTACTCTTCTTTTAGATGTAAAATTGCTTCTACATTATAAAAATCATATTTACTAAGCACTTCTCTATTTACATATGCTTCCAGAATCTCTCTCAATTCTTTAGAAAGCCATTTATTTAGTGGGATTCCAAAGCCCCATTTAGGGCGTTCAAACATTTCTTTTGGCAGATAATCAAATAAGATTTGGCGCAATAAATATTTACTCCCACCATCTTTTAACTTCAAATTCTTATCGAAATTAATACTCTTTTCAACTAGGCGATAATCCAATAAAGGGGAATGAATATTTAACCCTACCTGACTACTAACACGTTCTACTTTACGGGTTAAATCATTGGGTAGATAAAATTTTAAATCATACAAACTTTGATACTCTCCAGGAGACAGTTTTCGGGCTGTTGGTAGTAATTCTAAGGCTTTATAATGTTCTTCAAAATGAAAGTTTCTACTTAGTTCCCTACCAGAAAAGAATCCCTGATCAACAGAAAATATATGTGCTGGAAAACTCTCACCTCGCTTAAAATCAAAATACTGACTAACACGCTGATGGTTCAACTTAACTGAATAACTCAATATGTCTCTAACTATATTTCGGAAGAAAGTATATTTATGTAATCGCTCAGCCCATAAGTGCATTCCATACCCTAAAAACTGCTCATCACCTCCATCCCCTAAAAACACATTCTCAACAATCATCTTTGCTTGCTTTGAAGCTATAAATGATGGTAATCCAGATGCATCAGCATAAGGCTCTTCATACCATTGTACAAAGTTTTTAATATGATTTATCACATGGGAATGATTAAAAGGAATTTCATAATGATTAGTTTCTAATTTCCCTGCAATCATTTCTGCATACTTACTTTCGTCACGAGGCGCTCCCTCTATCTTCACTGAAAACGTGGATATCTTTTGATCTGAAAGAGATTGGGAAACAGCAGCAATCAAAGAAGAATCAATACCACCACTAAAGAAAATCCCTGTCTTATCACCTAAGCGCATTTGGACACTTGATTGCAATAATTCATGGTATTCTTTCTTAGCATATACCTCATCTTGGACTGTTTCTTCCGTCAGCTGATTTTCTAAAATCCAATATGACTTTAATTCTCCAATATCTTGATAAACATGTATATAGTTTCCAGGTTCTAGTTTCTTAATATCCTGATAAATAGTATGTGGAGCCGGAATATAACCCAATCGAAAGAAATGTTGTATCGCTTCATAATCCCATTTATCTTTTTGGATAAATCGTGTTAAGGAATTTAGCTCTGAAGAATAATGTAAAGCCTCTCCATCCCAGATATAAAATAAAGGTTTTTCACCTATTCTATCTCGATAAACGAATCCTTCCTTTTTAACTCCATCCCATATTACAAGAGCAAATGCTCCATTCACATGTTGAATGAAATTTTCACCCCAATGCTGATAGGCTTTTACAAGAATATGTGTAATTTCAGATGTTTCAATACTAACTCCTTCATTTACTAAAGCTATTTTAATTTCATCTGTATTATATATATTCCCCGAATAGGAAATTGTAATATTCTCTTCTTCTGCATGATAGAAATGAGTAGAATCTTTACAGCAAAAACCACTATTCTGGGACTGATCAAGAAAAGATGATATCTCATTTTCAAACACATTGTTAAATACATCCGACAACACAAAACATTTGTCGGGATTAATTTGCTTTTGGATAGATATAATACCAGCTATTTCCGTCATATAGTAGATCAGTTGACCAAAAATAAGAAAGATAACTTAAATAAACCATACTGTTTATCAATAATATTTTGTGAAACGCAAACTTCCACGTACTTTTGCAATCACGATGGCAAAAATACGTGACATAGACTTAGGAGATTTTCCATTATTACTCGCTCCGATGGAAGACGTGAGTGATCCTCCCTTCCGTGCATTATGCAAAGAGAATGGATGTGATTTAATGTACTCCGAATTCATTTCTGCTGAAGGCTTAATTCGAGATGCAGCAAAAAGTGTCATGAAACTCGACATCTACGAAGCAGAACGTCCTGTAGGAATCCAAGTGTTTGGAAATGACTTTGACAGTATGCGTCAAGCTACCGAAATTATTGAGAAAACAAACCCTGATATTATTGACATCAATTATGGTTGTCCAGTTAAGAAAGTTGCTTGTAAAGGCTCAGGAGCTGGAATTTTATTGGATATCCCAAAGATGGTCAAACTGACAGAAGAAATTGTCAAAACCACGCATTTACCTGTTACGGTTAAAACACGTTTGGGATGGGATGAGAACTCTAAATACATTGTAGAAGTAGCAGAAAGACTTCAAGATGTGGGAATCGAAGCGATTTCTATTCACGGAAGAACGCGCAAGCAGATGTACAAAGGAGAGGCTGATTGGACGCTTATTGGTGAGGTAAAAAATAATCCGCGCATGCATATTCCTGTATTTGGGAACGGAGATATTGATTCTCCTGAAAAAGCCGTCGAATACAAAAACAGGTATGGCGTAGATGGATTGATGATTGGTCGTGCTTCTATTGGATATCCATGGATATTTAATGAAATTAAACATTTCCAAAAGACAGGCGAGCATCTTCCTTCACCGACTGTAGAACAACGTGTAAATGTGGCACGAAGACACCTGGATTTAAGTATAAAATGGAAAGGCGAAAAATTGGCTATCAATGAAATGAAACGTCATTATTCAAACTACTTTAGAGGAATAGCTAATATCAAACCTTTACGCTCAAAACTTGTTACTACCTATGATTTGGATGAAATTTATGCGACCCTTGATGAGATAGCGCGAGATTTCCAAGAGATAGTGGTGGAGGGGTAGGAAACAAATTGTTTTTTCTAACGGGTTGGCGGATTTACGTTCGGGCGGATTTTTACCGTAAATTTTGAACCGAAGCACCAACTTTCAAATATACTAAAAAATTTAAATTAAATCGATTAACCCGCCTGACGCAAAACCACTTGTAATCTGCAGCGATATCTTTATTAATCTTTCAGCCTATTTTCAATGTCCATTTTTTGGTGTAGAACTCTAATAATTTCAATGATATCTTGCTTTTTATTCACTTTATAGAATATTAAATGTGATTTTATTTGAGTTCTCATGTATCCTTTTCTTACATAGCTAAAATCTTTTCCGGAATTAGGATTTTCGGCAATGTATTCGATTTCATCCATTATAAAGTCAAGGTATCGGTCAGCTTGTTCAAGTGACCATTTTTTAAAAGTGTAAAGCCAAATTTTTTCAATGTCTTCTTTCGCTTCAATGCTTATTTTATAATTCATTTTTCAGCGAGATATTTTTGATGAAGTTCCATTCTAAAATCTTTTCTATTAAATTCTTTTACAAAACCTGATTTTTCTCCTTTTTTCAGTTCGTTTACTAGCTTCATTTTTTTAGATTCTTCAAACTCAAACATTCTTAATGCAGTTCGCACAACTTCACTCGCTGAAGAGTATTTTCCACTTTTAATTTGTTTGTTTATAAAGTTCTCGAAATAATCGCCTAATAATATTGATGTATTTTTCGCCATGGCTATTAATTTAGTTTAACACAAATATACCAAGACTTGGTATATAATCCAAATTTTTATTTGAAGATTTGTTCGTAAGGTTGTAGGTAATCGAGTCACGTAAGGGAATTTCACCCCTACGTTCTCACGGAACCGTACGTGAAAGTCTCCCTTCATACGGCTCTTCATGTTACTAAATCACATCAAAAGTAATAACTTTTTACGGATATACCAATAACCAATGCGCAAATAAATTGGGGTTTTCTTTGTACTTGGTTTTCAAGTAGCGCACAGAGGCTTTCTTGAATAAGTCTTTCTCCCATTTTGTCCATTTCAGTAGTCGTGCGTTCAGTTGATTCCACACCATTCGCATATCATCTTTCCAAAACTTGTGGTAATAGTTGATAATCCCACGAATGACGGGGTTGATTTCCTTGGCGATTTCTTCCAAGGATTTTCTGCGCTTGTGTAAATTCATTTCCCTGAACTTTCGCATGATGCTTGTCTTCGACTTCTGACTTACGCAGATACATGGAATAGATTTCACTTTTCCTGTGCCTTTTGTTTTGTAGGCTCGTGGACGGATTGTAAAGCCAAGAAAGTCGAACCCTTTGGAGTATTTCGTTTGTGAAAACCCTCTCAAATTGACTATTTTACTTTTGACTTCATGCAACTGTAATTTACACGATTCCATGCGCTCTTTAATTTGGCGCAACATGAATTGCGCTTGATTCTCGGTTTTGCAATGCACTACAATATCATCTGCATACCTTTCAAATGGCTTTTCAGGGTGGAACTTATCCATCCATTTATCGAAGACTACATGTAGAAATAAGTTTGCTAAAAGCGGACTAATAACGCCACCTTGTGGAGTTCCTGAAAGGGTTGGTTTAAAATCTCCCTCTTTCTGTACAATTCCTGCTTTCAACCACCTTTCCACATATAACAAAACCCAATTGTCTGAACAGTAGTGTTTTAATGCTTTCATCATCAGTTCGTGGTCGATGTTGTCAAAGAAACCTTTGATGTCTAAGTCAATAGCAAAATCATGATTGTATAAATTTGTATATGCTTGTTCAACGGCTTGATGACAGTTCCGATTGGGTCGGTAACCAAATGAACTGGAATGAAATTTTGGTTCTACTATTCGTTCCAAGTGTTTTCGTACTACTTGTTGTGCTATACGGTCTAAAATCGTCGGGATACCGAGTAATCGTTCTCCTCCCCCTTTCTTTGGTATAGCAACTTGTTTGACAGCTTTCGGAAAATAACTCCCTGAGCTTAGGCGGTTCCAGAGCATATAAAGTTCCGTACTTGCGTTTTTCTGCAAATATTCCCAACTCATTTTGTCTATTCCACCACTTCCAGCATTGGATTTTACCTCCTTGTATGCTTGCCAAACCATTAATCTGGTTATTGGCTGTGATTTTGTTTCATAATAATTAATCATCCCTTTTACGGTTGTAAATTCGTTTGAAACCTAACATGCTTAGCCCTTCGCTCCATGTTCATTACAAACACTTCAACACTACTACGGCTAAGTCTGCCCCCTACATCTCAAGCACATCCCCTCTTGTCTGCTTCCTATTTCTATTTTACAGAACGATGTAGAGTTCACTTGTTCCTTAAAACAGCCTATGTATGCGTCTTGCCCACTTAACCCCGGATGCCGTGTACCCAGTAAATCAGGTGTCCGGTACACTCTTATCATAGGTACAAACGTAACTACCTATTTTTGACATCGTCTATTGCCCTTACGAGGCTTCATCGTTGGGTTCACTTTCGTTCAACTCACATACACACACCTACAGAAGTCGTTGCTTCCGTTTTTCTTTGTCGCTCACCACAAAACCGTTTCCTAATCTTGCAGCACAAAGTGGTTTAATGGCTATTCCTGAAAATCGCCATTGAGAGACCTACTCTCATCTGTTTTAAAGCACCAATCAGCAGACAGCTGATTGTTCAAGTCACACACGTTTTGGCGGCTTGACGCAGGGCGAATTTCACCGACAAATGTTGATACGAAGATAATGCTTTTTTTTATCGAAAATGTTCGAGTGAAGCAATTATCTCGCCTTGCGTTCAAACCGCTTGTTATTTGCTGGTTAGTCTTTAATTCATCAAATCCTTTTTAATAGAAAACAAAAACTCCAAACCACCTTCTTTTCTGTTTTTTGCTGTAATTTTTCCCTTGTGAAACAGCACGGCATTTTTCACGATAGACAAACCTAAGCCGGTTCCGCCTGTATCTCGGGTGCGACCTTCATTGACACGGAAAAAGCGTTCAAAGATACGGTTCAATTGACTTTCATTTTTAATACCAATTCCGGTGTCATAGAAAGAGAAATAATAAAAATCGGCATCTTCATTGTAAACACTGATATTGATTTCTATATTTTCTCCGGCATAGCGGATGGCATTTTCAGTCAGGTTCTTAAACAGTGAATAAAGTAAATTTTCGCTTCCTGTCAATTCTAAATTATCGGGCAATAGCCAGTTCATCTCTATTTGTTTTTCATTCAACTGAATACCCGTATCTTCTTTAATTTTACGAAGCAACTGCACAATGTTAACTTTCGATAAGGTAAATTTATCGGGAGCCTCTTCCATCTTCGCAATGAGCGTCATATCCTGCGTAATGTCGGACAGTGCAAGCGTTTGCTGAAATGCTCGTTCAATGAAATACTGTTTCTTTTCATCGTCCAAAGATGTGTTTAAAACCGTTTCCAAATAACCTCTGATACTGGTAATCGGCGTGCGCAATTCGTGTGCAATATTGCCGGTCATCTCCTGTTTAAGCTGTTTTGTTTTTTCTTGTTTTGTGATGTCACTGAGGATGATTTCAAAACTTTCATCTTCAAAAATATTGGCTCTGACGGAAAACACTTTTCCCTGTTTGCTGATTGTTTTTTCAAAATAAGGTCTTTCCTTTTGTGTCAAAAAGTGTTGTAATTCTTTGAAATTATCATCTTTTAAAATAATGGACGCATCGCTGGAAGTTTCGTTTGAAATGGTATTCAAATATTGAATAAACAAGCCGTTGTAAAACTCTACCTTTTGATTGGACGATAAAAAGCAAATTCCTTCTTCCAAAACATGAATATGTTGCAAAAGTTTTTGTTTTTCCAACAAGATTGTTTCCTGACTTTCCTTGAGCTGATGATAATTATCGGCTATTTTGCTGCTAATTTCGCCTAATTCATCATTTGAAAATTTTAATTGAGCAACATTCATTTTATCCGAATTTAAAACATAATCACGCAATTGTTTGATGGTGTTTCCGAATCTTTTGGTCGTAATGTGGATGAAGTAAAGGAAAATACCAAAAAACAAAATCATAAAATAGAGCGAAATGTTGTCTGGCTTTAGAATTTGTTGCAGTTGAATATTATAAGGCAAGGCTACCCGAATGAATTTATCATCGGCAACTTTTGCAAAATAGAGATATTTCTGTTGATTCGAATTTGATAGCCGAATGTCCGAGCCTTTTCCGATTTGTTGTGCTTTTGCTATTTCCGGTCTGTTTTTATGATTGGTAAGGTGTGTGAAATCCTCAATTGAGTTGTCATACAGAACTTGACCTACTTGATTAATGATAGTAATTCTCAGATCTTTGGGTAATAATTTTTGTAACCGAATAATTGTTAAATCTATACTGTCCTGACTTTCGGATAAACCGGATTGGATAATATCCGTGTAAGCTTCCAACTTTTCTTCCAGTGCCAAGGTTTTGTCATTTCTTTCCCGGATTTGGTCAAATATGATAATACCAATCGTAAAGAGCGTAAATAACAACCCGAAATATAAAAACAGTTTCTGTCGGTAGCTTAATTTCATAATTCTTCGGTATTAAACCAATAACCATAACCCATTTTATTGGAAATTGCAGTAGCATAGCTTCCCATTTTTTTTCTTAGTCGGGTAATATGTACATCTACCGTTCGTTCTGTGATATAGGGCGTTTCACTCCATAACTTATCGATAATACTTTCCCTTGAAAACATTCGGTTGGGGTTTTTGGCGAGCAAACCTAGGAGTTCAAATTCTGTTTTTGTCAGTTTTATTTTTTGTTCATCAATGAATAATTCTTTCAAATTAAAGTCCAGAACGAGATTACCAAAAATCAGTTTTTCATCTTGTGCAGAAGATATTCCTTGTTTTTCTGCCCTTTTCAATACTGCTTTCACTCTCGCAATTACTTCTTTGATAGAAAACGGCTTAGAAATATAATCATCACCACCGACAGAAAAGCCTGTAAGCATATCGTTTTCAGTGTCTTTTGCAGTCAAAAAAATGATTGGAATCAAAACTCCGTTTTTTCTGATTTTTTCTGCCATTTTATAGCCGGACATTCCGCCCATCATCACATCTAATAACATCAAATCAAATTCATGAAGCGATTTTTTCAATCCTTCTTCGGCAGAAACAGCAGTATCTACTTCATAACCTTCATTTTTCAGATTAAACTCTAAAATTTCTGAAATGCTGTTGTCATCATCTACGATTAAAATGCGTTCGCTCATATCATCCGATTTCTCAACACAAAGATAAAAACCTTTCTGTTATTACTCTTTTTTGCCTTTATGTTTCAATACTTTTGCTTCAATAAAGAAAGCAATTTCTTCTACGATATTTTTGCAATGGTCGCCAATTCGTTCCATTTTTCGTATCAACATCATCATTTCCAATCCGCATCTTACATCGGCACTTTCTTTTCTTAAATGTTCGGAAAGCAGGTTGAAGGCATTGAGATAAATTTCGTTTACTTCTTTGTCTTTCGCCATGATTTTACCTGCATTTTTGGCGTTTTCTGAATTTAAAGAAACCAAACTGTCGGTCAGCATATTCAGTAAAACATCAAACATTTTTTCCAGTTCCAAAACTTCTTTCATTTTGGATGTAAATGCATGACAATCTCTTTCCACGACATACCGGGCAATTCCGGCTGCGTAATCTGCAATTCGTTCCAAAGTGATACTGATTTTCATAATGGATAAAACCAAGCGCAAATCAATGGCCACCGGACTATATAACGCAATATAATGTTCGCAGTTGCTGTCGATTTTCAATTCAAAAGCATCCACTCTTTTTTCCAAACTGATAATTTCCAAAGCCAGCTCAACATCGTTGTTTAGCAAGGATTTTTTGGCTTTTTCTACCTGAGAAATGACCAAACGCCACATTTCGTTGATTTCATCTTTTAGAAATTGGATTTCTATTTCGTTTTGTTTCATATTTTTTTATTTTTTGTTTGCCACGAAGACACGAAGGCACAAAGTTTTTTTGTTTTTTAGAAATTCTGTTCTATAACAATACTCTGTTTTGGTATTGATCGATTTGTTCGGAAAGTACGGAATTGTAATTTTCATCAAACAAAGGAGATGTAATGATGAAATCAGCCGTAGAACGAGAACAAGCATAAACGATATTGTACAAAGTTGCTATCCGCAATAATGCTTTGATGTCCACATCGTGTGGTTGTGGTTCCATGGCGTCCCAAAAGAAAATCAAAACATCCACTTTGCCATTACAAATCATGGCTCCCAATTGCTGGTCTCCGCCTAAAGGTCCCGATTTCAATTTGGTAATATGTATTGGAAATTCTTTTGCATTTTGCTCCATACATTCGTTTAGTTTTTTCTCTACTAACTGACCTGTTGTTCCTGTACAAATCAAGTCTTCCCGGGCAAATATTTCCCAATGAAGTTCTACCCATTCGAGTAGTTTTTGTTTACAGTTGTCATGTGCAACCAATGCGATTCTTTTTCTTTTTTTCATATTTTTTTATTTTTTTAATTGCCACAAAGGCACGAAGACACGAATGCTCTAAGTTTTTTTCTTCATCATTTTTCACTTTTCATTTTTCACTTTTAGTTTTACCCAAACCTTCCTGTTATATAGTTTTGAGTGGTTTCTTTGTCAGGGTTCAGGAACATCTTTTTGGTATCGCTGTATTCTATCAATTCCCCCAACATAAAAAATCCTGTTTTGTCGCTAACCCTTGCTGCCTGTTGCATATTGTGCGTAACGATGACGATGGTGTACTCTTTTTTCAATTGATGAATCAACTCTTCTATTTTTGAAGTTGAAATAGGATCCAATGCCGATGCAGGTTCATCCATCAGCAAAACGGTCGGTGCTATCGCCAGGGCTCTTGCAATGCACAATCGTTGCTGTTGTCCGCCCGATAATTCAAAAGCAGATTTGTGAAGTTTATCCTTTACTTCATCCCACAAAGCAGACGCAATAAGCGATTCTTCTACTCTTTGGGCGATTTTCTTTTTGTCGTTCACCCCATTTACCCTTAATCCATAAGCGACATTCTCAAAGATGGTTTTGGGAAACGGATTTGGTTTTTGAAAGACCATTCCGACATTTTTTCTCAGTGCATCTACATCAATCGATTTGTGATAAATATTTTTCCCGCCTATCAAACATTCTCCTTCCAATTTTGTATCATCAATCAGGTCATTCATTCGGTTGAATAATCTCAAAAATGTCGATTTCCCACAACCGGACGGGCCGATAAATGCAGTTACGGTATTGGTTTCCATTTTCATGCTGATGTTTTTCAGTGCGTGGAAATTGCCGTAGTAAAAGTTTATATTTTTTGTTTCAATCATTTTCAATTTGGTTTAATTATGTCTCAATTTTTTATTCATTCGTTGTCGTAAAATCGTTGCCGATAAATTGAAGAAAAGCACAATTACAATCAATACCAATGCGGTTCCGTACGCCATGGGACGGGACGCTTCAATGTCCGTTCCGCTGGTCGCCAATACATACAAATGATAGGGCAGAGCCATTGCCTGACTAAAAATGCTGTCGGGAAGATTGGGCAGAAAATAAGCAGCCACCGTAAACAGAATCGGTGCAGTTTCTCCCGAAACTCTACCCACGGAAAGAATAATTCCAGTTAAGATATTGGGCATCGCACTCGGTAAAACGACCTTTCTGATGGTCATTAATTTGCTCGCTCCTAAAGCATAACTGCCACTTCGGTACGATTCAGGAACGGCTTTTAATGCTTCTTCCGATGTTCTGATAATAATGGGTAAGGTCAATAATCCCAAAGTCAATGAACCTGCCAGAATAGAATCGCCAAAGCCTAATTTATTGACAAACAATGCCATTCCAAACAATCCAAATACAATGGACGGGATACTTGCCAAGTTATTGGTCATCATTCGAATAAAGCGAACGACTTTGCCGTTCCCTGCATATTCGATGGTGTAAATAGCAGACATTACCCCGAGCGGAACTGCAAAAATCAAACTACCAATCACTAAATAAAATGTTCCCACGATCGCAGGAAAAATCCCTCCGGCTGTCATTCCTTCTCTCGGTGCAGTCGTTAGAAATTCCCAATTGATGACCTGAATTCCGTTGAAAATTATAAACCCGAGAATGCTTAACAAAATCCCGACAATCAACACGCTGAACAAGCGAAAAATCCAAAATGCAATTTGTTGTTTTATTTTTTTATTCATTTTTAAACCGGTTTAAAATTTTTCTTCTTCGAAATCATTTCTGCCGCAACGGAAATCACCATGGTGATCAGAAACAAAATACATCCCAATAAAAACAAAGCCTGATAATGGGCTTCACCTGCGGGTGCTTCGCCTAATTCTGCTGCTATCGTTGCAGGAATGGTTCTGACGGAATTGAAAATCGAAGTGGGTATCACTGCCGCATTTCCCGTTACCATCAACACCGCCATGGTTTCACCGATTGCCCGACCCATACCCAAAACCACCGCAGCGGAAATGCCCGATTTTGCATAAGGAATAACGACTTTATAAATCGTTTGCCATTGAGTTGCACCCAAAGCTAAACTCGCTTCCCGCATGGCTCGTGGCGTGTTTCGCATGGCATCTTCCGCTACCGAAATAATCGTTGGCAATGCCATGATGGCTAAAATTATACTTCCCGTAAATGCTGTTTCTCCAACGGATAAATGAAATGTTTTCTGTACAATCGGTGCCAATACCACCAATCCGAAGAAACCATAAACTACGGATGGAATTCCGGCTAATAATTCGATGACGGGTTTTAAAAATTTCCGAATCCGCTCGTCTGCTAATTCAGATATATAAATGGCAACACCCAATCCCAATGGCAAAGCCAATGCGATTGCCATGATGCTGACCAGAAGTGTGCCGAATAGCAATGGCAATACGCCAAACAAAGGAGCTGGTGTTGCGGTTGGTAAATACTCTTTTCCGAGAAAATAATCCGAAACCGAGATGTTTCCTGCCGGTAATTCTTTTACGCTTGGACTGTTAATCGGAGCGTATTGATGAGGAAGAAAGGCAATGATGCCTTCGTTTTTTTGGATTACCTCCGCCAATTTTTCGGAAAGATGCTCGTAGTTTTCACCGATTTCTGTTTTGGAATATTCGTTAAAAATATCGTCAATTCTAAAAATACGGATTTCCTGATTTTTACCGCCAACAGCTTTCCAGTTTGTAATTTCAGTATCAAAAATTTCTTTGATTTGATGAGAGCTTAATTTACCAACAGGATTTGCCGAATGAACAATCAAAACATATCCTTTTTCGATGGTTGAAGTCTTAAAAAGTCCTGCACCTTCTTTAAAAAGGAAAAAAGAGATAAACAGGATAGCGATACCCGTAACCGCACCGCTAAAAGTCAATAGTTGTTTGATAAACCGATTTGAAAGTTTTCGAAACATCTCTGTTTTTTGAAATTGTTTTTGAAAAAATTATCTTAAATCCACATAACCCACTTCGTCCACAATTTCCTGCCCGGTAGGAGAAAGAAGGAAGTCAATAAACGGTTTCACTTTGGATTCAGAGTTGCCGAGATAGTAGTAAAACAAAGGTCTGACAACAGGATAGGTTTTATTTTTCGCATTGGCAAAAGAAGGTTCTATAAATGTTTTTCCACCGTCATAAGAAACATGTACAGCTTTCACATCTTTGTTGAGATATGCCAATCCCACATAAGCAATTGCACCTTTGGTTTGTTTGATGGACTGAATAATCGCCCCATTGGCAGGCATACTCATAATGCCGGACAGATAGTTTTTGTTCAACAAAACACTTTCCTTAAAGAACTCATAAGTCCCAGATGAAGTTTCCCTTGCATAAGGTACAATTTTCAAATCCTCGCCACCTACTTCTTTCCAATTTGTGATTTTTCCTGTGAAAATATCTTCCAATTGCTCTCTCGTAAGGTTGGAAACTTTGTTTTCCGGATGGACGATAATCGCCAAGGCATCATAAGCTACAATGATTTCTTTGACAGTATTTCCGCCTTCTTCGATTTTTTGTTTCTCGCCAAATTTGATGGCTCTGGAGGTTTGTGCAATGTCTGTCGTATTATTTAGCAAGGCCGCTATTCCGACACCACTGCCACCCCCCGTGACAATTAATTTCAGTTGGGAATCCACGTTTGCAAATTCTTCCACCGCCTTTTGGGTTAGAGGTAAAACGGTTTCCGAACCTTTTATTTGGACAGTTTCAACTTTTGTTTTTGGCTCAATGCCTGTGGAATTTGTTTCTTCGCTTTTGGAATTGCACGATAGCAAGGATATTCCAGTCAATAGTATTAAAATGTGTTTTTTCATTATTTTCTCTTTTTATTTATTTGATGCAAAATTGCTGATAGATTGTTAAGTACTTTTTTAGGTTTGGTTACAATTTGGTTACAATTTTAAAATTTGTATTGAAGTCGAAGTGTAAAAACATCGTCTTTAATATTTTTTTCATATCCAGTAAGATTTACTGAAGTTTCGTTTTTCACCAAATCGTAATAGGCTGTCATTCTCAGGACATCGTTAATTTTCCAAAGCAATCCGAAACCAATTGTCTGATAAGCGATATCGCCTTTTCCGGTTTGATTAAGTCCAATGTCATCTTTTGACATTTTGGTATTGGGATCATACCAATCGTACTTAATCACCGTTGAGAGTGGAATTTTTCCAAAATCCTGAACAAAAGAAATATAGCCACCGCTGAAATTGCGGATATACATATCGGAGTTTCCTACAGATGAACTGTTCGGACTTTTACTTCCACCTTTTTCACCCGGTTGAGTTCCCGTGATAAACTCACCTGATAATGAAGTCAACCCGAGATTGCTGGTAAAACTAAACTGTGCATCTACTCCGAAGTATTCTCTTTTGGCAAATGCACCGATATTGGTGGGATTGTTATTGAGTATAAACGCATTACCGGAAAATGTATATCTGTTTTCTGACCCCTGATAAACTGTCCCCCGGTAGTAGGATATTCCGCCACTGAGCTTAATTCCTTTTTTAATGGTTTTATTGGCTGATAAATGACTGATAAAGTCCTTTTTGTTTTTAATATCTGATTTAATACCATTTCCTGCAAATAATCCTGCATCCAATTTTAGGAAATGCCAAGGTGATGATTTCTTTGCCTGCAAGGTCATTATCGCACCCAAATCTCTTTCTTCCGGGAATAGGGTAGTGATAATTGTTGCCCTTTCAGGAGACTCTCTTGAAGATGAAGACCTCTCAATCTCATAGCCAAATGGTCGGTTAAAAACTCCGATTTTAAGTGAACTTGCACTCCATTCGGAATCCTTGACTTGGAGATAGACATCTTTAATTCCAAAGCCTTTTTCGGTCATGTCCATTTGGAAAACAGCAGTGGCTATACTCTTTTCATAGGTGAATTTCAGCCGACCTCTGCGAATGCCCATACGGTTAAAATCTTCGGTAATATCGGTGTTGGGAGCACCCACTTTCAAAGAAGCATTTTCCTGTCCGTATTGAAATTGCCCTTGAATGTATCCTGAAATTTTTAATCCGTTTAGAACTTCTAATTTACTTACTTTACTTTCCAATCGTTCCAAACGGATGGAGTCCGATTCCTGGGCATAAGTTGGGATGAAATTTAACAATCCCAATCCACAGATTAATAATGTTTTTGGAGTTTGTCTCTTTACTTTTGTGTTCATCATTTTTATTGTTTTTTTTGATGATGCAAAAGTCAGAAAGAGATGTTACGAGCTGGTTAAGAGAAGTTTAAGATTTGAAGAAGATAATGTTGTTGAGTGGTGTTTTAACTTGCAAATAACGGCAGTCTGTCTAAATACCGTCTTTATCTATATACTCTCTACTAAACTACTCATTTATTTTCATTTTAAACCACTTTAGAATACTCTTTTTTAAAAACACCAATCGTTAAATAAGAAAACAAAAACCTGTAAAACGCATCTAAATGCTTTATATAATACGAAAAATTCAAATCAAGCTCTCTTAGATACTTTTTGAGTGCATTTTGGTTAAGAAGATTGAATATTCTACGTAAATTGAAAGCTGTAAAGATGAGTCCTACGTCTGCCGAAGCCCTTTCTTTGCCTTTTTTTGTTACGATATAATAAAAATCCCATTGTCTCTTTATGATTCCAAAGGGGTGCTCCACGATTGCCTGTCGTTTTTTATAGATTTCATAATTTTCTCTTACTCGCTTCTTGTTTTTTTCTAGCAAATGGGCATAGATTAATCGTTCAATGACTCGCCCACGTTTATTGGCTGCTTTGGTGCATAAATCGTAAACGGGACACGTTTTACAGGCATCTGTTTTGTACTGCTTCATTCGGATGGATTCTTGCTTCTTTCTTCCTGGATGATTTCTACTTTTGGAATACCATTTCCCATTGGATTTTAATGTGTTTCCCTGTGGACAGGTGTAAGAGTTAGTTTCTTGGTTATAGGTAAATTCGGAAATGTTATAAGCAGGATCAGGTGCCATGGAAGAGGTGGGTAAATCGGGAACAGCAACCAATACATCAACTCCTAATTCTTCTGCTTTTTCAAACTCTGTTCCGGTGTAATATCCTTTATCAAATATGGCTGTAAATTCATTGTGACCTAAAACTTCCACAGCTTGTTCAAGCATTCCGCCCATTGCTTTGGAATCGTTTTCATTGGTTACTTCGTAATTGATTGGAATGCTGTGTTTTTCATCCACTGTTGACTGAACATTATAGGCTACCTCTGTAATGACATTTCGAATAATTAACTGCCTACTCTCAGGATCAGATGTAGAGATTTGAACCTCTCCTGTTTCTTCTAGTTGTTTTTCTAAATCCTTATATTTCTGTTGGTGTTGGAGGTGTTGCTCTATCTTTTGTTTTGCTTTTAACTTTTGTTCAACATCCCCATCTTCACTTGCAAGAACTGCATTGTATTCCTCTAGTTTTGTTTCAATATAAGCAAGATGTCTATCAATTTTTGCTTGGTTGTAGTTGTTCTTTTTAGAATTTTGGGCACGTAATTTTGTGCCGTCGCCAGCAAGTAGTTTTCCGCCAATCAAATCAAAGTTTTTGGCAAGCTCCACAGTAGCTCGAAACACTTTTTTGATTGCTAAAGGATTGTCCTTCCTGAAATTAGAGATGGTATTGTGGTCGGGGGCGAGTCCTCGCATAAGCCACATTACTTCCAAGTTTCGGTTACACTCTTTTTCCAAAAGTCGAGAGGAGCGGATGCGATTCATGTAGCCATATAAAAATAACTTCAATAAAACACTTGGATGATAAGCAGGTCTTCCTCCCTGTGGATTGACTTTGTCTTCTACAAAACCAAAGTCTGCCAAGGGTAAACTATCCACAAAAAGCTCAATCAACCGAACTTCATTGTTTTCATCAATTCGCTCCTCTAAGCAAAATAACTCGAATTGAGTTCTGTCTTTTCCGATGATGTATTTCATAGGATGAATATACTGAAAATCAATTAGATGATAAATATTTAAGGATGTAAGTTATTGACAATTAGAATGTTAATAGGTTGGGGGTTTTTAGACAGTTTGACGTTTTGGCGGCTTGACGCAGGGCGGATTTTACCGACAAATGTTGATACGAAGATAATACTTTTTTCTTACCGAAAATGTTCAATCGGAGCACTTTGCCCGCCTTGCGTTCAAACCGCTTGTTAGCGGGTCGGGTAATGTTCTATAACATTTTCAGTTCCTCCATTTCAATTATCATATCTTTTAAAGTCTTTTCGAGAGGAGTGAGTTGAAGGTTAAAATCATTTATGACTTTTTGAGAATTAATTTTTATAGAATAACCAACATTTTTTTCTACAAATTGTCTTGTTAAATTAAAAATAGGCGCAAACAGATAAAGTAATAATTTAGGAGCCTCTTTCTTAGGTAGTTGGTATTTATTTTTAAATTCGATTTGAATTATTTTAGCAAAATTCAATAAAGAAGCTACTCTCTCTGATATAATATATCTTCCTTTTGCATTTATGTCTTCCATAGCTTGTATATGAACTTTAGCTATGTCTCGAACATCAACAAAACCAAATTCTAAATTGGGTACGCCAAAACAATAACTCCCTTTTAAAAACTCTTTCATCAATATAATACTCCCAGAATCTGCATATTTAGACAGAGGAGGTCCCATAACAAATGAGGGGTTTATAGTAATTAATTGCCATCTTTGTTGAGATTCATATATTTTCCAAGCTTCTTTTTCAGCTAATAATTTGGAATAAGCATAGGGTTGATGCTTAATAGAACTAGTTGTATTAAATTGATTTTCATCAAATTCTGAGAGGTTCAAATTTTTCATATCTATATTATCTCCAAAAACAGCCGCTACACTTGAAGTCATAACGACTTTTTTAACAGATAGTGAGAGATTAACTGCACGAAGAACATTTCTTGTTCCTATTAGAGCTGGTTCTATAAGTTCCTTTTGTGCATTTTTTATCTTGGTTTGAAATGGCGAAGCCATATGAATAACATAATCGCAACCCATTACAACCTCATCAAACGAACCCATTTTTAATAAATCTGCTTCCCATATTTCAAGTTTACCCTTTGAAGATTCCGCATAGTTTACTAAAAATTGGATTTTGGAAAGATTATTTTTATTTCTTGTTGTTAGACGAACATTGTATCCTCTTTCTAATAAATTTTTAACAACCCAAGAACCAATATAACCTGTTCCTCCGGTAACCAATACTGTATAATTCATAAGTTTAATTGAATTAGATATATGCCTTTATTATTCATTTTATTTTTATTCGAGTTTTTTAATTTTTAGTCCATTGCCAATAGAAATGTCAACCCCGACTTAAGTCGCCATTCCGCTGCGCTACAGGGCGTTTAAGTCTTAAGTGTTAGCCGTAGTTCTTTTGTCTCTCAACAAATTTTTCAAACTCTTTATTCTTATTTAGGAGAACGGGACCGTGTCCAAAACAAATAATTTTCGGACTTAATTCAGATAATTTTTGCAATGAATTGATGTTCTCAATTTTGTTGGTTGTAAAAATATGGGGTGGAAGATGTAACCCTTTTATGGTGGTCAATAAGTTCATATTTGTTGCGACATCTCCGATTATCAAAACACCATCTTTTTCTCTGAAAAGTGAAATATGACCATCAGAGTGTCCCGGTGTTTCTATTACCCTAAAGTTACCAATCATATCATTTTCTTTGATTGTTTTATCAATTTTGTGTCCTCGACCTGCCCAATATTTTTGTTGCAATCGGGCAATAATGTTTTTGTTTGACGGATAATCTTTGGTTACAAACCCTGTTTCTGCACGATAGACTTCCTTTTGATGACAATATAGAGGTAAGTTGAAATCGTTACAAATTTTGTCGCTACTACCTTGATGGTCTGCGTGGGCGTGTGTTAGAATGTGTAGGTGAACAGGAATTTCTTGCAGATGTTTGGAAATATTTTTATACGAACTTCTAATTCCTGCATCTATCAAAACACCTTCAGCAATGTAACAGTTAATACTATTTCTTGGCATTAAAGGTATGTGATATATGTCTTTTGCAATTTGTTGCATATTCTTCTTATTTTATTATGCAAAACTAAACACACTTCTAATCGCAAAAGAGGACATTTGTCCTATAATTAATTGCCGGATAAATTTTTTCTAATCCTTGAAACCGTTCGAGGGGTAACACCTATAAAGGAGGCTAAATCACTAAGTTTAACTCTTCGAATAAAATCGGGATAATAGTTTAAAATGAACAGATATTTTTCCTTTCCTGATTTATTATTTAAATGAATCAAAAAGTTTTCTTTTTCTATCAATTCTTGTTCTGCAACGGCTTTAATTAGAAAATTAAATGAAGGGAATTTATCTAATAGATTTATTAAAGAATCTCTGTTTATGATTAATAAATCGCATTTTTCCATTGCTTGAATATTCTTTTTAGATGGTTGTTGATTTAAAAAACTTTCATATGAGGTAATAAATTGATTTTCTAACTTTAAACAGATATTTACCTCATTCCCTTTATCGTCAACTACAAAGCCCCGAAAAGAGCCTTTTACAACAAATGCTATTTGATTACAAATTATAGTGTCAGTAATAAAATATTCTCCTTTATTTAATTGTACTTCTTTAAATAAAGGTAAAGCAGATTCTATTTCCTCCATTTTCAAAAAGCTATGTGAATTAAAATATTTTTTTAACATTGTTTCATTTACTGATTTTATTTACCTGCCCGCTAACGTTGCGGCTGCTTCGCATCCGTTCTGATCCTTTTGATAATTCAATATAAATGTAATAAATATTTTCCTAGGATATATAATAATTGATTTGATTTATCCAGAATGGTGCGAAACAGCCAGTTATGGGGAGTACAATTCTATAGTCTTTGATAAAATGAAATCCATCTATTGAATTGTACGTAGTAGTTCACCCAGAAATAAATACAGCCGACCTCACGCTATTGTTCCGAGGTCGAATTGCTCTTATGTTTGACATAGGAGTCTGTTTGAACTCGGTAGGGGATTTTACCGATTAATAAAAACAACTTTCATCCGTTTTGGTAAGTGATTAATTAACGAAGGATAGAACAAGAAAAATAATCAATGATGTACTTTTTATTTTTAGTAAACTATTGACTTTCTAGTTTATTTTCGTTAATTTAAACTAAAATCTGTGGACGTGTCAACGTCACAAATACTCTAAAAGAGATATTTGCACGGTTTACCCGCACAGATTTTAGAGCAGAAAAATGATAAAATATTTTCTGCTAATAACTTACTACAAAACGGATGAAATGTTGAAAAAAATAAAAAATCCACGTACAATAACGTGGGGACGTTCCTATCTGTGGTGGACTATTCCCTCATAACGGCCCACAAACAGGCGCTAGGCGGCTAACACGTGTGTACATTTGCCGCTTGCGCTTGTTTGTTGTTAGCAAATCGTGCGTTTTTCCTTTTAGAGCCACCCTTAAAAATTAAATCCTATTCCAAATCTCCATGACAAATCAAAGCGATGTGGATATTTGTTATAGCCGTAAGTATCTTGTATTCGTTCTATTGCATTTTTATCATGCAAATAAACAAATCCAATTAAATCAAAATTTGAATATAATGTTAACCATCTTATAGGACTATATTCTATACCAGCCCGTAAATTCAATCCTAAGTCTCGTTGTATTCTTGTTTCGATTAGTGGTTCATATATATCTAAATATTGGAAATATCCATAATTAACAACAATAAATTCTGCTCCATGTCGATAATTTAAACCAATACCTATCGGAACATTAATTTTCGGTTTAGAGTAAATCAATTGAGAGTAATTTAGGTTGAAAATGTTAGATTGTCTTTCAGAAACAACGTTTTTAACTAATTCACTATAAACGTTTTGATAAATTTCATAATAATAGTTGTATTCAACAGAAAATCTTGATTTTGAATTGAGTTTTCGATCATATTGAATACCAAGCGAATTGTAAAACAAACCACTAAAAGGCTTAACTGCTTTGTTCGGGTGATTTGTGTTTAGAACCGGAGATTCATCGAAAAAACTATGAAAAAGTCCCGAATGGATAGAAATTCTATTATTCTGAGCAAAAATGGTACTTGGGGTGAAAGCCCCAAGTACCATTATAATTAACATATACAAACGACAAGTCATTAGTTCTGAACAATTATTCGTTTCACAATTTGACTACCATTAAAATCGAAATTTATCAAGTAAACTCCATTCGAAAGGTTTGAAATATCAGTCTGAAAAAACACCTGATTGGTTTCAAATTCTTTAATCAAATTTCCAGATAAATCAATTATTCTAATCGGACTAGCTGTTGACATTGGCAGTTCAATTGAAATTGAATTATTAGCAGGATTTGGATATATTAGAATGTTTTGATTTGATAAGTCTTCAACAGATGCAGTGTAAGTACAATTATTCAAATTACCAATTCCAACTGCGTACCAAGAATCAATTGTTGCTTGATGTTCGACAGAGCATTCACCGTAAAGAATTTTTGCTGCTTGAATTGTAGCCTGTCTGGCATCTGAATATTGAGAAGAACTTAATAATAATGATGTTTGTGCATAATAAGCAATTCTTGAAGCCTTATTTATACCAATTCCATCAACATCATAATAATTCGACAAATCATTTGTTCCATTATCACCATGCGCTAAAACATAAAACCACTTGTTAAGAACTCCAGAGTTGACATGTACACCACCATTATCTCCTGCACCAGTATACCAATTTAAGCCTAAGTATGTATCAGGTTGATTGTAAAGATTGGGGTCTTTCAAAGATCTTAAAGGCATATTTGGAATAAAATTTCCTATAACCCAATCTGTAGAACCTCCATCAAGCATTACTGCCTGTATAACTACTCCAAATATATCGCTAAATGCTTCGTTTAATGCGCCTGATTCATAAGAATAGGTTAAATTTGATGAATGATGAGTAACACCATGAGCAAATTCATGAGCTACAATCGACGGCTCTAAACCGAAATCCCAACCATTATCTTTTCCAAATCTTAAATCGTTGTGATCACTTCCGCCTGGAATAAATTGAGCATTATAAGCATTCCATTGCGTTCTGACGCGCACTTCTCTACTAGCATTATTCTGACCTGTTCTTCCGAAAACATTTCTGTAATAATCCCAACAAGTTGAAACATGGTAGTGTGTTGATGTCTCCGTTAAATACGTATTCCCCCAATTATCGTCATCGTCTTTGGTATTGTCTAACAATCCCCAAGCAGTACTTCCATTTGGATTCTTTTTGGTGTGTACAACTCTAGTTGCATCATTTGTTTGTAAAATGTACTTTTGAGTAAAACCACCTTTCCATTGAGTATCAATGATTTTAGAACCATAGCCATAAACTCCAGCAGGTCCATCATTGATGTGAGTAGAGTTGAATTTTAATACTATACCAGTATTAGCGTCAACATAATAAATAAATGTTTCAAATTCAGGCTGGATAACTGTAATTGAGATTTTGTACGCAAGATTATATCTGTTTCCAGAGTTAATTAATTGAATGTTCTTGACGGTATCTATAGCCCAGATAAGTTCGGAATTTGGATACCATGTTGCATTGCTATCAGCATAATCAAGTCTTATTTGCTGTTCCCAATCTTCATCATTCCATGCAAAAATGAGCTTTTCATCCTTTTTCAAATATTCAATTAGAATATTGATTGCTTCATCACCACTTAATCTTGGTCTATGGTCTTTTTTTATTGAATCAGCTATTTTTGCATTTATAAATTGAAGCGAGCCATATTTATCATAATGCTCAATGCAGCCAGCACCTTCAATCGGTATATTCATAAAAGTTTGCTGATATTTAAAATGTGTTAATCCAGCTAAGCTATCTACATGTTGATCGATAAGCACCATATTGTTGTTTAAATCAGGAGCATTCTGTCTATAAAGTTGATAAAGTTGACCCGCCTGAAAATTGTTAGGTGTGTTAAAATAGAAGAAACCGCTCTGAATCGAGTCAGAGAGGTAAGGTGATACATATTGTATGTACTGTTGATATTGCCCAAAAGTTAATTTGGTCAGGGCAATAAAGAATAGAATTATAATTTTTGTTTTCATTTAGATTTTTTTTTAAAGTAATTATTGAATTATTGTTTGTTCGATAATCAATTTTAAGGAGGCTCAATTCTTCTAATTTTTGTTCGTAGTGTAGTATAAATCCTCATAGTACCCGTTTTTGCATGTTTGCTAACGGTTCGGGGCTTGGCGTTCGGGCGGATTTTACGTTAAATTTAGATACGAAGATAAGACTTTTTCTTTAATGTAAAACCCAAGTACGAAGCGATTTACCCGCCTGACGCAAAACGACAGGTTATGAGAGGGTATTGGTATTTAATTGATAGCCAATTGGGATTCTTTTGGAGTTGTGGATATTATTTTCGAGCTCTTTTTCATGTATTTTCTCTAATGCTAACTCATCATCTTGATTGCTCTTTTTTAAATTAGTAATCAATTGAGAGATATTATTGTTTTGAATAATTAAGGCAACTAATAATGCCAATATCGCAAAACTTAAAACATATATAGGTAAGTTTTTATTCATTTTCATTTTTTTTAATTTGTCATGCTAAGTTATTAAAATAAGATGGACTATCCAATTTTAAATAGCCCATCTTTAAAGTTAAAGAGAGAGTTTTTTGTTATTCTACCTTAAATACTTTTGACACCTCTTCGTAATTTGTTAAATCTAAATTAGGATGGGTTTTCAAACCAGCTGAAGGAATAATTTTAAGATATACGTATTTATCATAAGAAGGTTTTTGTAAAGAAGTGGTACCATCATAATATGTAATCCGTATATTACCACTGAAGGTCTCATCAGCAAGACCATAAGTTACTCCTGTCTGTGCATCATAATATGGCATGAATTGTTTTCCTTGACCATTCATAACATAACCTACCAGAACTCCTTGATAAATAGAAGAGTGGGGATATTTATATTCCCAACATTTATACAAACTATTCCATGTCCATTCATAGGGTTTGATTGTCAAGTCAATATTTTCAATTTTCGGATCACTTGAAACTTGTCCTTGACTCAATTCATCTTTTGTGACATATTTTGACATATCTTCTTTCTTACAACTCACTAAAGCTGTAATTCCAATAAACAATAATCCCATTGTTAAGTATTTCATTACTTTCATATTCTTAAAAATTAAAATTTTCCTACTCGTTAGCTTTTCGGATTCCGCTCCGTTTTTTAAAATGGTTTCTGAACTCCATTTTAATTTTTTGATAAAATGATTGATTACTCGAAGTCAGAAATTGACCTCGAATTTGACTGTTTAAATAATGTAACGGTGGTTCACGTCCTTGCCTGAATCCGTTACGAAGCGTTTCTCTTAACTCTCTCATAACGGGAAGCTACTACTCGCTGGCCGATTTTTAGCATTTAACTTAGATACGAAGATAAGACTTTTTTCTAAAGAGAAATGTTAATCGAAGCGATTATTTCGGCTTGCGAGTAATAGCATGTTATAGGCAGTAATTTAATCTTTTCCGTAGGCTTCAAAACTAATATTTATAATTGCAAATTCCTCTGGTAAACAAATATTAGTTATGCTTTGTCTTACAACCTCAATAAAAAGTGGAGCAATTTGATCCGGTGTGAAATTTGCAATGCCACAGCCTATGCTGGTAACTAAAAATCTTTTATATGGATTTGCCTTTGCATATTCAATAAATCTATCAACATAAGGTTTTATTTCCTCTACTGAATCGAACATTGTTGGAATAGCATAAGTTTTTCCTTGAATGCCTTCACCTTGTCCTTGTATGGCACCCCATTTTAAAGCCTGCTTAGCTGCTCCTCCTGCATGGTTTCCCTCCTTATTACTACCAAAAACAAAAATCTCATCATACATTAAAGACGTAATATTATCTGAAGAAATTTGACCTCTTTTATCGTGTATTCGTTCAGCACCAATTAAATCACTTACCCAATTCATAACATCCAAACGATTTTCTGTAGAGAAAACAAATTCTTGCCCTCTACCAGTAGATTGAAAATAATTATCTTTCCAGTCGGAACGTTTGTGATGAGATATATCTATTTCTTTGAAAAAATCGGGTAGTTCCCAACGAGATGTACTCATCCCTTCTCTTGTCAAAACACGCATATGATTAAATTCTAGGCAATCGGCACCTTTCATACTTTTATCCCAAGATAGTGTTTTAGCTCCTATAAAAATTGCATTATTTTTGTTCTCTCTATCAATGTGTGGGTGTTTGTTTTTTCCTTTTTCCACTAACCAAGGAAATTCCTTTTCAGTAGGATTTTGTAATATTTCGTCAATTTGTAAATAGCCCCAAATAATATGTTTGGGTTTAGTACCCCTGATAAATTGGTATTTTCCATTTTTAATTTCACATTCCCGAAATAACCCAAAGAATAAAAATAAATCTCCTTTTTGTATTTCATAATTTTGTAAATGTGTTAAGGATGCCCCCACTTGTCCAAAAGCTGCTCTCCAATTTTTGGGTCTCAGATTTGCCTTTATTGCATTTTCTCTAATATCAGGGTCATAATGGCATTCTTTATTCCTAATTTTTCCATTACTTAACTCATATATGATTTCAAAATAATTTTTCCCTTTATATTCTAAATCTTCATATCTATTTACATCATTTGGAATTGGCAACGACAACAGCGTTCCATCTGGAAGAATTGGACTCGGTATTCCTCCACTCGAAGAATCAAATCCCTTACGACTTAGTATTATTTTCATGCTTTATTTTTTTATGTTCCGATTTATGTCAAATTAAGTCAATTACTTTCAATATATTAAGTTTTTATCAGTAATTATATTTAATCTCAAATTTCAATAGTGGGGTTGCCTATAACGGTTCGGGGCTTGGCGTAGTGGCGGCATTATAGCACTGCCGTTGATACGAAGCACCAAAGTTCAAATTTAGCAATAATGTTCATACGAAGCACTTCACCCGCCATTACGCCAAGCCCTTGTTACAGGCTGGCGCTAGTGTCGGTCGTGCAATTATTCAGGTCAATATTACTTAATAATATAAGTGTCAAGCGGTCGTCTGTATGAAAGATATGGTTCTGAACTTCGACCAATTCTAACAACCATTTGTATTTTTTGATTTCCTTGAATGTTCAATAACTTATCAAGTTCGTCACGAATTGCTTTCATCTCGTTATACTCTTGTATAGCTTGATTGTAAGGATGAGCATACAGATTTTGTTTTGTCAATGCAAGGCTAAAGCGAACATAATCTCTCCCGGATTTAATCCAGTCTTCGAATGTATTAGCTTCGGTTACCCAAATTACAATGCCCTTACTACTCTCAATTCCTTTGGCTACATTTTTCATTGACAAGCTTATGGATTTGTCGCTGTGCCATTTTTCCTTGTTTCCATTGTCTAATGAACTTTCCGCAAGATATTTCATAATGCCGTGATATCCCATTTGCGGAATACTTATTCCATCTCCCTTTTCTGCTCTTTGCTTTTCGGAAAAACGAAATAGATTTCTGGTTTCTTCATTTGTTCTGAAAGTTCTTGATTCAATTTCAAAGCCTTTGTTAAAAATTTCAAAGTAAGGTTTGAAATTTTCATTGATAAAAATCAACTGAGAATGTGAATTGCCTGCAATTTCTTTCAATGTTACAAATTCCTGTTTTGAAATCAAATCGCCTTTATATTCTCTTCTGTTTGTTTGCCTTTTGTTAATGTAACTTGAAAGTGAATCTATACTTTCTAAATCTTTCAGCAATTCAATTTTTGCAACAGGTTTTACGCCAAAGTCCTTTTGAGATTCGTAACCTTCAGGAAAATAAGTAACGTTAGATTTGTAGCCCAAAGTAGTAGCTCCAATGACTAATGTTTCAATAAAGCAGCCTGCTCCCATATGTATTTGTCTGCTTGGTGGATCAGTTGCAGGTAACAATATATTTTCATTCACATACAAATACATGGTTGTGTCATTGATTACTTTGAATTTCCATGATTGTGTGTTATGAGGACTTGGAGCATTTATCCCGATAGCAATTGCTTTTAAAATTGGTTGGCTAAAAGCATTTGGGTCTGGACGTTTTTTATTGTCTTGTTTATCGATTGAATTGGTTGTGGCACTAAATAAATTGTTTGAATTTCCGAACATTCCAAAGAATGCTGCTGCGGTCAAAACGGTTCCGCTTTTTACGATGAAGTCTCTGCGTTCCATGATTTTATTTTTTAAGAATTAGAACATAATACTATAGCCCAATGCAACATTGAATAAAAATGGCGTATTAGCAATTCCAATATTAGAGGCTTTTAATGTTTCATTTTGGTTTGTTATGGTGTTAAAATATTTGTACTCATTGTTGTCGAGAGATGACCACACATTTTGCCAATATCTAATGCTGGTTGAAGTGAAAATACCTTTGAGAAAATTATTTTGTTTTTCGAAAGGTTTCCATCTAAAGTATGCTCCAACACCTAAAGTAACTGTGTTGTAATCTACAATTTGGTTAATGGATTCCTTTCTGTCGGTGCCATCGTAGTAAGCTTCAAACTTATGAAGTTTTGGTTCAAAGCGAATATCGAAGTATTTATTCAATCGATATCCTACGCCAAAACCTGTTGAATAAGGAAGGTGATAAGCTACTGACTGTTCTTTGGCTTCACCTACAGTTGTGCCTGCACTACTTTCCAATTCTAGGGAGAAACCATGGGAATAATTGAACACCATTTTTGGCGTATAAAAGTCCACTTCAAAATTCCCGCCTTGTAGTAAAAGTGGTTGAATTGTTCCTGCTAAAAAGACAAGTTCTTTTGTCTTTTTAGGCTTTTCGGGACTTGTCTGTGCGTTAATAGATGCTGCAGAAATCAGCATTGCTGTAATTAAGATTATTTGCTTCATTTTGTTGCGTTTTATTTATTAATATTTACGCTACAAAAGTCCGCCAGTAATTTTCTAAACTACTGAACAAATGTTAAGAAATCACTTTAAGGATTCTTTTCTTAGTCTGCTCAGGTGTTGAGGTGTTATACCTAAAAATGATGCTGTGTATTGCAATGGAACGCTAAGGATAATATCAGGATTTTCTTTTATCATGCGTTCATAGCGTTCATTCGCTGTTTGAGATTGAAGCATGGCAATTCTTTTTTCCATGGTGATAAAAAGATTTTCTGCTATAATTCTCCGCCAAATATGAATTTTCGATATGCTGTCCGATAATGATTCTAATTCTTTCTTAGAAATGGTCATTAAATTAGTGTCTTCAATGGCTGAAATGTTTTCCGTTGTCGGGGTGTTAGTTAAAAAACTTGTGAATGAAGAAATAAAATTGTCGGGCATTACAAAGTAACAAGTCACTTCATTGCCTGAGTCGTCATTATAAAATACTCTAAGCTTCCCAGTTTGCACAAATGCAACATGGTCGCACACCTTACCTTCCTTCACCCAAAGATCACCTTTAGAAATTTTAATGTGCTTAAAAGCCTTTTCAACAATTGCTTTTTCGTCTGTTGTCAAACTTATTAATTGGCTAATATTTTCAGATAATGTTGTCATGGTGTCTGTTTATTCTGTCGGTCTGTTTACGCTTGCCTG